>JAEYTW010000158.1 GCA_023433835.1 Pseudomonadota bacterium | reverse complement strand
CAAGCCCGGCCATGACGCCATAGGGGCGTCGGCTTATTTTCCTACCTGACCGTCAGCCGGATCGGATCGACGAACGGTTTCTCGAAGACGTTGAACATCTTCACCAGGTTCAGCGGATTGCCCGAGACCTTCAGGTCGCCCTTGACCATGGCCCCGGGAAAGCTGGCGCGGCCCAGCAGCACCTGGTCCAGCACCGTCTTGTTCAGGGTCAGGGTCATGTCGGCGTTCTCGGGCACGCCCTTGCGGAATTCGGCGACGCCGCGGCGGATGGTCAGGCCGTAGGCCTCGTCGATATCGGGGAAGACCCAGCCGATCGCCATGGTCATGTCGAGCGCCTCTTCCGCCTTCAGCCGGGTCGTCAGCCCCTCGACGAACCCCGCGGCCGGCAGCGCGGCGACCGTGTCGGGCGAGGCGAAGACCTGCAGGATGCCCTGCTGCAGCGCGTCGATATCGAGATCGCCCGAGAGTTCCAGCGCGCTCATCAGGTACCAGTTGCGCCAGTTGATGTTGATCTGGGCATAGCCGAGCTCCTTGAAGGCATTGGCCTTGAGGGCGCGGGCATCCTTGTCCTTCTGGTCGATGCGGATCAGATAGGTGGCAAGCTCGGCCGCCCACTGGAACTCACCCTTGTCGTAGGCTTCGCGCGCGGCCGCCAGCACCTTGTCGCGGCCGCCCATCAGCGCGACATGGCGCTTCGCGCTCTCGACCGGCGGGACGGGATCGAGCTTGAGCGGATCGCCCTGGAACCAGCCGAGATAGCCCTGGTAGATCTGGCGCACCGAATGGCTGACCGTGCCGTAGTATTCCTCCATCCACGGCCCGACGGCGCCGAGATGCGCCGGCAGCTTGACCACCTGGGCCAGTTCCTCCGGCGTCAGGCCCTTGTTCATGTAGCGCACGGTCTGGTCGTGCACGAACTGGATGCCGTCGCGATAGACGCTCAAGACCCGCTCGACCTCGGCCGCGCCCTCGACCGGGGGGCCGTGCTGCAGGGCCATCGCCTCGGCCTTGAAGCCGCGCAAGCGGTCGATCGACTTGAACCACTTCACCGGGTCGCGATAGGTCGCGCCGCGCAGCGTATGGATATTGGGGAAGGTGTGGTCCTGGACCACCTCGGCCGACAGCAGGACCTTCTGGTCGGGCAGCCAGATCGCGATCTCGTCGGGTGCCTCCGACGGGACGTGCACCAGCTCCAGGCGGATGCCGGCGACGGTCGTCTCCAGCCGGTCGGCGAAGGTTTCGGTGGGCGCGAGGAACGAGCCCTGCACCGCGTGGCCGACATTGGGGCCGATGCCGCCGTTCATGCCTTCCATGTCGGCCGGCCCCAGCGCCGCGCCGAACGAATAGGCCGAGCGGACGCCGAGGATCGGGCCGATCGTGCCGCCCTGGCGCTGCACGTTCTCCATCAGGCTGTCATGGGCGATGATGCGCACGCGCCCCGCGCGGACGTCGTCGTCCGAGGCGAAGGCCTTGGCGCCGTTGATATGGTCGACGTGGTGATGGGTGTAGACGATCGCCTTGACCGGCTTCTGGGTGATCTTGCGGAATTCGCCCAGCATCTCGCGCGCCCGGCCGAGATCGAGGCCGGTATCGACGATGACGATGCCGTCGTCACCTTCGACCATGATGATATTGGCGAGATCCCAGCCGACCGCGACATGCACGGACTGGCCGAGCCTGTAGACCTTTTTGGCGTAGAGATCGCCATGCGCCTTCAGCGCGGGCTGGATGCGCGGCTTGACCGCGGGCAGCGGCGCCTGCTGGGCCTGGACCGGCGCGGCGGCGACGAACGCTGCCAAGATGGTCGCTGCCACGATGACCGTTGCGACGGCCTTGAATGATGCCATGGGGTTCCCCCTCCCTGATCGGAGGGAGTATGTAGCCGACTGGCTACAGAATCAATCCTTCGGCGGCGGGGCCATCAGCGCCGTGACGATGCGGGCGACCAGCGCCATCAGCGGGGCCTGCTCCACCGGCTGGCCGTCGCGGCCGTCGAGGCCGGTGACCGCGCGCAGGAAGGGTTCGAACACCATCCAGCCGAGCCCGGTCGCCATCAACAGCGCCAGCACCTGGCGCTGGTCGACGCCGTCGGCCAGCCGCGTGCGGCCGTCGGGGGTCGAGAGCCAGCGGTTCAGCCAATCGGCTGCGGGAAAGTCGGACTGCACCGCATTGGGATCCTGGCCGGCCAGCATGGCCCGGGCCAGCAGCCGCCAATAGGCATCGCGCTTCTGCACCGCGGCCAGCACCGCGCCCAGCACCACTTCCGGCGGCCCGGCCGGCAGCGCGGCCAGGTCGGCCTTGAGCCCGGCCAGCTGCGGTTCGGTCACCGCCTTCAGCAGCGCTTCCTTGGTGCCGAAATGACGATGGACCAGGCCGTAATTGACCCCGGCGCGCTGCGCCACCGTGCGCAGCGACACGGCATCCGGGCCATGTTCGGCAAAGAGTTCGGTACCCGCGGCGATCAGCGCTTCGCGGGCATCGACGGGGGGCCGCCGTTCGCGGCCGGTCCGGCCCTCGGTCATAGCGAGATGTCGCCCGCCTTCTCGGCGATCGCGGCAAGGCCCTGGCGGCGCAGCTTGTCGGCCGCCTGGGACCCGGCAACCAGTTCCAGCATGCGCACGGCCGAATTGACCTCAAGCTCGGCCGCGCCCCGGCCGGCACCGCGCATGTCGGTGAACGACAGGCCGTCCAGCATCACCCTGGTCGACTGCTCGATCTCGCGGCTGATCGCGGCGACCTTGGCCTCCAGTTCGCGCCGCATGCCGATATCCTCGGCGAAGACCAGGCACTGGCGCAGCGCGCGGGCCCGGGCTTCACCGGCCAGCTGCAGCTTGATCGCCATCTCCTCGTCGGCATCCGAGGCCGTGCCGCTCATGCGCCGGCGCGCGGTCATGCCGTCGACGATGCCGGAGACCACGACATCGGTGGCCTCGGCCACCACCCCTTCGTTCACCATCTGCTTCAGCTTGTCCTTGGCGCCGGAAAAGCTCGACCGTACCTGACGGGCGGCATCGCCGCCGATGGTTTCCTCGAACCGCGCCAGCTTCTTCGACAGGTCGGCGCCGAGCTGGGCGATGTTCTGGTCGGAGAGCGCCTCGCCGCCGAACTTGTCCTGGCCGGCGATGCGCTCGGCCATCAGGCCCATGGCCTGGGCCAGCGTCACCTGGGTGAAGGTGCCGACGTTCTCGCGCTGGAACCCCGATTCCAGCGCGCCGAGATCGTTGGTCAGCCTGACCAGGCTGAACGGATCCTTGAGCCGGGCCAGGGCCAGCATGATCAGATAGGCCGGCTTGCCGCGCCGCGATTCGGCCAGCGCGACCAGCGTGGCCTTGAAGGCATTGGCCTGGTCGTCGCGCAGCACGTCGAGCGGCTTGGGCGCCAGCAATTCGCTGATCGCGATCGCCTGGTCGGCGATCTCGAGCACGCCGTGCATGTCGATCAGCTCGTAATAGACGTTGTGGCCGACCTGGCGGATCAGCGCGGCACGCTGTTCGCGGCTGCGCTCGGCCCGTTCCAGGATGGCCCCCAGCACCTCGGCGGCGAACGGCCAGAAACTGGCGCCCAGCGCCATCATGCGCGGATCGTCGGTGAAGGCATCGCCGGTCGGCTGGGCCTGGGCGGCGATGGCGCGGGCTTCCTTCTGGAAGCGTTCCGGGTTGGCCTCCGCCAGGAACAGGTCCCAGACCGGCTTGATCGCCGAGCGCGCGATGCGGCCGCGCACCTTGTCGCCGCTCGGGTTGACGTCGAGCAGATCCTCGAACGGCCGGCAGAACAGCCGCTGCGGCGTCAGCAGGCGCATCGGCCGGTCGCGGCGCAGACGCGGGCGGATCATCGCCAGCGCGGCATCGGCGAACTCGCCGCCCTTGGGCACCCCGCGCACGCCTTCCAGGGTCAAGGCGAGCTTGGCGACCTTCTCGGCCGGCAGGGTGAAGAGATTGGCGCCGATTTCGCGAAGCTGGTCTTCGATGCTCATGACACCGTGCTCTGCTTCATGCGCTCCAGCCGCATGATCAGTTCGACGTCGTAGGCGCCGGACTGCCAGCCCTGCAGGGCCTTGGCATATTTGGCCGCGGCCCCTTCGGCGACGCTGCGGAACTGGACGAGCTGGTTGGGGAATTCCTTCTCCGGCACCATCGGCACCAGGCGGTGCATCTCGGCCAGCGCCACGTAGCGCTCGGCCTTTTCGCGCCCTTCCGAATCGCGCCATAGCGCCAGGACGAATTCCCAGCCGTCGAGCGTCCAGGTGGCGCGCACGACCTGGGCGGCGATCTCCTCGCGCGACTTCTTCCAGTTGCGCAGGGCCATCGGGATGCCCCCAGCCAGCGCGTCGACCTGGTCGCAGACGGTCTTGAAGGCCTGCAGCGTGAACGAGAGCACCCGGTGGCAGAACAGCGCCATGTCGCGGGCTTCCGACGGATCCTTGTCGGCGAAGGCGCCGAGCTGGTCGTTCATCTGGGCCAGTTCATGGGCCAGCCGGCGCAGCCGCGACGGCCTGGGCGAATCCGGCGCGCCGACCGGGCCGGCAACGCGCCCCCAATCCTCGAGCTCGGCATAGACCGCGTTGGGCGGCCGGCCGAAGCGGCGGGCGACACCTTCGATGGCGGCCTTGGCCTTGAGCTGGCCTTCGGCCGAGGTCAGGTCGGAGATCGACAGGCCCGAGCGCTCGCCGACCTGGTCGCAGGCCGCCTTGACCAGCAGGAAGGTGGTCAGCAGGCGGTCGTTCTCCTCCTCGGCCAGGAACTGGCGGGCGCTGCGCGCCGCTTCCGGTCCGGCGAGGCCCGAGGCTGCCACCTTCATCGCGGCCAGCCGGACGCTGCCCGGATTGGCCTCGGCCCCGGCGCCGATCGCATCGTGCAGCGCGCGGTCATGCACGGTCATGCTGGTGAACACTTCCGGCAGGTCGCGCCAGCGGATGGCATAGATGCCCTTGGCGCCGGCGAAGGCGGGGATCATCAGCTCGAACTGCTTGCGGTCGTCGATGCGCACGCGCGCCTGGGCCAGGAGCGGCGTCGTGAACGGCACGGCCGCCCCCCGCTCGGTAAAGCGCGAGGGCAGGAATTCGCTGCCGGCCAGTTTGGGCATCGATTGCGACACGGACTTCCCCGGGGTCATGTCGGTGCGGTCGCTAGATCACTAGCAAATGCGGCGGCCCCTTCATAGACTGACAACGGAGAAATTCTTACGGCGGTGCAAATTCGCCGCAGATCGCGGTCACTGGCCCGCCGGCGAGACGGCCTGCGCCGCAGCCTGCCCGGTCGGATCGCTCTCGAACAGGCTGCGCAGCTGATCGCTGGCATCCTGCGCGCTCTGGATCAGCGTCGCCTCGTCGGCATGCACCGCATGCTGATTGATCAGCATCGCCTCGTCGTGGCGGCGGAAGGTGGCGACGGTCTGGGCCGCGTCCTGGCTCGAGAAGCCGAGGCCGGTCAGCAGGTCCTCGGTCAGTTCGAGGCTCGAGGCGAAGGTCTCGCGCACGATATGGGTGACGCCGAGATCGAGCAGCCGGAAGGCATGCTGGCGGTTGCGCACCCGGGCATAGATGGCCAGGTCGGGGAAGTTGCGCCTGACCACCTCGGCGCATTGCACCGAGGCTTCGGGATCGTCGATCGCCAGCACGAAGGCACGCGCCTCGCCGATCTCGGCCGCGCGCAGGATGTCGAGCCGGGTGGCGTCGCCGTAATAGACCTTGTTGCCGAAACGGCGCACGAAATCGACCTGGGTCGCCGAAATCTCGATGGCGGTGAACGGGATGCTGCGCGCCCGCAGCGTGCGCGACACGATCTGGCCGAAACGGCCGAAGCCGGCGATCACCACCGGTTGGGCCGGGGTTTCGATGGTGTCGTATCTGGGTCCGTCGTCGGGGCGGGCCAGCCAGCGATCGAGGAACCGGCGGTTGAACTGGTAGACCAGCGGGGTCGCCGCCATCGACAGCGTGACCGCGACGATCAGGTAGTCGGCGAACAGGTCGGTCATCGCGCCTTCGCGCGCGGCGACGTCGTAGAGGACGAAGGCGAATTCGCCGCCCTGCGGCAGCACGAAAGCCATGGCCCTGGCCGCCCGGCCGTCGAGGCCGGCGCCGTAGCGGCCCAGCAGGTAGATGATGGCGATCTTGACCGCCATGAACCCGGCGGTGAGCCCCAGGATCAGGGCGGGGCTTTCGACCAGCAGCGGCAGATAGGCCGCCATGCCGACCGCCATGAAGAACAGGCCGAGCATGACGCCCTTGAACGGCTCGATATCGGCCTGCAATTCGTGCCGGTATTCCGAATCGGCCAGCAGCACCCCGGCAAGAAAGGCGCCGAGCGACATCGACAGCCCGACCGCCTCCATCAGCGCGGCCGTGCCCAAAACGATGAACAGCGCGGTGATCACGAACAGTTCGTGGTTGCGCGTCTCGGCGACGATCCTGAGGAAATGGCGCACCACCTGGCGGCCGAGCAGGATGACCAGGAGGATCGCGGCGAAGGCCTTGGCCCCGTTGAGCAGCATGTCGCTGACCGGCCCGGCCTTGGATTCCACGCCCAGCAGCGGGATCAGTGCCATCGCCGGGATGACGGCGATATCCTGGAACAGCAGGATGGCGAAGGCCGACCGCCCGTGCGCGGCCGAGATCTCGCCACTTTCGCCGAGGATCGGCAGCACGAAGGCGGTCGAAGACAACGCGAGGCCCAGCCCCGCGATGCCGGCCGCCGTCGGCGTGAAGCCGAGCGACCAGCCGATCAGCCCGAAGGCCAGCGTGGTACCGACGACCTGCAGCCCGCCCAGCCCGAACACCTGGCGGCGCATCACCCAGAGCCGCTGCGGCTTCAGCTCCAGCCCGATGATGAACAACAGCATGACCACGCCGAATTCGGCGACGTGCAGCACTTCCGAGGGGTCGGCGATCAGTTTCAGGCCATGCGGCCCCATCGCCATCCCGGCGACGAGATAACCCAGCACGGCGCCGAAGCCGAACCGGCTGGACAGCCGGACGGCGACGATCGCGGCAAACAGCATGATGGCAATGGCGGCAAGCGAAGGCATCGATCTGGACTCTCGCGACGACTCGGGCTTTCCACAAACTATCTGTTGGGATAGCTTCGGAGCTGATGCGCAAGCTCTACCATATTTGGCTTTGTCCCTATTCGCGAAAGGTGCGGCTGGCACTGCGCGAGATGGGTCTCGATTTCGATCTGGAGGTCGAGAAGTTCTGGGAACGGCGCGACGAGTTCCTCGCGCTGAACCCGACCGGCCAGGTGCCCGTGCTGATCGAGGAGGACGGCCTCGTCCTCTGCGAAAGCCAGGCGATCTGCGAATATATCGACGAAGTCCATCCGAAGCGCTCGCTGATCGGCTTCGACCCCGGCGCGCGAGCCGAGACCCGGCGGCTGGTCGCCTGGTTCGACCTGAAGTTCGCCCACGAAGTCACCCTGCCGCTGGTCTACGAGAAGCTGTTCAAGCGCTTCATGGGGCTGGGCGGGCCCGATTCGGCGGTGATTCGCCAGGCCCAGCACGCGCTGCGCGATCATCTCGGCTATCTCGGCTGGCTCTCGGAGCGGCGCACCTGGCTGGCCGGCGCCGATTTCGGCCTGGCCGACCTGACGGCGGCGGCCCATCTGTCCAGCCTCGACTACATGAACGACATCCCCTGGGATGATTTCGAGGCCGCCAAGGACTGGTACATGCGGCTGAAATCGCGCCCCTCGTTCCGGCCGCTGCTGGCCGAACACGTGCCCGGCCTGCCGGCGCCCAAGCACTATGCCGTGCTCGATTTCTGAGGGCTGCATTTAGTGCTTGCAGGCCCAAAAGTTCTGGGGTATTTCCCCCGCCTGTCCGGTTCGGCGGGGCCGTAGCTCAGCTGGGAGAGCGCCTCGTTCGCAATGAGGAGGTCAGCGGTTCGATCCCGCTCGGCTCCACCAATCCGCCGCCGGACAGTTTTCCTCCTGCATTCCAATGTCACAGCTTTGTCGCAGCCGCGCGCCCGCGGCCCGAACTACCGTGCCCCCTCGTTTTCCGTCGGGTCAGTTGGGAGTACCGGGCATGGATGAAAAGCTGAAGGGGACGCCGTTTCCGCTGCATATCAGGCCGCGGCGGCGCACCGACAACGGTGCCTGGGGCATTGCGGTCGTGCTGGTCGTGGTGCTCGGCGTCGGCGTGCTCGCCACCATCACCTTCTTCAGCTAGCGGCCAGCACCACGCCGCTCAGCACCGCGACGTAATGGCAGCCGGCGCCCGCCAGCACGAAACCATGCCAGATCGCGTTCTGGAATTTCAGGCTGCGCCAGACGTGGAAGATCACGCCTACCGAATAGAGCACGCCGCCGGCCGCGATCAGGATCAGCGGCGCTGGGCCCAGCACATCGAGCATCGGGCGGAAGGCGACGACGCCGATCCAGCCGAGCGCCAGGTAGACCGCGATCGACAGCCGTTCGAACCGCCCGGGCAGGAACAGCTTGATCGCCATGCCGGCCAGCGCCACCGCCCAGACCACCGCGACCAGGCCATAGCCCCAGGCACCGCCGAGGCGGCCCAGCGTGAACGGCGTGTAGGTGCCGGCGATCAGCAGGAAGATCGCGGCATGGTCGAAGCGCCGGGCCAGCGCCTTGCGCGGCGATGGCGGCGTCAGGTGGTAGAATGCCGAACAGCCGAGCATCGCCATCAGGGCGATCGCATAAACGGCCACGGCCACCACGGCCGGCGCAGCGCCCAGCGCCACGACCAGTCCGACCAGGGTCAGCGCGGCGACAAGGCCGACCGACACCCCGACCCGATGCATCCAGAGGTCGGCCAGCAGTTCCGACGGGCTGTCTTCACGGTCCATGCTACCTCGCTGTCCTGCCTCGGGCGGAACCGGCGATCGCCGGCGACGGTTGCTCGATCGGGGCGGTTTCTATGCCGCCCCGCTGAGCCAGGCGTAGAGCGCCGCAAGCATCGCGGCGACGAAAAAGCCGAGCCCGGCGTTGCGCAAGGCCCCGCGCCAGCGGGCCAGCGACGGCAGCGCCGCCGGCAGGATCAGCAGCACCAGGGCGAAGCCCGCCAGCAGGCGGACCGATTCATAGGCCGTCAGGGTCATGCATGCCCCTCCTGTGCCGCCACTATAGAGAGGACCAAGGCAGTTTCATGACCGGATGGCATTTTCATCTGCGCGGCGGCGACGATCTGCAGGCCCCGCTGGCCGAAAGCGGCCTGGGCGGATTCCATGCCGCCCTGACCGACCCGCTGGTCCAGGGCCGGCTGCCGCCGGGGCCCCTGCCCGACTACATCGCCGGGCGCGCCGACTACATGGCCGGCGCCTATGGCCAGGATCGCGACGCGATCTACGACCGCCTGGTCGCCGAATACCTGCAGCTCGACCGCATCGACGGCCCGGTCAGGGCGTTGTTCTGGGCCGAGGCCGATCTCTACGACCAGCTGCTGCTGCTGCGCGTGCTGGAGCGGCTGGGCGAGAAGGCGGTCGGCCGGCTTTGGGTGGTGCAGGGACCGCTCAACCCCGGCTTCACGGTGCGCAGCCCCGCCGCGCTCGCCGCGATGGCCGAGGCCGCCCGGCCGGCCACCGCGGCGATGGTGATCATGGCGCGCGATGCCTGGGCGGCGATGGTCACCGAGTCGGCCGATCGCCTGGCCCTGCTGGCCCAGATCGAGATGCCGGACTGGCCCGAGCTCGCCCCCGTCCTCGCCCGTCGCCTGCGCGACCTGCCCTGGCGCGACTCGGGGCTGACGCTGACCGAGCGGCTGGCGCTGGTCGCCGTGCTGAACGGCGCGGCGACGGCGCCCGAGGTCTTCATGTCGGTTTCCGCGGCCGAGCCGGCGCCGTTCCTGACCGAGCCGATGATCCGCCCGGTGCTCGCCCGGCTGGTGATCGACGGGCTGATCTGGCGCCAGGCCGAGCGTTTCACCCTGACCGAACTGGGCCGGCGCGTGGTCTCGGGCAGCGCGAAATGCAGCCCCGCCGCGGCCGCCTGGCTGTGGGACGATGCCGCCGGCCGGCCGGTACCGGCGCACGAGCCTGCCGGAAAATCCGCCGACGCGCCCACGCGGTTCGGCCAGGCGCAGGGCATGGTGACCCTGCCGCCGACGATCGCCCCTTCCGGTCAGGTCGCCGCGACGCCGCCGTGAACGGCGCGCAGCCAGCCCGGCAGTTCGGCCATGCGGGTCAGCTGGGCAAAGCGCGGATGGCCGGTGGGCGCCTCGGCGGCCTCGTGCGCCCAGGTCAGGTGATAGGGGATATGCACGGCATGGCCGCCAGCCGCCAGCATCGGCAGGATGTCGGAGCGCAGCGAATTGCCGATCATCACGGCCTTCTCGGCGCCATCGCCGTGGCGGGCGAGGATGCGGCGGTAGACGGCCTCGTCCTTCTCCGAGACGATCTCGACCGCGTCGAACAGATCGCCGAGGCCGGAACGCGCCACCTTGGCTTCCTGGTCGAACAGATCGCCCTTGGTGATGACGATCAGGCGATAGCGGCCCTTGAGCAGGTCGAGGGTGTCGGCGACATCGGGCAGCGGCTCGACCGGATGGGTCAGCATCATCTTGGCCAGATCGATCAGGGCGCGGATGGTAGCGGCCGGCACGCGCCCCTCGGTCACCGTGATCGCCGTCTCGATCAAGGACAGGGTGAAGCCTTTCACGCCGTAGCCGAAGACGCCGAGATTGGCACGCTCGGTTTCCAGCAGGCGCGCGCCCAGCGTTTCGGCATCGGCGTAATCGGCGAGCAATTCGGCGAAACGCTGCTGGCTCAGCGCGAAGATCGATTCGTTGTGCCACAGCGTATCGTCGGCATCGAAGGCCAGGGTGGTGATCGGCATGAGACGGCCCCAGGGCGAGAAAACCGCCTGCAAGGCTAGGCCAAACCGCCCACGTCGTCACGTCGCGGGCCTGCAACATTTTGGCTTGCCATCGCCGAACCATCCTGTATAAGGACCGCCACCACGGACGGGCGCCGGTAGCTCAGCTGGATAGAGCACCAGACTACGAATCTGGGGGTCGGGAGTTCGAATCTTCCCCGGCGCGCCACTTCCTCCGCGGGTCCCTTGGAAATCCTCAGCTTTGCAGCGTCGCCACGGCGAGAACCGCGGCGCGGCGCGCGTGGCCAATTCCGGATTCGCGAGCCGGAGGATCTGGTACCCCGGTGAGGGCGGCGTGAAACCTGCCTGCCGCGCGGCAACGAACGCGTTGACCTGTGGCGCCAGGGTGGACGAGCGTGACGAACCGCGACGACAAGCCCCGACCTCGTCAAGTTTCTCTGCCAGATGCCGATCGATACCCGCGAGCGTCTCTGACAAGGGGTGCTGGAATCAGGCAGGCATGCCGTCGACGATCTCGACCGGGACGCCCAGCAGACAATTCAGTTTTGCAATTTGGTCGCCAGAGCCCGGCATCGCCGCCTGACGGATCATGGCGACACCAACCGATGGCCAGAACAATGGCCGCTTCCCGACCTGGACAGCAGCGATCAGTTCGGCGCCAAGATCTGGCGGCGGCCGCAAGCCCCTGCTTTTCGACGCCACGGCATCGACCAAGACGTCAAGTTCGGACGTCGCCGCGGCCGGCCTTCAAGGCGTTTTCCAGTTCGTTCGCGGTTTGGCGGACGATCGGGAAGACGTCCGACAGCAATTGTCGCGACGTGATTGCGCTCATGCTGGTCAGGGCCGTCACCGCACCCGCCACCTTGTGCCTGTTGTCGAAGATCGGCACAGCCAGAGAGCGGACGCCGACCTCGACCTCCTGTTCGACCAGGGCGTAGCCTCGACTGCGGACCAGATCGAGTTGACGCCGCAACACTTGAGGATCGACGGTCGTCTTGTCCGTCAGTTGCACGGGATGGCTGCTTTCGATCAACCGATCGATCGCCTCCGGCGAGTCGAAGGCGAGCATCGCCCGGCCCGTCGACGTGGAGACAAGGGGCAGGCGACGGCCGACGGGCACCGTCACGGCAAGCGCGCGCTGCGGTATGGCGCGCGCGGTATAGACCGATTCGGCGCCATCGCGGACGGCCAGCGCGATGGTCTGCTCGGACGCCGCGCTCGCCTGCTCCAGAAGCGGCATGGCAAAGTCCGAGAAGGGCAATGCCGACAGATAGGAATAGCCGAGGCTAAGCACCTTTGATGTCAAGCGGAACGAGCGGCCGTCGCGACGGATGAAGCCCATATGGGCGAGAGTCAGCAGGTAGCGACGCGCGCCGGCACGGGTCATGCCGACGCGGTCAGCAACTTGCGACAGGCTCATGCTGGCATTGGCGGCGTCGAAACTGGACAGGACGCTCAGGCCATGTTCCAGAGACGTCACGAAGTCGCGCGGCTTTCCGTCGGCGGTGGCGCTGTCGTCCTGCATGCTTATTTCCCTCCCTGCGATCGCCGATCCTGGCGACACGTGTGGCCTAAGTCGATTCCCGACTTGTCCGTGGATTGTCAACGGTCCGATCGTGGCATGACGCATTCCCTGCGACGCCGAATCGATACGGCCGACCTGTAGGAACGCCTCCACGTATTCATCGTGTTCCCGATCCGACACTTAGGCATCGGAACGGCCGGTCCCGGCCGTTTGGATGTCCGGACAAGGGCCGATCAAGGCTTTGCCCGTCGTTGCGGCACAACGAAGCGGCATCGCTTGGGCTATCCCGGCCGCAACGGGCAATCCACGCAGGGCGCATTTTTTCGGTTGTTCCGCACTGCCTCGCCATGGCGCTGGCCCCTCATCGATCGGGCGTGACTATCACCATGAAACAAGCACATGGCGAACTAATGTTCGAAATTATGCGCATTTCACCAGAACGCAAGACGGCTTCGGCGACAGCAGCTTCGCAACATCGAGGCCGTGGACAATATCGGCAAACCGCCCCTGCGCGTCCCCGACAGGGCGCATCGCCAAAATTAAGTATTGCGAACATTAGTTCGTATTATGTAGCGTTATGTCGATCCTAGGACACCGCGGATGCGGGCAAGGCGTGGGGGCAGGATGGGTGAGGGCATGCTTATCGCTGGATGCATCGTCGGCGCGGACGAGGCTTTCGACGTCATCGACCCCGCGACGGGACTGGCCTTCGCTACGGCACCCGACTGCAGCGCGGCGCAGCTTGACGAAGCGATCGCCGCCGCCGAGCACGCGTTTCCCGCGTGGGCGCGCGACATCACGGCGCGGCGCCAGGTGCTCCGCGCCTGCGCCGATGCCGTTCGCGCGCATGCCGAAGAACTGGGCCGGCTGATCTGCCGCGAGCAGGGCCGGCCGCTGCCGAAGGCGATAGGCGAGGTGATGGGAGCGGCGCGCTGGTTCGAACATACGGCCGGCATCGAGCTTCCCGTCGAAGTGATCCGCGACGACGAGGCGATGCGCATCTCGGTCCATCGCCGCCCGCTCGGTGTCGTCGCCGGCATCGCGCCGTGGAACTATCCGGTGATTTCGGCCGCCTGGAAGATCGCCCCAGCGCTCCTTGCCGGCAATTGCATGGTGCTGAAGCCGTCGCCGTTCACGCCGCTGGCGACGCTGCGTCTCGGCGCGATCCTGAAGGACATCGTTCCCGCCGGCGTCCTCGCCATCGTCTCCGGCGGCGACGCACTCGGCCGGGCCCTTGCCGGACACGCCGCCATCCGCAAGATTTCGCTGACCGGTTCGATCGAGGCCGGCAAGAGCGTGGCGGCCGCAGCCGCGGCCGATCTGAAGCGCGTGACGCTGGAACTCGGCGGCAACGATGCCGCCATCGTGCTCGACGACGTGGATCCCGATGCGATAGCCGAGAAGCTGTTCTGGGGCGCCTTCCAGAACAGCGGCCAGGTGTGCTGCGCCATCAAGCGGCTCTACGTGCACGAGGCGGTCCATGACCGGGTGACGGACGCCCTGCTCGCGCGGGTCAACACCGCCAGCGTCGGCAACGGGTTCGTCGACGGCATCGACCTGGGGCCGTTGTCGACGAAACCGCAGTTCGATCGGGTGCGCGCGCTGACCGAAGGTGCGCGCGACGCCGGCGCCAGGTTGCTCGGCGAGGCCGCGGTGCCCGAGGGAAGCGGCTATTTCCTGCCGCCACGCCTCGTCACCGGTCTTGATGATGCAGCCCCGCTGGTGGCGGAGGAGCAGTTCGGGCCGCTGCTGCCGATCCTGCCGTTCCGCGACGAGGCCGAGGTGCTGACCCGCGTCAACGCCACGCAGTTCGGGCTATCGGGTTCCGTCTGGAGTGGATCGGCGGATCGCGCGGCCGACCTCGCAGCTGCCATGGAATGCGGCACTGTCTGGATCAACCAGCACCTCAGCCTGCTGCCGATCGCCCCGGTCGGCGGCCACAAATGGTCTGGCATCGGGGTCGAGAACGGGCTGTGGGGGCTCGTCACCTACACCGACCTGCAGACGATCTCGATCGCGAGGACCTGACCATGTCGCTCCCTTCAGCCGTCCTCGACCGGATCCAAGCCTTGCCGCGCCTGCGTGTGCTGGCGGGGCCAACCCCGCTCGAGGAAGCGCGCGCCCTGTCGCGCGCGCTCGGCGGACCGCGCATCTTCCTGAAGCGCGACGACCTCACCGGGGCCGGCCTCGGCGGCAACAAGGTACGCAAGCTCGAATTCATCCTCGGCCGGGCGATTGCCGAGGGCTACGACACGGTCATCGTCTGTGGCGGCTATCAGTCGAACCTGGCCCGCATCGCCGCTGCCATGGGCGCGCGCGCCGGCCTGCGCATCGAACTGGTGCTTGGCGGCGTTCCCGGCGAACCGCGCCCGATCTGCGGCAACCTCCTGCTGTCGCATCTGCTCGGCGCCAACGTCCATCTCGTCGAGACGGAACCGCGCTGGGAGTTCGGCACGGTACTCGAGGACCTCGCCGCCCGGCTCGCCGCCGAGGGACGACGCGCGCTCGTCATGCCGCTCGGCGGGGCCAGCCCCGACGGCATGGCCGGCTACGTCCTCGCCACCGCCGAGATGAAGGCGCAGTTCGCCGAGATCGGCCTTGCCCCGCAGCATCTGTTCGTCGCGATCGGTTCCGGTGGCACCTATTCCGGCCTCATGCTGGGTGCAAGCAACCTCGATCCCGGCTATCGCGTCACCGGCGTCAGCGTCAGCCGCAAGGCGGACTATCTCGTGGAGAAAGTGACGGCGGAGGCGGCCGAGGCCGGCCGGCTGCTCGGCCTGCCGCACGCGCCGACGGCCGAGATGCTCACCATCGTCGACGGCCAGATCGGCGCCCATTACGGCGCACCGACCGAGGCGGCGCGCGAGGCGATTCATCTGCTGGCGAAGTCGGAGGGCGTCTTCGTCGATCCGGTCTATTCGGCCAAGGCCCTCGCGGGGCTGATCGATGCCGTCAGGGCCGGCCGCATCGGCAAGGACGAGACGGTGGTGTTTCTTCACACCGGCGGCTCGCCTGCCCTGTTTGCCTACGATCCGAACATCCTGCTGCCGGGCATCGCGGCATGAGCCATTATTCCGCCTGGTCCCTGCTGCGCCACGCGCTCAACGGCCATCGGTCATGGGCACCGGCATGGCGCGATCCCGCGCCGCGCCGGCATTACCAGGTGGTGATCATCGGCGCCGGCGGGCATGGGCTGGCGACTGCCTACTATCTCGCCCGGACACATGGCATCACCGATGTCGCCGTGCTGGAGAAAGGCTGGCTCGGCGGCGGCAATACCGGCCGCAATACGGCCATCGTCCGCTCCAACTACCTTCTCGCCGCCAATTCCCGCTTTTATGAGCACTCGCTGAAGCTCTGGGAAGGACTGACGCAGGAGCTGAACTTCAATGTGATGTTCAGCCAGCGCGGCATGGTCAACATCGCGCACAGCAACGCCGAACTGTCGGCGCTGCATCGGCGGGGCAACGCGATGCGGCTCAACGGCGTCGATGCCGAACTGCTGTCGCGCGACGACCTCGGCCGTCTGATGCCGACGCTCGACCTGTCGCCCGAGGCGCGCTTTCCGGTGATGGGCGGCCTGATCCAGAAGCGGGGCGGCACGGCGCGGCACGATGCCGTCGCCTGGGGCTACGCGCGGGCCGCGGACGCCCGCGGCGTCGACATCATCCAGAACTGCGAAGTGACGGGGATCCGCCGCGACGGCGGCCGCATCACGGGCGTCGAGACATCGCGCGGCTTCATTGGCGCGGACAAGCTGGCGCTTTGCGTGGCGGGCGACTCCGGCCGTCTCGCCGCCATGGCCGGCCTGCGCCTGCCCATCGAGAGCCATGTGCTGCAGGCGCTGGTGTCGGAACCGGTCAAGCCGATGCTCGACGTCGTCGCCGTCTCCGGCGCGCTGCACTTCTACATCAATCAGTCCGACAAGGGCGAACTGGTGATGGGCGGCGATATCGACGGCCATAACTCCTACGCCCAGCGGGGCGATCCGGAGGTCATCGACCATGTCGTCGAATCCGCCATCGCGCTGTTTCCGATCATTCGACGGATGCGCTTGATGCGCGCCTGGGGCGGCACGGTCGACATGTCGATGGACGGCAGCCCGATCATTACCCGGCTGCCGATCGACGGCCTCTACCTGAACGGCGGCTGGTGCTATGGCGGGTTCAAGGGCACCCCGGCCGGCGGAACCGCGCTGGCCCATCTGATCGCCACCGATATGCCACATCCGATCGCCGACCGATTTATGCTGACCCGCTTCGATACGGGCGATCTGCTCGACGAACGCGGTGCCGGCTCCAGCCCCTGGATGCATTGACCATGCGCATCCCCTGCCCGAATTGCGGATCGCGATCGCTTGCCGAGTTCAGCTATGGCGGCGCGGCGCTCGACCGCCCACCCGGCGACATCGGACCATCGCCCAAGACGGCACCGGCCTGGGACGACTTCGTCTATCGCCGCGACAATCCGGCCGGCCCGATGCGCGAACTCTGGTTTCATGCCGGCGGGTGTCGATCCTGGTTCGTCGCGACGCGGGATACGCGGACACTCGAGTTTCTCGCGGAGGGGACGCCATGACCGGCTGGCGCGCGGCGACGGGCGGGCGCATCGATCGATCGCGGACGATCGACTTCCGGTTCAATGGCCGCGCCTATGTCGGCCATGACGGCGATACGCTCGCCTCAGCCCTGATCGCCAACGGCGTCGATATCGTGGCGCGCAGCTTCAAGTACCACCGGCCGCGCGGCATCGTCGCCTTCGGCGGCGACGAACCGAACGCGCTGGTCGAGGTCGGCGAGGGCAGCCGGCGGACGCCGAACCTGAAGGCGACGCAGGTGCGGCTGGTGGCGGGGCTGGTAGCGCGCAGCCAGAATTGCTGGCCGTCCGTCAACCTCGATGTGATGGCGATCAACGGCCTGCTGGCGCCCCTCATGCCATCCGGCTTCTATTACAAGACGTTCAAGTGGCCGATGTCCGCATGGCCGTTCTACGAACGCCTGATCCGGAACGCCGCCGGGATGGGGCGGGCGCCCGCGGCGGCCGACCCGGACACCTATGACAGCGTGCACCGATCGGTCGATCTACTGGTGATCGGCGGCGGCCTTGCCGGGCTCGTGGCCGCGCGCGCCGCCGCCCAGGCCGACGCCGGCAAGCGAATCCTGGTTGTCGACGAACAGGCCGAGTTCGGCGGGCTCGGCACCGCCGACACGGCAGTCGTCGAGGGGCGGGACTATCGGGACTGGGCCGCCGATGCCGTCGCCGCGCTCGGCGCCCTGCCGAACGTTACCCTGTTGCCTCGGGCAACCGCCTACGGCCACTACGACGGCAATCTCGTCGGCCTCATCGAGGAGCGCGACGGCCCGGTGCGGCAACGGCGCTGGCTCGTGCACGCCGATCGCATCGTGCTGGCGACGGGCGCGACCGAGCGGCCGCTGCTGTTCGGCGGCAACGATCGGCCCGGCGTCATGCTGGCTAGCGCGGCGCGACTCTACGCCACCCGCCACGCCGCCGTGGCCGGGCGGCGGGCCGTCGTCTTCACCACCGACGACAGCGCCTATGACGCCGCCTTCGATCTTCATCAGGCGGGTTTGACCATTGCCGCGATCGTCGATGCGCGGGCGGCGGTGAGCGATGCGCTGAAGGGCCGCTGCGCCGCGGCCGGAATCGCGATCCTGGCCGCGCACCGCATCGAGTCGAGCCACGGCCTGCGGCGGGTTACGGGCTGTACGGTCCGCCCGATCGCCGGCGGCCACCCGCGGCGGTTCACCTGTGACCTGATCCTCACGGCCGGCGGCTGGACACCGGCAGCCCAGCTCTTCACCCATGCCGGCGGCCGGCTGCGCCACGACCCGACATTGGCCGCGCTCGTGCCCGATGCGGCCTCGTGGGCAGGACGCGCGTCGACCGGCATGGTCGCGGTCGGGGCAGCGGCCGGTGTCTATGATGTTGCCGGTTGCCTGGCCACCGGGCACGCCGCCGGCAGAGGCGAAGCGATCCCCGGCGTCGGCGGCAGCGAGCCGCGGTCGCCGATCGTCATCGGCGGCACCGGCAAATGTTTCGTCGACCTGCAGAACGACGTCACCGTCGCCGACATCGCGCTCGCGGTCCGCGAAGGCTATCGGTCCATCGAGCACGTCAAGCGCTACACCACGCTCGGGATGGGCACCGACCAGGGCAAGCTGGCCGGCCTGACCGGCGTCGCCGTCGCCGCCGCGGCGCAGGGACTGGCGCCGGCGGATCTCGGTAACAGCCGGCCGCGACCGCCGCAGTCGCCGGTCACCTTCGGGGCACTGGCCGGACCTTTCGTCGGACCGCTGTCGAGCCCGGCCCGGACCACGCCGATGCACGGTTGGCACGAGGCGCACGGTGCGCTGATGGCCAACGTCGGCACCTGGCGCCGGCCACAGCTCTACCGGCGCGAGGCCGAAAGCGACCTTGAGACCGTCATCCGCGAGGCGGGCAATGTGCGCCGCGCCGTCGGCCTGACCGACGTGTCGACCTTGGGCAAGATCGACCTGCAGGGGCCCGACGTCGCCCGCCTGCTCGACCATGTCTACATCAACGGTTTCGCCAGCCTGGCGCCCGGGCGCTGCCGCTACGGCGTCATGCTGCGCGAGGACGGCATGATCCTCGATGACGGTACCGTGACCCGGCTCACGGCCGATCGCTGGTTCATGACCACGACCACCGGCAATGCCGAGCGCATTCATGCCCATCTGGAACGTATCCGGCAGATCGATCTGCGCGGGCTCGACGTCACCATCACGCCCGTCACCGAACAGTGGGGGGCGATGGCCGTCGCCGGGCCGCGCGCCCGTGATCTCCTGGCCGCGCTGCAGCCGGATTTCGCCATCGACAACGACGCCCTGCCCTTCATGGCGCTGGCCGAGGGGCGGCTCGGCGACATCGCCGCCCGGGTATTGCGGGTGAGTTTCTCCGGCGAGCAGGCCTACGAGATCTATACGGCCGCGGGTGATGCGCTCGCCATGTGGAAGGCGATCGTCGAGGCCGGCGCATCGTTCGGCCTGATGCCTTACGGCACCGAAGCGATGATGACGCTGCGCATCGAGAAGGGGCTGTTCGTGCCCGGTTTCGAGGCCGACGGGCGCACGCTGCCCGATGATCTCGGTCTTGCCCGCATGGTCAGCTCGAAGAAGGAGTTCGTCGGCCGCCGCTCGCTACGCCGCCGGGCCTTCGTGGCACCGGACCGCAAACAACTGGTCGGACTGATGACTGTCGACCGGAAGCAGGCGATCCCGCGCGGGGCGCAGATCGTGCGCGACCTCGACGGCGCCCTGCCGGTGGCCATGGAGGGCCATGTCACCTCCGTCGCCTATAGTCCGGAACTCGGCCGGTGGATTGCCTTGGCCCTGGTCGCCGGCGGCCGTGCCGCGCTGGGCGAGACCCGCGTCGCCGCGTCGCCGCTCACCGGTGAGACCGTGCCGGTAACGCTCTGCTCGCCCGTGTTCGTCGATCCGGAGGGAGAGAGGCTGCGTGGCTGAAACCTGTCTTGTCACCCGCCGGCGGCCGCTGGCGCTCCTGGACGTGACCGCTCGGCCGGCTGTCTGGTCAGGCGGCCTGACCGCGTTGGCAACCGTCGTGGCATTGACGCCCGAACGGCGCATTCTCCAGGCTGGCGATGCCGCCGCCATGGCCGGCAGTCTCGATGCCATCGCCGCGCAGGGCGGCCGCGGGGTCGATGTCAGCCATGCCTGGCAGCCGATCGCGATCGACGGGCCGGCGGCGCGGTCGCTGCTGGAACGCGGCATCGACCTCGACCTGGCGCCGGACCATTTTCCGCCCGGACACGGGGTCGCGACATTGTGCGCACGTGTGCCCGTCCTGCTCCGGGCCGAGGCCGGGGCCGGTTACACGCTTCTTGTTGCGACCAGCTATGCCGACTGGCTGATGCTCTGGCTGCAGGCGGCACGGGCCGCCATGGCGCCTCCGCATTCGCCGGACTTGCCCGCCGGCTAAGACGCCGCTGCAATCGATACGACCGTCAACTTCGAACAACAGGGATCTCTGGGAGCCAACGATGACCGTAGCCGCCGAAGCCCTCAAGCATGTCTGGTTTCACGCCACCAGCCCTCAGGCCCTGCGCGCCGCCGGCGGCCTCACCGTCTTCAACAAGGGTGAAGGCTGCTATCTGATCGACGAGGACGGCCACCGCTACCTGGACGGCCTGTCCGGCGGTGCCTTCGTCACCAATGTCGGCCACGGCCGCGCCGAGATCGCCGAGGCCATGGCGGCGCAGGCGCGTGAACTGGCCTATGTCTCGCCCTACAACTTCGTGGCACCCGCGACGGTGCAGTTGGCCGGCGTCGTCGCCGACCTCGCCCCCGGCGACCTCGACCGCGTGTTCTTCACCTCGGGCGGCTCCGAGGCCGTGGAGACGGCGATGAAGATCGCCAAGCAATACCATTGGCTCGGCGGCGACCAGAAGCGCACCAAGGTGATCAGCCGACGGGGCTCCTATCACGGCTCGACGCAATACGCGATGAGCATCAGCGGCGCCAGCCACGACTTCAACAACAAGATTTTCGGGCCGCTGGTGCCCGGCTGCGTCCACGTGCCGCACAACAATTGCTATCGCTGCGAATACGGCCTGGCGCGCCCGAGCTGCGCCACGCTGTGCGCGACGATGATCGAGAAGCAGATCCTGCACGAGGGGCCGGAAACCGTCGCCGCCATCATCGCCGAGCCGGTCCCCGCCGCCGCCAGCATCTACCCGGCGCCCGACGAATACCTGCCGATGCTGCGCCAGATCGCCGACAAATACGGCGTTCTGCTGATCATCGACGAGGTGATCAACGGCTTTGGCCGAACCGGCAGCATGTTCGCCTGCGAGCAGTGGGGCGTGGTGCCGGACATCATGACCGTCGCCAAGGGGCTGACCAGCGGCTACGTGCCGATGGGCGCGGCCATCGCCAGCGCCCGGGTCGCCAAGCGCTTCGACGAGGCAAGCGGCCGCGAAGCCGGGTTGAACCACGTGCTGAGCTTCGGCGGCCACGCGGTCGCCGCCGCCGCCGCGCTCAAGAACATCGAGATCGTGCAGCGCGAGAAGCTGGTCGAGAACTCGCGCGAGATGGGCAAGTACCTGCTCGACGGTCTCGAATCGCTGCGGCGCCTGCCGCTGGTCGGCGACGTGCGCGGACGCGGCCTGCTCGCCGCCGTCGAACTGGTGAGCGACAAGGAGAAGCGGACGCCATTCGGACCGCAGGATCAGATGGCCCCCCGCATGACCGCCTATATGCGCGACGAAGGTGTTCTGGTCCGGACCTACCAGGTGGTCGAATTCGGTCCGCCGCTGACCGCAGGTCGCGCGGAGGTCGAGATGATAGTCACCGCGCTGGAGCGCGCCATCCTGCGCTTCGCCGCCGACGTCGGCCTCGCCTGACACGCGGGGCTCCGGCGTCGTTCGGGGTCGGACGGCCGCCGGTTCACGGCTTTCCGTCGCCCCCCCGGCACGGCCGCGCGCCGCGGCGAAATTTGCCAAA
>JAEYTW010000105.1 GCA_023433835.1 Pseudomonadota bacterium | reverse complement strand
GGGCGGCGGCGGCGCGACGCAGGGCGAACACCTGTTCGCGCTGCTCGACCGACAGCGGCTCGGCCATCAGCGCGGTCGCCGCCTGGGCGATGGTCGAGACCGGTTCGCGCAGGCGCCGGCCCAGCAGGCCCAACAGGCGGGTTTCCAGGTCGGGCGTGGTGTCGGCCTGCCCGTCTTCGCGGCGCCAGCGCCACACGGCGCCGGCACCGCCGGCCGCTACCAGGGCGAGGATCAGCATGATCAGCACGGCCAGCGGCCGGCCGCCGTCGAGCAGGCGGGGCGCGGGCAGGGCCGCGACGGCGATCAGCGGATAGCGTTCCAGCGGCAGGGCGGCGACGAGAAGTTCGTCATCGGCGATGGCGAGGCCGCCGGTATCGCCGGGTGCCAGCACGTCGTGGTCGATGGCGCGCTCGATGGCCTGATCATCGACCCGGCCGGGTCCGACGCCGGCCAGCACCGCACCGTCGCCGCGGCGCAGCTGGATGCGGGTTTCCGGCTCGCTGCCGGTCGGCAGGGCCAGCAGGAATTCCGGCGTCGTCAGCATGACGATGATGGCTTCCAGCCGGTCGTCGGCATCGTAGAGCCGGCGGGTCATCGGGATCAGCTGTTTGTTGTCGCGCCAGCCGGCCGTCACCGGCAGCCCGACATAGAAGGCGCGGGCGAATTCGACGCGGTCGCCCAGCGGATTGACCAGGCCGGCGTATTCCAGCCCGTCGGGCGAGGAGGCGGCGATCAGGGTGCCGGCGGGATCGAACAGGCCGATCCACTGCGTCTCGCGATCGGCATCGGCCTGGCGGGTCAAGGTTTCCGCCACCGTCTCGGTCCCGCGCTTGCGCAGGTCGGTCAGCGCCTGGGCGCCGACCGCGCTCAGCGCTTCCTGGGCAAAATCCATGGCACGCGCCGCCTGGGTCGCCGCGGCACGGGCATAGAGCCGGGTTTCGCGCGCGGCCGCCGCCCGCAGGCTGTCCCAGGTCAGGGCAGCACTAGCGGCCAGAAGGCCCGCGGCAAGCAGGGCCAGGGCGATCGCCGGCCAATGGCGGCGCGATGACCGCCCGGCCGTCAGGCGCGCCCCTCTTCCTGCCAGCGCTGGATCTTGCGGTACAGCGTGGACGGGCTGACCTCGAGCAGGGCGGCGGCACGCGGGATATTGCCGTTGCACAGCGCGATGGCGCGGTCGATCGCCGTCTTCTCGACCAGCCACAACGGCTGGATGTCGCCGGCGGCCCGCCAGGACGCCGCCCCGGTCTCGGCCGCGGGCGACGATTCGGGCTCGGCCGCGGCCGGCGCGGCCGTGCCGTTGCGCATCGCCTCGGGCAGCATCGCGGCCTCGAGCATCGTGCCGTTGTTGAGCACGACGATGTTGCGAATGACGTTTTCCAGCTCGCGCACGTTGCCCGGCCACTCATAGGCAGCGATCAGCCCCTCGGCCTCCGGCGCGATCGTGGTAAAGCGCTTGCCTTCCTCCGCCGACGACCGGCTGAGGAAATGGCGGGCCAGCAGGATCGCATCCTCGCCGCGTTCGCGCAGCGGCGGCATCGCGACCGGCACGACATGCAGCCGGTAATAGAGATCCTCGCGGAAGCGGCCCGCCCGCACCTCGCCCATCGGATCGCGGTTGGTGGCGCAGACGATGCGGATATCGACGCTCTGCTCGTTGTCGGAACCGACCGGCGTGAACCGGCCGCTCTGCAGGAAGCGCAAAAGCTTGCCCTGGAGGTTCAGGTCGAGCTCGGCGATTTCGTCGAGGAACAGCGTGCCCCCGTCGGCCCGCCAGGCGGCGCCTTCGCGGTCGGACATCGCGCCGGTGAAGGCGCCGCGGACATGGCCGAACAGTTCCGACTCGATCAGGTCGCGCGGGATCGCGGCGCAGTTGATGGCGACGAACGGGCCGGCGCGTCGCGGGCTGCGCCGGTGAATGGCCTCGGCCGCCAGTTCCTTGCCGGTCCCCGATTCGCCGGTGACGAACACCGTCGCCCGGCTCGACGCCGCGCTGTCGATGATGCGATAGACGCCCTGCATCGCCAGGCTGGTGCCGATGAAACCTTCGAAGCGGTCGCGGCCGAAGGTTTCCTGCAGATCCTCGACCATCACGGCGAGGCGCTGGCGTTCCAGCGCATTGCGCACGGTCGTCAGCAGGCGCTCGGCCGAGAACGGCTTGGCCAGAAAATCGATGGCGCCGGCGCGCATCGCCTCGACCGCGACATTGACCGAGCCGTGCGCGGTGATGACGACGGCGGCTACCGGCATCCGCCATTCCTGGATGCGGCGCAGCACGTCGAGGCCGGAAATGTCGGGAAGATTCAAGTCGAGCAGCACAACGGCGGGCAATTGGGCCTGCAGCAGTTCCAGCGCCTCGGCCCCGGTGCCCGCGGTCAGCACGCGGGATGGAATCGGGCGCAGGTATTCTCGGTACACCCGTGCCAACGACGGCGTGTCCTCGACCAGGAGGACCGTCGGCTGGCGTTTGTCGGGGTTGATCTGGGCTTCGCCGGACATGTCGGGCGAAACGTAGCGACCCTGGGGCGCGATTGCAAATCAACGGCGGGGCACGGGGCCCCGCCGCCAGGTAATCCTATACCTTAAGGCCTAGCCGCGGCGCGGGCCGCCGTGATGGCCGGCGGGGCCGCCAGGGCCGCGGGCGAGCAGCTTGTCGGCGGTCGCCTGCTGTTCCGGAGTCAGCTGCCCGTAGAGTTCGATGGCCGCCACCTTCATCGCGCTGAACTGCGCGGTGCGGGCGTTGATCATCTGCTCGGCGCGGTCCAGCTTCTGGGGCAGGGTGGTCGGACGCGGCTGGCCGGCCAGGCTCGTGCACAGCGTATTGACCGGCTCGTTGGCCACCGCGACCTTGGCGGCGAACCGGTTCCAGGCATCCTGCTGGGCCGTGGTGATGTTCAGCCGCTTCTGGACGAAGGCGAGGTGACCGGCCTGCTGGGCTTCACGCACTTCGCACATCTTGGAGAAGTCGGGGCCGGCGCCGGCGGCCTTGCCATCGGCCGGGGCGGCCTGCAGCCCCTGCACGGCGGCGAGGCTGGCGGTGACGACGACGAGGGCAGCGGCGAGGGTCTTACGCATGTTCGGTCTCCATTGCTGATGTCCGGCGGGGGGATCGTTCGGACAGGGTCGAGAATGGTGGCCTCGCGTAAATGGATGATGTCGGGAACACCCTGGGTTTGTAACGCGCTGTTGCAGGGCGGGGGCCTGTTGCCGAGCGTAACGATTAGGCGCTGCCCCCCGGGCTGCCTGACGCCATAATGGAACCATGGAACGTTCGCCTCATATCCTCATCGTCGACGACGACCGCGAAATCCGCGCCTTGCTGTCGCAATTCCTCGGCCGCCACGGCTGCCGCGTCTCGGTGGCCAAGGACGGCCCGGAAATGTTTCGCACGCTCGAGGCCGCGCGCATTGACCTCGTCGTGCTGGACCTGATGCTGCCGGGAGAGGACGGCCTCAGCCTCTGCCGCAAGATCCGCGCCGATCAGCGCCTGCCGATCATCATGCTGACCGCGATGGGCGAAGAGACCGACCGCATCATCGGCCTCGAGATGGGGGCCGACGACTACCTCGCCAAGCCGTTCAATCCGCGTGAGCTGCTCGCCCGCATCAAGGCGGTCTTGCGCCGCGGCCATCAGCCGGCCGAGCCCGAGCGGCCGGAGGGCGCGCGCGTGCTGGAGTTCGAGGGCTGGAAGCTAGACCTCGCCCGCCGCTCGCTGCACTCCCCCGACGGCGTTCAGGTCCAGCTGTCGGCCGGCGAATACGACCTGCTGCTTGCCTTCGCCGAGCGGCCGCAGCGGGTGCTGACCCGCGACCAGCTGCTCGACCTTGCGCGCGGCCGGGCGGCGACGCCGTTCGACCGCTCGATCGACGTCCAGGTCAGCCGGCTGCGCCGCAAGATCGAGCCCGACCCGAAGGAGCCGACCGTGATCAAGACCGTGCGCTCGGGCGGCTATATCTTCACGCCCGACGTCATCCGGCTCTGATGCATCGCTTCCTGCCCAACGGCATCGCCGCGCGTTTCGCGCTGACGGTGGTCGCGGCCCTGGTGCTGCTGCAGGCGGTCTCGGCCGCAGTGTTCTGGATCGGCCGCGACGAGGCGCGCCAGAATTATCCGCCGCGGGTGCTGGCCCAGCGCGTCACCGCCGTCGTCCGCGTGCTGGATCAGACGTCGGCGGCCGATCGTCAGCGCATCGTCCATGCGCTGGACGAACCCAACCTGGAAGTGCGCCTGCGCGATCCCGACCTGCCGCCTCCGCAACGGATGGGCGGGCCGGGAAACGAGGGAGACCAGGGGTGGTTTGGCGATGCCATCCGCCGCCGCGTGCGCAACGAGCTGGAGGATGACCGCCGGCCGGTGCTGATCACCGCCGCCCCGCCGCCGCCCCG
>JAEYTW010000089.1 GCA_023433835.1 Pseudomonadota bacterium | reverse complement strand
GGACTGTTCGAAGCATGATGGAGGGGGCGCCGCCGTTGCCAAATGCGAAAGTCCTGCGGTTTCCCGCTCAGTCGCACATCCCTCCGCCGTCCCGCGTGACACGCTTCGGCGATTCGACTATCCATCGCCGCATGAGCCTGCCCGTCGATCCCGCCGCCAATCTTGCCGCCCTGATCCGCTGTCCGTCGGTAACCCCAGAGGAAGGCGGTGCGCTGACGGTGCTGGCCGGGATGCTGGAGCCGCTCGGCTTCGGCATCGAGCGGCCGGTCTTCACCGAGGCGGGCACGCCGGATGTGGGGAACCTCTACGCGCGCCGTTCGGGCAACGGACCGCATCTGATGTTCGCCGGCCATACCGACGTGGTGCCCCCGGGCGACCTCGCAGCCTGGTCGCATCCGCCCTTTGCCGCCGAAATCGCCGGCGGGATGATGTACGGCCGCGGCGCCGTCGACATGAAGGGCGGCATCGCCTGCTTCGTGGCCGCGGTCGCGCGCCATATCGAGGCGCATGGCGCGCCGAAGGGGTCCGTGTCGCTGCTGAGCACCGGCGACGAGGAAGGGCCGTCGATCAACGGCACGGACAAGCTGCTCAAATGGGCCGTCGCCCGGGGCGAGAGCTGGGATGCTGCGATCGTCGGCGAACCGACCAACCCGGAAGCGCTCGGCGACGCCATCAAGATCGGCCGGCGCGGCTCGATCTCGGGGCTCGTCACCGTCAACGGCCGGCAGGGCCATTCCGCCTACCCGCATCTCGCCGACAACCCGGTGCGCAGCATGCTGACGCTGGCCGAGGCGCTGATCCATCCCGCGCTCGACGACGGGAGCGCGGATTTCCAGCCGACCAATCTGGAGATCACCTCGATCGACGTCGGCAATCCCGCCGTCAACGTCATACCGGGCAAGGCGACGGCCGCCTTCAACATCCGCTTCAACGACAACTGGAGCGCCGAGAGCCTGCAGGCCGAGATCCACAACCGGCTCGACCGCGCCAGCCGGCGCAACCGCCTGCGGCCCGGCAAGACCGATGCGATCGACTACGAGTTGACCTGGAAGGACCGGCCGAGCCCGGTGTTCCTGACCCGCGACGACAAGCTGATCGACACGCTGTCGCGCTCGATCGAGACCTGCGTCGACCGCCGGCCAGCGCTATCGACCTCGGGCGGCACATCGGATGCGCGCTTCATCAAGGACTATTGCCCGGTTGTGGAGTTCGGGCTGGTCGGGCAGACGATGCACATGGTGGACGAACGCGTGGCGCTGGCCGACCTCGAGACGCTGACCCGCATCTACCAGCGCTTCCTCGAAGACTGGTTCGCGTGAGCGGAGCGCATGCCCATGCCTGATGCCAGCACGATCCAGAGAAGCCTCGCCGGGGCGTGGCGGCTGATGACGGGCAGGAGCGACGGTCTGCGCCTGCTCGACATCTCTGTGGACGGCTTCTGGGACTCCTTTTTCGCCATCGCGGTGGCGCTGCCGGCACTGCTGATGGGCTGGGCGATCGCCGCCGATCAGGTTGCGGCCGATCCGCTGGTCGCCGACAGCCGACTGTCGCTCGTGCTGAAGCTGGCGCTCATCGGCCTCGCGGTGTGGATCGTGCCGATCGCCGGTTTCGTCGCCGTCGCCGGGCCTGCGGGGCTAAGTCCGCGCATGACCCATCTGGTCGTCGCGTACAACTGGGGCGAGGCGCTGTTTGCCTGGATCACCCTGCCGGTGGCGGTGGTGTTCCTGATGGTCGACCTCGACCAGCAGCTTGCCGACGGGATCATGCTGATCGTATTCCTCGGCTTGGCGGTGCTCTCGTGGCGGCTGGTGACCACCGCGCTCGGACGCGGGCCCGGGATCGGAAGCGCCGTGTTCGGCGGCATGTTCGTGCTGTCGCTGGTCGTGCTGATCGCGCTGGAATCGATGCTCGACATCTACCCGTCGCCGCCGCTCGCCGGATAGTCGACCTGGGTCAGATAGAGGCCTTGCGGCGGGGCAAGACCGGCGCAGGCCTTGCGGTCGCGGGCCTCGAGCGCTTCGGCCACGTCGGACGCGGTCCAGGCGCCCTCGCCCACCCGCTTTAGCGTGCCCACCATCGAGCGCACCTGATTGTGCAGGAAGGAGCGCGCCGAGGCGCGTATCTCGATCGTCTCCCCGTCTCGGGTCACGTCCAGCCGATCGAGCGTGCGCACCGGGCTCTTCGCCTGGCAATGTACGGAGCGGAAGGTGGTGAAGTCGTGCCGTCCGACCAGCATTTGCGCGGCCTCGTGCATGGCTTCCGCGTCGAGCGGCTTCGGCACCCACCAGACGCGGTTCTTCATCAGCGCGGGCGGCGCGCGGCGATTGAGGATGCGGTAGAGGTAGTGGCGGCCGACCGCCGAGAAGCGCGCGTCGAACCCCTCGCCTACTTCGATCGCGGTGAGGATCGAGACGGTCTCGCCCGCCTGCGAGAGATGGGCGTTGATCGCGTCGCGGACGGTGTCGGCCGGCCAGGCGCGGGCGAGATCGACATGGCCGACCTGGCCGCTGGCATGGACGCCGGTGTCGGTGCGGCCGGCCCCGCGCAGCGAGACGGTCTCGCCGCAGAAGCCGAGCACCGCCTGCTCGATCGCCGCCTGCACGGAATGCCGCCCGGCCTGGCGCTGCCAGCCGCAATAGGCCGTGCCGTCATATTCGATGTCGAGGCGGTAGCGCGGCACGGTCAGAGCGCGTCGAAAGGCGTGGCGTAGAAGAGCCGGCCTTCGCGCGGCGCCTCGCCCCAGGCCAGCGCCTGCAAGGCTTCGCACTGGTAGGGGCTGGCGAAGCCGGCGGCACGATCGTGCGTGTAGCCGAACTGGCCGTAGTAGGAC
>JAEYTW010000084.1 GCA_023433835.1 Pseudomonadota bacterium | reverse complement strand
GCGCTGCGCCATCCCGCCCGACAGTTCGTGGGGGTAGGCCTTCGCGCGCTCGGCGGCGCGGGGAATGCCGACCCGGTCGATCAGTTCGACCGCACGCGCCCAGGCCACCTGCCGCGACAGTCCCTTCTTGGTGCGCAGCACCTCGGCGATCTGGTCGCCGACGGTGAAGGCCGGATTGAGGCTCGTCGTCGGGTCCTGGAAGACCATCGCCACCTCGTTGCCCCGCACGTCCTGCATCCTGGCCGGCGCAAGCGACCGCAATTCGGTGCCGTCCAGCACGATCCTGCCATGGGTGGAGCGGCCGGCCGCGCCGATCAGCCCGAGGATGGCGAGGCTGGTTATGGTCTTGCCGCTGCCCGATTCGCCCACCAGGCCCAGCGTCTCGCCCCGCGCGATGCCGAACGACAGGTCGGTGATGACCGGCACCTCGCCATCGGCTGTGGACACGACCACCTGCAGCCGCTCGACGTGGAGGACGCCGCCTTCGTCGCGATCAGGCGTGGCCGCGCGTTCCTCGCCCGGCTGCGCCGCCGCTTCGAACCGCGTGACCGCGACGGCGGGATTGGTCTCGACGGCAATGCCCCGTCCGATCGCATCCCGCAGCACGTCGCCCAGCAGGTTGATCGACAGCACCGTCAGCACGATGGCGATGCCGGGCGGGATGGCGAGGAACCAGTCGAGTTCCATGTAGCTCGCCGCCGTGTTGAGCATGGTGCCCCAGCTGGCATTCGGCGGCTGGACGCCGAGGCCGATGAAACTGAGGCCTGCCTCGGCCAGCAGGACCGCGCCGACGGTCAGCGTCACCTGCACGATCAGCGGCGGGGCGATGTTGGGGAAGATGTGGCGAAGCAGAATGCGCCCGTCCGAGGCGCCGACCACCCGGGCCGACTTGACGTAGACCTCTTCGCGCTCGGCCAGCACGACGCCGCGGGCGAGCCTGAGGAACGAGGTCGAGAACAGGATGCCCAGCGCGATCATCGCCCGGTGCAGGCCAGCCCCCAGGATCGCGATGATGACGATCGCGACCATGATGCCGGGGATGGACATGATCGCCTCGACGACACGCATGACGACCCAGTCCCACCAGCCGCCGCGATAGCCGATGAACAACCCGATCGGGACCCCGAGAATGAGCGCGATCGACGTTGCTTCGGCCGCGGCGATGATGGCGATGCGGCAGCCCGCGATCAGCCGGCTGAGCACGTCCCGCCCGAGATCGTCGGTGCCCAGCCAATGCGCCGCCGAAGGCCCCTCCAGCGCCTGCATGAGATTCTGCTTCAGCGGGTCGTACGGGGTGATCAGGTCGGCGAAGATCGCGCAGAACGCGAGGCAGGCCAGCACGGTCGCCGCCGGCACCGTGATCGCCAGGAACGACGCTCGCCGGCGGCCGGCGCGGCGCGGCCGGGGTGCAGGATTGGCAATGGACTGCACACTCATGACGGCCGCGCCTTCGGGTTGAGATAGCCATAGACCAGGTCGGTGACGAGTTGGACGATCACCACCAGGCCGACCATGACCAGGACGAGCCCCTGGATCATCGGGATGTCCTGCAGACGTACCGCCGTGATCGCCAGCGTGCCGAGACCGTTGATGGCGAAGACCTGCTCGACGATCAGCGCGCCGCCCAGCAGCACCGTGATCTGGAACGACAGGACCGCGACGACGGGCACCAGCGCATTCTTCAGCGCATGCTTGAACGTCACGCGCGCCCAGGAAAGCCCCTGCGCCCGCGCGGCCCGGATGTAGTCCTGCTGCAGCACGCCAACCATCGCCGACCGCACCTGGCGGGCGATCGCGGCGCTGGAGGCAAGGCCGAGCGCCACAGCCGGCAGGGTAACGCTGCGCAGCCATTCCCACGGCGAGGTCGTGACCGGCGTGAAGCCGGTTGCCGGAAACCATCCGAGACCGACGGCGAAGATCGCCGCCAGCAGCAGCCCGAACCAGAAATTGGGAATCGCCTGCCCGATGGTGGCGCCGAGCGTCGCCAGCCGGTCGGCCAGCGAGCGCGGCCTGAGCGCCGCGGCGATGCCGGCGCCCAGCCCGACCACGATGGCGACGAGGGCCGACATGGCGGTCAGCGACATGGTGACAGGCAGCCGCTGCATGACGGCATCGGTCACCTTGACGCTGTTGAAGAAGGAGGTCCCGAGGTCGCCATGGACCGCCCGGTTCACCCAGTGCAGATAGCGCTCGACGATCGGCTCGTTGAGGCCGAGCCGTTCGCGCACCATCTCGTACTGCTCCTGCGTGCCGGTGTCCCCGATGATGAGATCGACGGGGTCACTCGGCAGCAGCGACGTGAAGGAGAACGTCAGGACCGAGACGATCAGCAGCAAGGGCACCAGCGCAAGAAGCCGCCGGACGACGAGCCTGAGCATGGAAATCCGGTCTCAGTTGTTGGCCTTCAGGCCGCGGAGGTTGATCGAATCCTCGCCGAAGCGGTAGACGACCGTCGGATTGTTCGCCGTCTTCTGGCTGACGCCGATCAGGATCGGCGTGTTGGTGACGAAGATCAGGAACGCCTCCTCCGCCAGTTCGGCCGCCATCTTCCGGTAGATCGGGGCACGCACATCCGTGTCCACCGTCTCGAGCCCCTGCTTGGCCAGCGTCAGCAGCTTCTCGTTCGGCTTGGTCTTGAACGGGTTGTAGGCGGCATCCGCGTAGAGATAGCGAAGGGCCAGGAACTTCGGATCGGTGTTCGTGGCCCAGACGAGGTTGGTCGCGGGGAAGTCAGTCGTGCGGCTGCGCCGGGCCAGGGTGCCCGGTTCCACCGGCACGATGTTCATCGTGATGCCGATTTCCCTGAAGAAGCCGGCCAGGGCCTCCAGGCGCGACTGGTAGATCGGAATGGAGGGCATGTTGAAGGTGAAGCCCTTGGGGAACTTCGACTCCGCCATCAGCTTGCGGGCCTTGTCGAGATCGAATTTGTAGACGCCCTCGAGCGCCGGGTCGTACGCCCAATCCCCCCTGCCGTAGGGCTGGAAGGATTTCTCCGCGAGCCCGAACTGGACCGCCCTGCCGAAGGCTGCGCGATCGATGGCATGCGCCATCGCCTGGCGCACGCGCAGGTCGGCAAAGGCGGGGACGACGGTGCCTTCCCGATCGGAAATGACCACGTGGTAGTTCAGGCCGCCGGTGCCTCGAATGAGCTTCAATCCGGGCGTGCGGGCGATGATCGCCGACTGCGGATTGGCCAGCCAGTTGCCGGCGTCGATCTGACCGGTCTTGAGGGCGTTGAGCCGGGCGGTGTCGTCGGGAAGCTCCAGCACCTCGTAGCGGGCAAGGCCGATCTTGTCCTTGTCCCAATACGTCGGGTTCGGCACGTAGACGCGCACCTCGCCCTCGCGAGACTCCTTCTTGTCGTAAACATAGGGGCCGGTGCCGATCGGGTTGCGGTCGACCGCCGGATCGGCCATCGCCGCCGGCGCAAGCATCATGCCGCCGGTATAGCAAAGGCTGTCGATGATCGCGGGATCCGGCTCCTTGAGCTTGATGCGCAAGGTATGTGCGTCGACGGCCTCGACGGTGCCGACGGTCTTCAACCCCTCGATGATGCCGAGCTTGATGCCGCGGTTGATGTTGGCCACGGCAACCTCGGCGTTGAAAGCCTCGCCGTTGCTGAAGACGACCCCTTGGCGCAGCGTGATCGTGACGGTCAGTCCGTCGACCTGGTAACCGGTGGCGAGCAGCGGCACGGCCTTGCCGTCGGGCGCCTTCTCGAACAGCGATTCATAGACCGGCCGCAGAAAGGGCACGCCGCTGCCGCTCTGCTGCTGCGGGTCCATGGTGATGAGCTTGACCTGCTCGGCATACTTGAAGGTGCCGGATGGCTCGGCCCGCACGGCGAGCGGGCCGACGGCGAGCCCGATGCCCACCGACATTGAGAGTAGCGAGCCTCTGATCCACGATTTCATCAATCCCTCCCGATTATTGTGTTTGCCGGCATGAGCCGGACCCTGACGGTCTCACCCGCGCCGGGCGTCGGCGGCTATTGCTGCGCCGTCAGATATGCATCCGTGTCGGCACCCAGCGTCGGCGCCGGCCCCAAAGCGGGCCATCGCTCATCCACCCAGCGGAACGCCGGGCCGAGCGCGACCGTCTCGCCGTCGACGCCGATGCCCGGGGTGCCCGGGTAGACCTCGGCCAGGTATTCGCCGAGGTCGCGCACCTTGGCGGCAGGCACGCCGGCCTCGTTGAGCGCCGTCTCCAACGTTTCGGCCTTGGCGGCCGAGAAGGCGCGCGCCAGCTCGGCGCGCAGGTCGTCGGTCGCGCAATTGGCCAGAACCGCACCGCCCGACAGGCCGGCCGGCAGATGGGGCGGCGCGGCCAGTTCGGGGCGGCCCAGCAGCCGGCACAATGTGGCGAACTGGCCCATCGTATTCGCGGCGACCGAGATATGGCCGTCGGCCGTCGTGAATGTCTCCGCCCCCGGGCTGCCGACGAAGCCACGATTGCCGACCCGCGCCGGCGCCTTGCCGGTCGCCAGCGTGCCGGCGGCCGGCCCCGACATCAGCGCCAGCGCACAATCGGCCATCGACACGTCCAGGGTGATCGGCGTCATGTCGCCGCGAAGCCGGCGGACAACGGCAGCGAGGATCGCCTCGGCCGCGCTGATCCCGGTCGCGATGTCGATGACGGGAAAGCCGACCTTGACGGGGGGCTCGTCCGGGCCCGCACCCTGCAGCATCATCATGCCGGTCGCGGCCTGGACGACATGATCGTAGGCGCCGCGGCTGCTGTTGGGCCCGCTCTGGCCCCACCCCGAGATGGAGCAATAAATGATGTCGGGCCGCACGGCGCGGATATCCTCGGGGCCGAGCCCCAGCCGTCGCGCCACGCCCGGACGGAAATTCTCGACGAACACATCGCAGTGCCGCGCCATCTGCAGCAACCTGGCCCGGCCCGCTTCGGTCGCGAGATCGACGACCACCGATTTCTTGCCGGCGTTGAGGGCGCGGAAGCCAGGCGGCAGACCGTTCAGTTCGGGCTGCATGGCCAGCGCCCGCATCGAATCTCCGCTGGCGGGCCGCTCGATCTTGATCACCTCGGCGCCCATGCAGCACAGGTGATGCGTGGCGCACGGGCCGGCCAGCACGTGCGTCAGATCAAGCACCCGAAAGCCTTCAAGCGGCTGCACCCGGTTCTCCTCCCTGGTATCCCTGAGATCAAGGATAGGGTTGAGCCGGATATTACTGGTAGTTATCTTTTCTGAGGTGAGCGTTACGAATTTCTGAAAGCACATGGGGCAAGCCGGATGGATTTGAGGCAGATTCGCTATTTCGTGGCCTCGTGCGAGGAAGGCTCGCTCAGCGCGGCGGCCGAGCGCCTGAACTGCACCGCATCCGGCGTGAGCCAGCAGATGAGCGCACTCGAGGCAGGGCTGGGAACGAGCCTGTTCGAGCGCACGCGGCGCGGCGTCATTCCGACGGCCGCCGGCTGGCGGTTCTACAACCGTTGCCTCGCGGTGCTGAAGGCGGTCTCCGAGGCACGGATGGAACTGGAGGATTTCTCGGCCGGGCTGAGCGGCTCGATCTTTGCCGGTTTCGCGCCAGGCCTTGCCAAGGCGGTCCTGCCCGCCGCCCTGGCGCGCTACACCGGCGACTATCCCGGTGTGGACATCGAGATCGCCAGCGGCACGGCCGATGCCCTCGTCGCGGAGGCTTCCGGCGGCACGCTCGACTTCTACGTCGGCCAGTTCGTCTCCGCGCAGGCGGGGCTTACCGCGGCCGCCGTCGGCAGGTTTCCCGTAGCCTTACTTTCCGGATCGCGGCGCGGGCTGGTGCCGATGAAGCCGATGAGGCTTGCCGAGGTCGCGCCGCTCAAACTTGTCGCGCCGTCCGCCACCCACAGCTTGAGGCCCAAGATCGATGTCGCCATCCGCAATGGAGACATCCCGGTGGAGCGGACGATCTCGATCGCCAGCTTGTCGGCCCAACTCGAGTTCCTGAATCTTACCGACTGGTCGAGCATCCTTCCGTTCTGGATCTGCCTCAAGGAGCTTGGCAACGAACAGGTGACGGTCAACCCGATCATCGAGCCCGAACTGACCGTGGAGCTTGCGCTCATCCATCCGGCGCAGCGCCCGCTGTCGCGCGCCTCGAGCCAGCTCTACGAGTATTTTCGTCAGGAGCTGCGACGCAGCGAGGAAGAATGGCGGCGCATCGCCGGCTGATGCCGCTACCCGCCCCACCCCTTCATCTTGCCGGGGTTCAGCAGTCCCAGCGGATCGGTGCGGCGGCGGAAGGCGACCTGCGCCTCGTCGACCTTCTTCATGCCGCCATCCTCCAGGATGCAGGTATGGGGATCGAAGATCAGGATGCCCCGTTCCTCGTGCGCCCGGATGATCTCGTAGAGACGCTCGTCGGACGTGTAGCGCACCAGCGGCAAGGCGGCGCAGGTGTTGCGGCCGCCGGCGCGCAGGAATTCGCAATGCATGATGTAGTCGTCGGGGAAACGTGCCCGCATCTCCTCGACAAGGTCCAGGCCGCCCTCGGCCGGGAACAGCGCCTGCAGATAGGTGATGCCCTTGTCGACCTTCAGTGCCTGCAGGGTCGTGTGGTTCCAGGTGTATTCGTAGAGCGGCACCCCGCCCGCCTCGGTCTCGGGCGTCGCCTGGCGATAGCTTTCGGTGCCGCCGAATTCCCGGGCCAGCATCGCGTAATCGCTGAGGAAAGGTTCGGCAATCATCAGCAGCGCGGCATGCCTGCCCGCCGGCAGATGGTCGGCCAGGCCGCGGAAATAGCCGGTCGCCGCGGCATCGATCGTGGTCACCAGCTTCTTGACCACGCCATCGGCGTCGGCGATCGCCTGGGCGAACCGGTTGCACCGGGCAAAGTCGTCGAACAGCACGATCAGGTCGACCCAGTCATGGGCCGGCGCCATCGGCAGCCTGAGTTCGGTGATGATGCCGGTGCAGCCATAGGCATGATTGGCGAGTTGGACGTCGTCGCCGCTCAGCACCATGACCTCGGGCTCGTCGCCCAGGGTGACGAGGCGCAGGCCCAGCAGGTTGCCGCGGTCGCGCAGTTGCCCCCACATGATCGAGCCGATACCGCCCGAGCCGCCGGCGATGAAGCCGCCCACCGTGGCCGTGCGCTTGGTCGAGGGATGCATGCGCAATTCCCAGCCCAGCGGCCGGCAGACGGCGTCGATGTCGCGCAACCTGGCACCCGCCCCCACCGTCAGCACGCCCTTCTCCACCGCGCCGATCGCGCCGAGCCGGCTGACATCCAGCACGATGCCGCCATGCAGCGGCATGGCCTGGCCGTAATTGCCGGTGCCGGCACCGCGCACGGTCAGCGGCACGCGGAACCGGCGGGCCATGCGGGCGGCGTGCAGCACCTCGTCCTCATTGGCCGGCAGGGCCAGCAGGTCGCCGCTGAGGTGGTTCATCTGCCGCTTCAGGATCGGGGAGTACCAGAAGAAATCGCGGCTCTTCTGGCGCACCATCGCCGGATCGTCGATCACGGTCAGCGGCGCCAGCGCCGCGGCGACGGCGGGCCAGTCGACCTGGTCGCGGGGCATGAAGGTCATGGCGCGGGATCCTCGGCTGCTGCGAACCATCCGTCGAGTTCGCGATAATCGGGATAGGCCACATCGAGCCGCCGGCCGTCGCGCAGGACGACGCGGTCGGCCTGGGGCCGGGCGAAGAGTTCGGGGAAATTGCGGGCACGGCAGACCACGAGATCGGCGGGCAGCCCCGGGGCGATCAGCCCGAGCCAGGAGAGCCCCATGGCTTCGGCCGGACCACGGCCGGCCAGCCCCACCCAATCGCCGGTCGGGTGGTCGAGATGGCCGAGGCGCACGGCGTCGGTCAGCACGGCGAGCATGTCGAGGTCGCCGAAGATGTAGAACGGGTCATGGCTGTTGTCGGTGCCGGTGCCCAGCGTGATACCGGCGGCCTTCATCTCGTGAATCAGCGTCAGGCCGCGATAGCGCGGCGTGCGGCCGGGCTGGCGATCCTGCAGATAGACATTGGTCGGCGGCAGGGTCATCACATGGATGCCGGCCTCGGCCACCGCGGCGATGGTCTCGGCCTGGACCGCCTCATCCTGCAGGGCCAGCGCACAGCAATGGCCACAGGTGACGCGCCCCTCGTAGTAGTGGCGCTGCGTCGCCCGGGCGATGGCAGCCAGTTCCGACGAGGCAGGATCGAGCGTCTCGTCGGCATGGAAATCGAGATCGAGATCAAAATCGGCGGCCAGCGCGAAGATGCGGTCAACCACGGCGTCGGTATCGCCGGCAAAGCGCATGGCGACGCTGCCGAGGATGCCGCCATGATCGGCCACCAGCCGCGCGATGCGCCGCCCTTCCGGCCCGACCAGGTCCTCGGCCGGCGCGATCGCGGCAAGCTGCACGGTAACGCGGCCCGCCCAGTCGTCGCGCAGGGCGGCGAGATTGGGCCAGGACATCTCCATGATCCCGGGCGAGGTGTCGACGAAGCTGCGCAGGGCGCGCGTGCCATGCGCCTCGGCGCAACGCAGCGCGAACTCCGCCCGCGCCCGCTGCTCGTCGGATCGCCAGCGATGATGATCGGCGGTGTTGGTGGCGAGCGCGCCGGCGAAGCTGCCGTCCGGGTTCGGCGCGCGGGCGGCCGAGAATGCCTTGTCGAGATGGGTATGGGCATCGACGAAGGCCGGCAGGACCATGGCGCGATCGAGATCGACCGGCGGCGGCCCCTCGGCCATGCCCGCCGGGCCGATATCGGCGATCTTGCCCGCGGCGATGTCGATGTCGAGCCGCACCAGGCCGTCCGGCCCCGCATCGGGCAGCAGCGCGCCGCGCACCGCCGAGGCAGGCACGGTGGCATTGGCCAGGCGATAGCGACCGCCCGGCGGCAGGTCGAGCCAGCCGGCGGTCATTGTTCGCGCTTGACCGCGCTTTCATGCCAGTGGCGGAGCGCCAGATGGCTGATCGCGCTGAACAGGAGGAAGATCAGGATGCCGGCGAGCGAAATCAGAATCAGCGCCGCGAACAGCCGCGGGATCTGCAGCCGGTAGCCGGCCTCGAGGATGCGGAAGGCCAGGCCCGTGGCGGTGCCACCCGCCCCGGCGGCGAATTCGGCGACGACCGCGCCGATCAGGCTGAGACCACCCGCGATGCGCAGCCCGCCCAGGAAATAGGGCATCGCGGCGGGCAGCCGCAGGTTCCACAGGATCTGCCAGCGGCTGGCGCCGTAGAGCTGGAACAGGTTGACCAGGTTGTGGTCGGCCGAATTGAGGCCGAGCGTGGTGTTGGCCAGGATCGGGAAGAAGGCCACGATCCAGGCGCAGATCAGCAGGGCCGCCGTGGTGTTGTCGACATAGATGATGATCAGCGGCGCGATCGAGATCACCGGCGTGACCTGCAGCATCACCGCATAGGGAAACAGCGACAGCTCGATCAGCCGGGATTGCGCGAACAGCAGCGCCAGCCCGACGCCGCCGACCACGGCCGCGGCCAGGGCCAGGAAGGTCAGCCGCAGGGTGACCAAGAGGCTCGGCCACAGCGAGGGCCAGTCCGAGACCAGCGTCCGGGCGATGACCGAGGGCGCCGGCAGGATATAGGGCGGGATGCCGTTGGCGCTGACCACGTATTCCCACCCGGCGATCGCCAGCACGAAGATGGCAAGCGGCAGGAAAATGCGCAGCGCGCCGTCGAGGCCGGAGACGTCGTCGAGATCGCGCGCGCTCATGCCGCCTTCCCCATCGCCTGGTGCAGCGCGGCCGAAACCGCGCGGCAATGGTTGTTGTAGATGTCGGAGGTACGGAAGTCGTCGGTGCGGGGATAGGGCGCGTCGATGGCGATGTCGGCGACCACGCGGCCCGGCCGGGCCGCCATCACGACGATCCGGTTCGACAGATAGACCGACTCATAGACGCTGTGGGTGACGAACACGACGGTCAGCGGGTTGTCCTGCCACAGGGTCAGCAGGTCGTTGTTGAGGCGGAAGCGCGTGATCTCGTCCAGGGCCGCGAAGGGTTCGTCGAGCAGCATCAGCGACGGGCTGGTCACCAGCGCGCGGGCGATCGAGACCCGCATCTTCATGCCGCCCGACAGTTCGCGCGGATAGTCATTCCCAAACCCCGCCAGCCCGACGCGGGCGATGGCGTTCTCGACTACCGGCCGGGCGTCGGCCTTCGACACGCCCTTGAGTTTCAACGGCAGGCGCACATTGTCGAACACCGTCGACCACGGCATCAAGGTCGGCTCCTGGAAGACGAAGCCGATCTCGGGCGGTTTGCCCGCCGTCGCCGGCCAGTCGATGCGGCCCGCGGTCGGCCGGCCGAGACCGGCGAGCAGGCGCAAGGCCGTGCTCTTGCCGCAGCCGGACGGGCCCAGCAGGCTGACGAACTGTCCGGGCTCGATCGCGAGATCGAGCCCTTTCAGGGCGGTGGTGCCGTTGGCGAATACCTTGTCGACGCCGCCGAAGGCGACGAGCGGCGCGGGGCTGTGCAACGCGCGCTGCCTTCAGTTCATGCCGTACTTCTTGTTGACGAACTGTGTCGTGTAGGCCGCCTTGAAGTCGAAATCGGCCGGGAACATGCCGACCTTCACCGACTTGTCGAAGAACGACTTCCAGCGGGCATCGGTCATCGCGGCCAGCCCCTGTGTCGCCGTATCGCCCGACAGCACGATCCCGTAATCCTTCATCGCCTTGATCGAATAGGCCAGCTGGTCGTCGGTCATGTCCGGGTTGTCCTTCTTGATCAGGGCATTGCCGGGCGCCGGATCGCCGTTCAGGTAATCGTACCAGCCCTCGATCGTCGCGTTGACGAAACGCTGCACCAGGTCGGGCTTCTCGGCGATCAGCTTGTTCATCGCCACGATCGTCGTCGAATAGGTATCGAAGCCGTGATCGGCCAGCAGGAACACCACCGGCTTGAACTTCGCTTCCTTCTCGATCACGTAGGGCTCGGACGTGACATAGCCCTGCTGGGCCGAATTCTTGTCGGCCAGGAACGGCCCTGGATTGAAGGTATACGGCTTGATCTGGCTGTCGGAGAAGCCGTAGGCAGCCTTGAGGAATTGCCAGTAGCCGGTGACCGCGTCCGACGAGATCAGGATCGGCTTGCCCTTCAGGTCCTCGATCTTGTCATTGCCGACGCCGGGATGGGCCATCAGCACCTGGGGGTCCTTCTGGAAGATCGCGGCGACGACCTTGGCCGGCACGCCGGCCTTGACCATGTTGAAGGCTTCGAGATCGGAATTACCCATGTAGAAGTCGATCTTGCCGGCGGCAAACAGCTGCAGATGGTTGATCTGCGGGCCGCCCTGCCGGATCTCGACGTCGAGGTTGTGCTTCTTGTAGAAACCCTTGGCGACGGCCTGGTAATAGCCGCCATGCTCGGCCTGGGCGCGCCAGTTCGACCCAAAGACGACCTTGTCCTGGGCCAGCGCCGGCAGGGCGCTGCCGAGGGCGGGAGCTGCGACGGCGAGCGCCAGCAGCAGACGACGAGTGAAGGCGGCAGCGACCATGTTCACGGACCCCCTAGGGTATGGTGTGAAAGCCTCTCGCGACAAAATTGTTTAAGAGGCTATCTTTTTGCGCTGCAAAAGCAAGCCGCCGCGGTTGAATGGATCCTCCCCGAGCTCATGTGTGCCCGCTACAGCCTGACCGTGCCGACCAAGGCGCTGGCCGAGATCTTCGATTTCCATAACCGGCCCAACCTGGAGCCGCGCTGGAACGTCGCGCCGACGCAGCGGGTGGCGATCGTGCGCCTGGACCGCGAGGGCCGCCGGGAGCTGGCGGTGGCGCGCTGGGGCCTGGTGCCGCACTGGGCGCGGGACGAGAAGCAGCTGCGCAGCACCTTCAACG
>JAEYTW010000223.1 GCA_023433835.1 Pseudomonadota bacterium | reverse complement strand
CCCCCGCGGCGTGGCCGGCAAGGTGAAGTCGCTGGCCCAGATCGGCCGTGGCACGCTGGTCGCGCGCCCCTTGCTGCGCCGTCTCGATGCCGCCTGCGTCGTCGGCTTCGGTGGCTATCCCTCGCTGCCGGCGATGCTGGCCGGCCAGTGGCTCGGCCTGCCGACCGTCCTGCACGAACAGAACGCCGTGCTCGGCCGCGCCAACCGCCTGGTCGCGGGGCGGGCCGCGGCGATCGCGGCCTCGTTCGACAGGTTGCGCTTTCTTAAGGTTAATGATCGCATTAAGGTTAATGTCACCGGTAACCCCGTTCGCCCGGCGATCGTCGCCGCGCGCGAGGTGGCCTATTCGGTCGCCGATGGGGCAGGGCCGTTCCGCATCCTGGTGATGGGCGGTTCGCTCGGGGCCACGGTGATGAGCGACGTGGTGCCGGTCGCGCTGGCAAGCCTCTCTCCGGAAATCCGCGCCCGTCTGCAGGTGACCCAGCAGGCCCGGGCCGAGGACGTCGCCCGGGTGGCCAAGGCCTATGCCGAGGCCGGCATCGATGCCTCGGTCGCGCCGTTCATCGAGGACGTGCCGGCACGCCTGGCCGCCTGCCATCTGGCGATCAGCCGCTCGGGCGCCTCGACGGTGGCCGAACTGGCCGTGGCCGGCCGCCCCGCCGTGCTGGTGCCGTACCCGCATGCGACCGACGATCACCAGACCGACAATGCCCAGGCCCTGACCGCGGCCGGCGCGGCGGTGGCCATGGCCCAGCCCCGGTTCACCGCCGCGGCACTGGCCGCGCAGATTTCAGACTGGATCGCCGACCCCGCAGCGCTCGGCCGCATGGCCACCGCCGCGCGCGGGATCGGCCGTCCCGACGCCGCCGCCAATCTCGCCGATCTCGTCGAGGGCCTGGCCAACGGTTCACAAGGCTCGCGGAGGATCGCGGCATGAGAGCGCTGCCGCTCGATATCGGCATCATCCATTTCGTCGGCATCGGCGGTATCGGCATGTCGGGCATCGCCGAGGTGATGCATAACCTCGGCTACAAGGTGCAGGGTTCCGACATCGCGGCGAACGCCAACGTCAAGCGGCTCAGGGCGCTCGGCATCAACGTCGCCGAGGGTCATTCGGCCGAGACTCTCGGCGAGGCCGAGGTCGTCGTCATCTCCTCGGCCGTCAAGGCCGACAACCCCGAGGTCCAGGCCGCGCGCGCCAAGCTGCTGCCGGTGGTGCGCCGCGCCGAGATGCTCGGCGAGCTGATGCGGCTGAAATGGTCGATCGCCATCGGCGGCACGCATGGCAAGACCACCACGACCTCGATGGTCGCGGCGCTGCTGGAAGCCGCCGGGGCCGACCCGACCGTGATCAACGGCGGCATCATCAATGCCTATGGCACCAATGCGCGGCTGGGTTCGGGCGACTGGATGGTGGTCGAGGCCGACGAGAGCGACGGCACCTTCGTCAAGCTGCCGGCGACGATCTGCGTGGTCACCAACATCGACCCCGAGCATCTCGACCACTACGGCAATTTCGACAAGGTGCGCGACGCGTTCCGCGGCTTCGTCGACAACATCCCGTTCTACGGCTTCGCGGTGCTCTGCATCGACCATCCGGAAGTCCAGGCGCTGATCGGCCGGGTCACCGATCGCCGCGTGATCACCTACGGCTTCAACCCGCAGGCCGACATCCGGGCCGTCAACCCGCATTACTCGCCGGCGGGCGCCGTGTTCGACGCCGTCGTCACCGACCGCCAGACCGGCAACGTCCGCACCATTGCCAGCCTGTCGCTGCCGATGGTCGGCCAGCACAACGTCCAGAACGCCCTGACCATGGTCGCCATCGCCGGCGAGATGGGGCTGTCGGACGAGGTGCTGCGCAAGGGCATGGCCGGGTTCAAGGGCGTCAAGCGCCGCTTCACCCGCACCGGCCAGGTCGACGGCGTCACCGTGATCGACGACTACGGCCATCATCCGGTCGAGATCCGCGCCGTGCTCAAGGCCGCGCGCCAGGCCGCGACGCAGAACCGCATCGTCGCCGTGGTCCAGCCGCATCGCTACAGCCGGCTGCATGACCTGTTCGAGGATTTCTGCACCTGCTTCAACGATGCGGACACGGTGATCGTGGCCGACGTCTATGCGGCGGGCGAGCAGCCGATCGAGGGTGTCGACCGCGACGCGCTGGTCGAAGGCATCCGCCGCCACGGCCATCGCCACGTCATCGCGCTGCCCTCGCCCGATCGCCTGGCCGAGCTGGTCGAGGCCGAGGCGGGTTCGGGCGACTTCGTCATCTGCCTCGGCGCCGGCTCGATCTCGGCCTGGGCCAATGCGCTGCCCGACGAGCTGCGCCGCCTCAAGGATGCGGGAGGGGTGAAGCGGTGAGCCACGACGCCACCCTGATCGATCGCCTGCCGGCCGTGCGCGGCCGCCTCAGCGCCGGTGCGAACCTGGGGCCACTGACCTGGTTTCGCGTCGGCGGCCCGGCCGACGTGCTGTTCAAGCCGGCCGACCGCGACGATCTGATGGCATTCCTGGCCGCCAAGCCCGCCGACGTGCCGGTCACCGTGCTGGGCGTCGGCTCGAACGTGCTGGTGCGCGACGGCGGCATTCCCGGCGTCGTGATCCGTCTGGGCGGTCCGTTCGCCGTGATCACGGTCGAGGATGACGTGATTACGGCCGGCGCCGGCGCGCTGGACCTCAACGTCTCGCTGACCGCGCGCGACGCCGGCCTCGCCGGCCTCGAATTCCTGCGCGGCATTCCCGGCACCATCGGCGGCGGCCTGCGCATGAATGCCGGGGCCTACGGCGCCGAGATGACCGACATCGTGATCGACGCCGACGCCGTCGATGCGCAAGGACGCCTGCATCGCCTGACGCCGGCCGAGCTCGGCTTCACCTATCGCCATTCGGCGGTGCCCGCCGACTGGATCTTCGTCGGCTGCCGCCTGCAGGGCCGCCGCGACGATGCCGCCGCGATCGCGGCCCGCATGGACCAGATCGTCGCCAGCCGCGAGGCGACCCAGCCGACGCGCGGCCGCACCGGCGGTTCGACCTTCACCAACCCGGCCGGGCAGAAGGCGTGGTCGCTGATCGACCAGGCCGGCTGCCGCGGCCTGCGCCGGGGCGACGCGATCGTTTCCGAGCTGCATTGCAACTTCCTGATCAACGAGGGCGCCGCCACCGCCGCCGATATCGAGGCGCTGGGCGAGCAGGTGCGCGACCGGGTCAGGGCGTCGAGCGGGGTGACGCTCGATTGGGAAATCAAGCGGCTGGGCCGGCCGGCAGGGAGTTTCGCATGACCAAGCACGTCGCCGTTCTCTACGGGGGCTGGTCGGCCGAGCGCGAGGTCTCGCTGTCGTCGGGCAATGCCTGCATCAAGGCGCTGACCGAAGGCGGCTATCGCGTCACCCCGATCGATGTCGGCCGCGATCTCGCCGCGGTGCTGGCCAAGGTCGCGCCCGACGTCGCCTTCAACGCGCTGCACGGGCCCTACGGCGAGGATGGCACGGTGCAGGGCCTGCTCGAGGTGATGGGCATTCCCTATACCCATTCCGGCGTGATGGCCTCGGCCTTGGCGATCAACAAGCCCTTCGCCAAGAAGGTCTGGGCCGCGCATGGCCTGCCGCTGGCCGAGGGCCGGGTGATCAGCCATGCCGAGGTGCGCAAGTCCGGCGTGCCGTTCGCCAAGCCCTATGTGATCAAGCCGCTGAACGAAGGCTCGTCGGTCGGTGTCAAGATCGTGCTCGAGGGCGACAATTACGAGCCGATGTCGGACACCGAATGGAGCTGGGGCGAGGAAGTGCTGATCGAGCGCTACGTGCCCGGCCGCGAGGTCCAGGTCGCCGTGATGGGCGACCGCGTGCTTGGCGCCATCGAGATCCGCCCGAAGGGCCGCTTCTACGACTACGAAGCCAAGTACACCGACGGCAAGGCGGTGCATGTGATGCCGGCGCCGATCCCGGCGGAGGATTACGAGGAAGCCTGCCGCATCGCGCTGACCGCCCATCAGACCCTGCAATGCCGCGGCGTCACCCGCGCCGATCTGCGTTACGACGATACCAGGCCGGGGCAGAAGGCGCGCTTCGCGCTGCTCGAGATCAATACCCAGCCGGGCATGACGCCGCTGTCGCTGGTGCCCGAGATCGCCGCCCATCAGGGTATCGGCTTCACCGAGCTGGTCTCGTGGATGGTCGAGGACGCCTCATGCGGCCGCTGACCCTCAACCGCGCCGACCGCCCGCTGGTCGAAAGCGTCGACGCGGCCGATCGTCGTGCCGAACCCGCGCTGAAGTCGGACCAGCCCAGGCCCAACCCGCCGGCCGAGCAGCGCCGCTTCCTGTTTTCCTGGGGCCGCAACAAGCAGGCCGCCCCGGTCGAAAACGATGCCGGCATCTGCATCGCCGATCCCGCCGCCCCGGAAGTGCCCGCCGAGCGCGAGCCGCAGTTCGAGCTGCAATTGCCCGTTCCGGCCAAGCCCGCATCCGTGCCGGTGCAGCCGGAACTGCCGATCGTCGATGAAGCGACGCCGTCCGACAACCTGCGCCCGATCCGCGACCGCGAGGGCATGGAGGATTTCGCCAGGCTCGCCGCCGATGTCGCCGGCCCGGCCAAGGGTTTCGTGCTGCCCGAGCAGCAGCCCGAGCAGCCGACGCCGTTCCGCCACCAGAGCGCGCGGCCGATCCAGCGTTCGACCGTCATCCAGCCGGTGCTGATCGAGCCGGTCGCGCCGCGCCCGGTGGTCAAGCGCATGCCGCGCTGGATGCGCCGCACCGTTCGCGCCGTCGGCGCTGTCGTCCTCGTCGCCGGCATCGCCGGCGGCGTGGTCGGCCAGCGTCAGGGCTGGTTCGTCGATGCCGGCGCGCGCCTCTCCGAGATCTGGACGGCGACGGCCGGGCAGAGCGGCCTGACCGTGCAGGCGATCGAGCTGACCGGGCGCAAGGCGATGCCGCTGTCGGTGCTGCGCCATGCCGTCAATATCGATCGCGGCGACCCGATCCTGCTGATCGACCTCAAGGCGCTGCAGGCCCGCCTGCAGGGCCTGGGCTGGATTTCCGAGGCGCGGGTCGAGCGCGTGCTGCCGGGCCGCCTGCGCGTCGAGATCGTCGAGCGCGAGCCTTTCGCGCGCTGGCAGGTCAACGGCCAGACCCGGCTGATCGACAAGCAGGGCGTGGTGCTCGAACTCGACGACGAACGGCCGTTCCGCAATCTGCGCCGTGTCGTCGGCGTCGGCGCCGCGACCCAGGCGGCCGACGTGATCGCGAGCCTGGGGCGCGAGCCCGCGCTGTTCAACCGCGTCACCGACATGGTCGCGGTGCGCGAGCGGCGCTGGGACGTGGTGTTCGACAACGGCGTCGTCGCCCGCCTGCCGGAAGACGGCATCGAGGTGGCCTGGTCGCGGCTTGCGCGCGCGCAGGCCGAGGGCGGGATCCTCGATCGCGACGTGGTCGCCGTCGACTTGCGGGCACCGGACAGGATGTTCGTGCAAATCACGCCGGAAGCGGCGCAGCTGCGTCTGCCGCCGGAGAAGAAATCCGGCGCGATGAAGCGGGGCTGAGGAGGGATATCGGGGCATGGCGGCACGCAACGGATTGATCGCGGCACTCGACATCGGCACGACCAAGGTCTGCTGCTTCATTGCGCGCGTGGAGAACGGCCTGCCGCGTGTCGTCGGCATCGGCCTGCAGGCCTCGCGCGGCATGCGCTCGGGCACCGTGGTCGACATGGAAGCGACCGAGGGCACGATTCGCGCGGCCGTCGACATCGCCGAGAAGATGTGCGGCGAGACCATCCGCGAAGTCTTCGTCAGCCTGGCCGCCGGCCAGCCGCAGTCGCATCTGTCGCGCATCGAGATACCGGTATCGGGCCACGAGATCGGCCAGGCCGACATCGAGCGCGTGCTGGCCGAAGGCCGCCGCCACCACCATCCGGCCGAGCGCGACGTGATCCATTCGATCCCGACCGGCTATGCCATCGACGGCTCGACCGGCATCCGCGATCCGCGCGGCATGTGGTGCGAGCGACTCGGCGTCAACATGCATGTGGTCACGGCGGCTTCCGGTCCGGTGCGCAACCTCGCCACCTGCGTCGGCCGTGCCCATCTGGGCCTTGCCGGCCTCGTCATCTCGCCGTTCGCGGCGGGCCTCGCCTGCCTCGTCGAGGACGAGATGGAGCTTGGCGTCACCCTGATCGAGATGGGCGGCGGCACCACCTCGATCAGCGTGTTCTACGACGGCCAGCTGGTGCACACCGACTCGCTGCCGCTCGGCGGCTCGCACATCACCGCCGACATCGCGCGCGGCCTGTCGACGCCGATGGCCCATGCCGAGCGGCTGAAGACCTTCTACGGCTCGGGCATCGGCAGCCATGCCGACGACAACGAGACGATCGAGGTGCCGCAGGTCGGCGAGGGCGAGGATGCCCAGGCGCTGCACGTGCCGCGCTCGCATCTCGTCGGCATCATCAAGCCGCGAGTCGAAGAAACGCTCGAACTGGTGCGCGACCGCGTGGGCGCCACCGGGTTCGACAAGATCGCCGGGCGCCGAGTCGTGCTGACCGGCGGCGCCTCGCAGCTGCAGGGCATGCGCGAGCAGGCTGCCCGCATCCTTGACAAGCAGGTTCGACTCGGACGCCCCATCCGAGTCGCAGGATTGGCCGAAACGACTGGTGGTCCCGCTTTCTCTACGTGCGCTGGATTGTTATCCTATGCGTTGCAGGATCGCGTCGAAGTCGAGTCGGCAGTGCCCGAGCCCGAGACGACCGGCGCCGGACCTTTTACCCGCGTATTTCGCTGGCTTACCGCGAGTGGATGACGGGGGCATTGCCCCCTGAGGCCGGACTATGAGGAAGCTGTCGGGGCTTCCGAATCGGCCGAAGGGGTTTCGAAGGGTCCTGCCGGGCATGGGGATGCCAAGAGGGACTCGGGCGTACTGGGGAATCTGAACGGATAAAACTGGCGGAGATGGACAAATGCCGATCAACCTGAGCGTTCCTGCCGAGGACACCGAGCTCAAGCCGCGGATCATCGTAGTCGGCGTCGGCGGCGCCGGCGGCAACGCGGTCAACAACATGATCAGCGCGAACCTCGAAGGCGTCGAGTTCGTGGTGGCCAACACCGATGCGCAGGCGATCACCAACAGCCTGGCCGAGCGGCGCATCCAACTGGGCCTGCAGGTCACGGCCGGCCTGGGCGCCGGCGCGCGCCCCGATGTCGGCCGCGCCGCGGCCGAAGAAGCCTATGACGAAATCGTCGAGCATCTGCGTTCCAGCCACATGGCCTTCATCGCGGCCGGCATGGGCGGCGGCACCGGCACCGGTGCGGCGCCGGTCATTGCGCGCGCGGCCAAGGAACTTGGCATCCTCACCGTCGGCGTGGTGACCAAGCCCTTCCAGTTCGAGGGCTCCAAGCGCATGCGGCTGGCCGAGGCCGGCATCAACGAGCTGCAGCAGTACGTCGACACGCTGATCGTCATCCCGAACCAGAACCTGTTCCGGATCGCCAACGAGAAGACCACCTTCACCGACGCCTTCCGCATGGCCGACAACGTCCTGCATTCGGGCGTGCGCGGCATCACCGACCTGATGGTCATGCCCGGCCTGATCAACCTCGATTTCGCCGACGTGCGTTCGGTGATGTCGGAGATGGGCAAGGCGATGATGGGCACCGGCGAGGCCGACGGCGAGAGCCGCGCGCTGGAAGCCGCCGAACGGGCGATCGCCAACCCGCTGCTCGACGACATCTCGATGAAGGGCGCGCGCGGCGTGCTCATCAACATCACCGGCGGCCCCGACCTGACCCTGTACGAGGTCGACGAGGCGGCCAACCGCATCCGCAACGAGGTCGACCCCGACGCCAACATCATCGTCGGCTCGACGCTGGACGATAACCTCGAAGGCCGCATGCGGGTCACCGTCGTCGCCACCGGCATCGACGCCCAACTGATCGAGAAGCGTCCGCCCGAGGCCCTGACCACCACCTGTCTCTTATAAACATATGACGCTGCCGACGATCGCATAAGTGTATATCTCGGTGGTCGCCGTATCATTAAAAAAAAA
>JAEYTW010000044.1 GCA_023433835.1 Pseudomonadota bacterium | reverse complement strand
GGCCTGGTGGCCGGGCGCGCCGGCGCTGATCAACCCGGGCCGCCATGCCGCCCAGGCGATCGCGGATCTCGCGGCGACCGATGCCGCCGGGGCGCGGCGGCTGGCCGCCCATATCGTCGCCGGCCATGCGCTGCACCGCCTGGGCCTCGAGCCCGGCCGGCTGTGGCTCGGCCATGCCCTGCCGCAGGCCGGCGCATGGCGGGTGTCGCCCGCCGGCGCGCTGGCCGACCGGCTGCTCGCCGTCACCGCCGATGGCCATGCCGGACTGATCCGGCCCGATCGCCTCGTGACCGACGAACCGGGTTTCGGCCTGGCCGGCGCCGAAGCGGGCTGGATCGACGCCGTGGCGCTGACCCGGTCGCTGCCGGCCCCGGCGCTGGCCGCCGCCATCGAACCGCTGCGCCATCTGCTGGCGCTTGCGGTCGGCACCGGCATCATCGGCGGCTTCCTCGCCGCCGCCCGCCAGTTCCTGGTGACGCGCGCCCGGCCCTGGTACGGCACCGGCATCGAGCGTGCCTCGGACGATCCGCATGTGCTGCGTGCCTTTGGCCGGCATATTGCGCAGGTCCATGCCGCCAACGCGCTGTTGGCGGATGCGGCGGCGGCGGTCGCGGACGGGGCGTCGGACGCGCTCGACCGCATCGCCACCGCCCGCCTCTATGTCGAGGATGCCGGCCCGGCGCTGATCAGCACGACGATCGAGCTGCTGGGCGCACCCGCGACCGACCGCAGCCACGGCTTCGATGCCTATTGGCGGGACCTCGCTACCCTTGCGGCCACCGAAGACCATCCCGTTCCCAGCGAAAATCGGAGCCTGTGATGGGCAAGCGCCAGCTTCGTCTCAACGTCAACATCCTGTCCTCCGGCTCGCACCCCGCCGCCTGGCGGGCGCCCGACGGACGCCGCTTCGGCTATATCGAGCTGGAGCATTACCAGGAGGCGGCCAGGATCGCCGAGCGCGGCGCGCTCGACGCCATCTTCCTGGCCGATGCCTTGGCGATCGCGCCCGATCCGCGCTCGGGCCCGTCCTGGGCACTCGATCCCATCGTCACCATCGCCGGCATGGCGGCGGTGACCGAGAGGATCGGCTTCGTCGCCTCGGTGTCGACCACCTTCAACCATCCCTACAATGTCGCGCGCATCTTCAACTCGCTCGACCACACCACCAAGGGCCGCATCGCCTGGAACATCGTCGCGACCTATGACGAGCGGGCGGCACCCAATTTCGGCCTCGACCGCCTGCCGGTGCATGAGGACCGCTACGCCCGCGCCGCCGAATTCACCGAGGTCGTAACCAGGCTGTGGGACAGCTGGGAGGACGAGGCGCTGGTCGGCGATCGCGACGCCGGCCTGTTCGCCGATCCCGCGCGGATCCATCGCATCGATCACCAGGGCCGTCATTTCTCGGTGCAGGGCCCGCTGCAGCTGCCGCGCTCGCCGCAAGGGCGCCCGCTGGTGGTGCAGGCCGGGGGCTCCGGCCCCGGCCGCGACCTCGGCGCGCGCTATGCCGATGCGATCTTCACGGTGCAGCAGGTGTTCGAGGAGGCGGCTGCCTTCTATCTCGACGTCAAGGGGCGCGTCCGTGCCCATGGGCGCAATCCCGACGACGTGCATGTCCTGCCCGGTCTGTCGCTGGTGGTCGCCTCGACCGAAGCCGAGGCCCGGGCGCGCAAGCGCGACCTCGACGCCATCATCGGCGACGAGGCGGCGCTGAAGCGCTTCGCCGGCCGGCTCGGCGTTGACTGGCGCGAGCTCGATCTCGACAAGCCGGTGCCGTCGACCCTGCTCGGCAATGCCTTCAAGGCGCAGGGATCGCAAGGATTCGCCGACGCGACCACCGCGCTGGCCCGCGACCCCTCGCTCACCGTGCGCCAGATTATCGATCGCGGCGGCGGGGCGCATCGCATCCTCGCCGGCGGGCCGGAGCAGATTGCCGACATCATGGAAGCCTGGTTCCGCGGCGGCGCGGCCGACGGCTTCAACGTAATGTTCGACGTCTTCCCCACGGGCCTGCGCGACTTCGTCGACCACGTCGTGCCGGAACTGCGCCGGCGTGGCCTGTTCCGCCACGACTACGAAGCCACGACCCTGCGCGGCCATTACGGCCTGCCCCGTCCGGCCAGCATCTATTCGCAGGCGGCACCACGCCGCGCGGCGGTGGGCTGATGGCGCCGCTCGCCAACAGCGCCGAGGCGATCACCGCGGCCGAGACGCTTGCCCGCGACTGGCAGGCCCAGGCGGCCGAGATCGACCGCGCCCGCCAGCCGCCGGTGGCGGCCCTGCGCGCGCTGTCGCAATCGGGCCTGCTCGGCATCACCGTGCCGCGCACCTATGGCGGCGCCGAAGTGCCGACGGTGACCGTGGCACGCGTCTTCTTCATCCTGGGCGCCGCCGATCTGGCGCTGGCCCAGATCCCGCAGAACCATTTCGACTTCGTCGATACGCTGGTGCAGGCGGCGCCGGAAACGAAGGCCTTCTTCTACGCCGACGTGCTGCGCGGCGCCCGGTTCGGCAATGCGCTGGCCGAGCCGGGGCGGAAATCGCGGCGCGATCTCGCCACCACGATCGTCGAGGCCGAGGGCGGCTATCGCATCACCGGCCGCAAGTTCTATTCGACCGGCGCACTGACCGCCGACTGGGTGCCGGTCTCGGCCCTGCATCGTGACGGCCGCATCCGCACGGCCTATGTCCGCCGTGATGCGCCTGGCCTGCATGTCGACGGCGACTGGAACGCCTTTGGCCAGCGCGCGACGTTCAGCGGCACCACCGTGCTCGACGACGTCTTCGTGCCGCGCGAGCACGTGGTCGACCGCTCCACGGGTCATGCCGGTTTCCTGCTGGCCCAGTTCGCCGGCAATCAGCTGATCCATGCCGCGCTCGAGGTCGGCGCGGCCGAAGGCAGCCTCGCCGCCATCGGCAAGCCGCTGCCCGCACACGCCGCGCGCATCGCCGCGGCCCGGGCGCTGGTGCTGCGTGCCGCCCGGCTGGTCGATGCCGCGCTCGCAGCCGTCGAACCGGGGCAGGAACAGGCCATCGGCGCGGCCATCGCGGTCGACGAGGCGAAAAGCCTCGCCTACGAACTCGGCCCCGAGATCGCCGCCGGCCTGCCGCGCCATGCCGGGCCCGAGGCGGTCGCGGCCTCGCGCCGCCTCGATCGCCACTGGCGCAATGCCCGCACCCATTCGCTGCACGACCCGGTCCGCTGGCGTCAGCACCAGGTCGCCGATTTCCACCTGAACGGCCGCCTCAATCCCGACCTGGCGGCGCGTTTCGGCCTGCCCCTTTCCTGACACGAGCGAGACTCAGATGGCACAGACCTGGGACATCATCGATATCCACGCCCATATCCGCCCGCCCGACTGGCGTCAGGCGATTCCGGCCGACGCAAGCGAGGCCGAGCGGCGCGAACTGGCCGAGCGCCAGGCCAAGATAACCGATGTAGCCGTCCTGGTGCGCGAGAGCGAGGCGGGCGACGTCGCCCTGCGCCTCCTGTCTTCCACCGTCGAAGGTTTCTTCGGCATCGAGGGCCCGACCGATGCCGGCCGCATCAGCGCGGTCAACGATCATCTGGCCGGGCTGGTGGCGAAACACCCGACCAGGCTGGGCGCGCTCGCCACCGTCGACGCCTATTCGGGCAATGCCGGCGCGCGCGAGGCCGAGCGGGCGGTGACGCAGCTGGGTTTCGCAGGCCTCGTCCTCGATTCCTCGCGCGATGGCGAATTCCTGAGCGCGGCGACGGTGCGCCCGACGCTCGAGGTGGCGGCGAGCCTCAAGGTGCCGGTCTTCGTCCATCCCGTCGGCGCCCCGAATTCCCCGCGGCTGACGCGCAGCGCCGGCAAGCCGGGCTACGGCTACGGCCGCGGCTGGGCCAACGGCACCGCCTTCCTGTCGGTGCTGCATGCCCGCATCCTCGACGATCTGCCTGACCTCAACCTGATCTTCACCGCGCTGGGTGCCGGCGCGCTGATCCTGGCCACCGCCGAGACCGAGGAATTCTCGGCCGAGGCGCGCGCCTCCGGTGCGCCGCGGCCCAACATCTATTTCGACATCATGGGGCTGAACCCGCAGGTCATCCGCTTCCTGGTCGATACGCTGGGCGCCGAACGCGTGGTGACCGGCAGCGACTGGCCGATCTGGGCGCCGGTGACGCGGGCCAGGCTGTCGGCCGCCTTCGCCGCCGCCGGCCTTACCGCCGAACAGCAGGCGCTGGTCGCCGGCGGCAATGCCCGCCGTCTGCTCGACCTGCGCCGGGCGGGCGAGAAGCTGGAGCGGCGGGCATGACATCAGCCGCCCGCGTCAGGCCGCAGATGGCCGTGACGGTCGCCGACATCCGCGCGCGGGCGGCCGCGCTGGCCGCCGACGTGGGGCCAAGCAGTGCCGCCCGGGATGCCGAACGGCAATTGCCGTTCGAGATCTTCCGGGCGGTGCGCTCGGATCGCATCGGCACCTTGCGGGTGCCGGCCCATCTCGGGGGGCCCGGGGGCAGCGTGGCCGACGTCATTGAAACGGTCGCGGCGCTGGCGGCGGGCGAACCCAACGTCGCCCATGCCCTGCGCTCGCATTTCAATTTCGTCGAGCTCGCCGTGGCGACCCGGGGCGGGGCCAAGCCCTCCGTCCATCTCGACCGCGTGCTGGCCGGCGATCTCTATGCCGGGGCGCATACCGAACGCGGCACGGCGCGGGCCGGCGAAATCGCCACCCGGCTCAGCCGGACGGCCGACGGCTGGCGGCTGAACGGCGTCAAGCACTATGCCACCGGTACCGCCTTCGCCGACTGGGCCAGCATCAGCGCATTGGACGACGACGGGCAGGTGCGCCGGGTGCTGCTGCCGGTGACGCGGCCGGGCGTCAGGATCCTCGACGACTGGGACGGCATGGGCCAGCGCCTGACCGCCAGCGGCGGGGTGGTGCTGGACGACGTCGCCGTCTTCGCCGACGAGATCGGCACGCGGCCCAACGACACGTTCGCCGGTCGCCATGCCTCGACCTTCCGCCAGCTCTATCTCGCCGCGGTGCAGGCCGGAATCGTGCGCAATGTCGAGGCCGATGCGCTGGCCTATGTCCAGCGCATTTCCCGGCCGATCGCGCATGGCCATGCCGCGACGGCGCGCGAGGATCATTTCGTCCAGCAGGCCGTCGGCCGCATCGCGGCCCATCGTTTCGCCGTCGACGCGCTGGTCGCGGCGGCGGCCGCCAAACTCGACCAGGCCGCGGTGGCGATCGTCGACGGCATCGGCGATGTCGACGCGATCCTGACCGACAGCGCGGCGACCACGGCCAAGGCCCAGACGGTGATCGGCCGCCTGGCGCTGGAGGCGGCCGAGCTGATCTTCGATACCGGCGGCGCCACCGCCACGGGCCGCGCCCTCAACCTCGATCGCCACTGGCGCAACATCCGTACCCTGCTCAGCCACAATCCCACCGCCTACAAGCACAAGGTCGTCGGCGACCTCCTGCTGAACGGCACGGGCCTGCCGGTCGACGGCGGCTTCTTCTAAGCGAGATCCCGAGATGCGAAATTTTGTCCGTCTTTCCGCCCTGGCGCTGGCCCTCGGCCTTGCCGGGCCGGCGCTGGCGCAGAGCCCGGCGACCAAGCTGCAGAACGTCACCGCGGGCGATCCGTCGGTGCCGGCCGAAAAGAAACGCGGTGGCACGCTGACCGTCGGGCTGATGGTGCAGTCCGAATGCCTCGACCCGCAGCAGCACCATCACGGCTTCGGCTCGCGCGAAGGGCGCCAGATCGTTGACTCCCTGACCGACCAGGGATCGGAGGATGCCTCGCGCATCGTGCCGTGGCTGGCCAGATCCTGGACCATCAACGAGGATGCGACGCGCTATACCTTCGATCTGCGCGAGGACGTGACGTTCTCCGACGGCTCGAAGCTCGACGCGACGGTGGTGAAGGACAATTTCGAGGCGCTGGCCAAGATCCCCGGCGCCGCCGGCTCGGAATACCTGAGCGGCGTCAAGGCGATCACGGTGCCGTCGACCTATCGGGTCGTCATCGAATTCAAGGAACCCAATCTCGCCTTCCAGGCGGCGGCCGCCACCGCCGAGCTCGGCATCGTCGCGCCCGCGACCCTGAAGAAGACGGCGGATGCGCGCTGCTACGAGGGCGTGATCGGTTCGGGTCCGTTCGTGCTGAAGAGTGCGAAGTTCAACGAGCAGATCGTGCTGACCCGGCGCGAGGGTTACAACTGGGGTTCGGCGCTGAAGAAGCATCAGGGCGAAGCTTATCTCGACCAGATCGTCTTCCGCGTGATCCCGGAGGCCAGCGTGCGCACCGGCGCGCTGAAAAGCGGCCAGGTCGACCTGACCAACGCGTCCTACCAGGATGCGCCGACCCTGCAGGGCGCGGGCTTCCAGCTGGTCAACGCCGCCTATATCGGCACCGCCGCGACCTTGTTCATCAATACGTCGCGGCCGGTGGTCGAGGATGTCGAGGTGCGCCGCGCCCTGCAGCAGGGCCTGAACCGGCAGGAGATCGTCGACCTCGTGCAGAACGGTTACGTCGTGCCGGCTACCGGCCTCCTGACGCCGCGCACGCCCGGCTTCCTCGATCTCAGCGCCGCCTTCGCCTACGATCCTGTCGCGGCCAAGGCGCGGCTGGACAAGGCCGGCTGGAAACCGGGGCCCGACGGCATCCGGTCGAAGAATGGCCAGGTCTTACGCATCAAGGGGTCGTTCTGGGCCAATGCGATCAACCGCGCGCTGTTCGAGGTGCTGCAGCAGCAGGCCCGCGATCTCGGCATCGATTTCATCGTCGGTCCGGTACCGTCCAGCGCCGAATACCTGCAAGGCCAGATCGCCGGGCAATACGATGCCTATCGCTGGCACTGGTCGCTCGCCGATGTCGACGTGCTGCGCAAGGATTATTCGACCGAGGGCCTGAACCGCCTGCGACTCCCCAAGGACAACGACATCGATCGCCTGCTGTTCGCGCAGGCCGGCGAAACCGATCCGGCCAAGCGCCGCGCGCTGACCGACGAAGTCCAGAAGATCATCATCGACAAGGCTTACGGCATTCCGCTGTTCAACCCGGACAACCTGTGGGCGGCGAATGCCAAGGTCAAGGATCTGTCGTTCGGGCCCAGCGGCACCGGCGGCCCCCACCAGCTGTTCTACGACGTCTGGATCGCCAAATAGGGAGATGCGCGATGTCGAGCCTGAATGAATACCTGCATCAGAAACGCGATGCCCTGGTGACCCTGCGCGACCGCCTGCGGTCGCCCGAGGCCGGCCCGGTCCAGCTGGCCGCCTCGGTGGCGGCCGAGGGGCGGTCGGGCGTTCGCCGCATCCGCATCCGCGATTTCCAGGTCGTATCGGACAGCCCGCCCGATTTCGCCGGCTACGACCTCGGTCCCGGTTCGCCGGAACTGCAGCTCGGCGTGCTGGGCAGTTGCCTGACGCATAGCTGGCTGATCCAGGCGGCCGATCAGGGCGTCAGGCTCGACGATCTGCAGGTCGAGGTCACCGCCGACCTCGATCCCCGCGCCAGCCTGCTCGGCGTTGAGGATATCCCGCCCCATCCCCACAACATCGCCTTCGTCGTCCACGTCACCTCGCCGGCCGGGCCGGAGGCGATCGCCCGGGTCGAGGCGGCGGTCGAACGCTACTGCCCGATCCTCAACCTGCTGAAACGGCCGCAGACGGTGGTGGGCCGGGTAGAGCACTCGACAGATTACCACCGCGGCGCGGCCGTACCCGGCGGCATCGAGGGCCGGGCGTAACCTGCGGGCGTTCGGCCGAGCTGCGCACTGGCCGTGAT
>JAEYTW010000003.1 GCA_023433835.1 Pseudomonadota bacterium | reverse complement strand
CCCGTGCCCTCCGATTACTCCGGCGCCACCGGCACGGCCGAGGCCCCCGACCGCGGGCGGGTCGCCGGCGCCCGCGGCCGTGCGCCGACCGGGCGCTACAAGGTCAGCGCGACCTATGCCGACGGCTTCAAGACGTCGGGCACGCTGATGATCGGCGGCCGCGAGGCCGGGGCCAAGGCGCGCAGGACCGGCGAGATGATGCTGGCCATGTGCCGCCGGCTGCTCGCCGCGCGCGGCCTGCCCGATTACCTCAAGACCTCGATCGAGGTGCTGGGCGCGGGCGATACCTACGGCCCCGCGGCGTTCGATGCCCGGGCGCGCGAAGTCATCCTCAAGGTCGCGGTGCTGCACCGGGCCAAGGAGGGCGCCGATATCCTGGCGCGTGAATTCCTGACCAGCGCGACCGGCATGGCGCAGGGCATCACCGGCTTTGCCGGCGGCCGGCCCAAGGTGCAGCCGGTGGTGCGCCTGTTCTCCTGCCTGGTCGACAAGGCCAGGGCCACACCCAAGGTATTGTTCGGCGATCGCGAGATCGCCGTCGATATTCCGCTAGCGGGCCAGGATGCCGTCTCCGCCGCTGCGTCGCCGCCAGTTGCCGATCCGGCTCCGCCGGGGGGAACGGTGCGCGTGCCGCTGATCGCGCTGGCCTATGGCCGCAGCGGCGACAAGGGCGATATCGCCAATATCGGCATCCTGGCCCGCCGCCCCGACTTCATCGCCCCGATCCGGGCGGCGCTGACGCCGGAGGCCGTGCAGGCTCATTTCGCCCATCTGCTGACCGGCGGGGTCGAGCGCTTCGAGCTGCCGGGCCTGCACGGCTTCAACTTCATGCTGCACGGTGCGCTCGACGGTGGGGGCACGGCCTCGCTGCGCCACGACCCGCAGGGCAAGGCCTATGCCCAGATGCTGATGGACGTCGCCGTGCCGGTGCCGGCGGCCTGGGTCGCGGCCGGCGGGCCGCTGGCGGGATGGGCGGCATGAGCGACGCCCTCCTGTCGCTGACCAACGTCCAGATCTTCTACGACCGCGTGATCGAGGCGGTCCGCGACATCTCGCTCGACGTCACCGAGGGCAAGATCGTCGCGCTGCTCGGCGCCAACGGCGCCGGCAAGTCGAAGGTGCTGAAGGCGATCTCGGGTACGCTGGAGCGCGAGGACGGCGAGGTCGTCAACGGCGCGATCAGCTTCGGCGGCGAGGCCATCACCCATCGCCGCGCCGCCGACATCGTCGGCCGCGGCCTCGTCCAGGTGCCGGAAGGCCGCCGGCTGTTCCCGACCCTGACGGTGGTCGAGAATCTCGTCATGGGCGGCTATTCCAAGGCGGCCAGCCAGACCAAGGCCGATCTCGACCGGGTCTATGCCCTGTTCCCCCGCGTCTACGAACGGCGCGACCAGATCGCCGGCTATCTGTCGGGCGGCGAGCAGCAGATGGTGGCGGTGGGCCGGGCGCTGATGGCGCACCCCAAGCTGCTGATGCTGGACGAACCCTCGCTCGGCCTCGCCCCGCAGGTGATCGACGACATCTTCGACACCATCATCGCGCTGAACCGCGATACCGGCCTGACCGTGCTGCTGGTCGAGCAGAATGCCCAGCTCGCCCTCAACGTCGCGGCCTACGGCTACATCATGGAGAACGGGCGCATCGTGCTGGACGGCCCCTCCGAGCGGCTGAAATCGAACGCCGACGTGCAGGAATTCTACCTGGGCTTCGGCCAGAGCGGCACGCGCAAGAGCATGCGCGAGATCAAGCACTACAAGCGCCGCAAGCGGTGGCTGTCATGAGCGCGCTGCTCGAGGTTTCCGGCCTGTCGAAGCGCTTCGGTGGGCTGAAGGCGGTGACCGACGTTTCCTTCAACGTCGAGCGCGGCCAGATCTTCAGCCTGATCGGCCCCAACGGCGCCGGCAAGACCACGGTCTTCAACCTGATCAGCGCGGTCCTGAAGCCGACTTCTGGCACCGTGCGCTTCGACGGCAAGGATATCACCGGGGCACCTACCCATACGCTGGCCCGCCTGGGCATCGCCCGCACGTTCCAGAACCTGGCGGTGTTCAAGCACGAAAGCGTGGTCGCCAACCTGCTGGTCGGCATGCACACCCATCTGAAGTCCGGCCTCCTGTCGGCCATGGTCTTCTGGGGCCGCACCCGCAACGAAGAACTGCGGGCGCGCGAGCAGGTCGAGAAGATCATCGAGTTCCTCGAGATCGAGGATATCCGCGACGCGACCGTCGGCACCCTGTCCTACGGCTTGCAGAAGCGGGTCGAGCTTGGCCGCGCGCTGGCGGTCGACCCGAAGCTGCTGGTGCTCGACGAGATGGTTTCCGGCATGAACCAGGAAGAGCGCGAGGATATCGCCCGCTTCATCCTCGACCTCAAGGAACAGCTCGGCACCACGGTGATGATGGTCGAGCACGACATGGGCATCGTCATGGACATCTCCGATCATGTCTGCGTGATGAACCACGGGGTCAAGATCGCCGAGGGCGCGCCGGCGGAAGTCTCGGCCAACCCGGCCGTGGTCGCCGCCTATCTCGGCACCCGCCGCGAAGGGGTGCTGGCATGACCGCCCACGACCTCAGCGTCCCGGCGCTGATGCAGCTGCCGATGCCGATGGTGCTGAAGCGCCGGGCGGATGCCACGCCCGATGCGCTGGCCTTCCGCGAAAAGAGGCTCGGCATCTGGCAGCGCGTCACCTGGGGGCAGTACTGCGCCACCGTGCGGCGCTTCGCCATCGGCCTCTACGCCCTGGGCTTCCGTCCGGGCGACCGGCTGGCGGTGGCCGGCGAGAATACGCCGGAATGGCTCTACGCCGATCTTGCCGCGCAATGGCTCGGCGGTGCCTGCCTCGGCGTCTACCCGACGAACCCGTGGCCCGAACTGCAGTACATCCTGCGCCATTCCAAGACCCGCTTCGTCGTCTGCGGCGACCAGGAACAGACCGACAAGGTGATCGACGCCGCCTCGAACGGCGACGGCCTGCCCGACCTGGTGCACACCATCTGCGTCGACATGAAGGGCATGCTGCATTACCGCACGCCGGGGCTGATGTCGTTTGCCGACGTGCTCGACCTCGGCGCCGCTAACGAGGCGCAGCACGGTGCCACGGTCGACGGGCTGCTCGCCGGTCTCGATCCCGATGCCGTGGCGCTGATCGTCTATACCTCGGGCACGACCGGCATGCCCAAGGGCGCGATGCTGTCGCACCGGAACATGCTGCATTCGGCGGCTCAGGTCGTGCAGTCGGCCGGATTGTCGGCCGACAGCTACTCCGTCGTCTGCTACCTGCCGCTCTGCCATGTGGCCGAGCGCAGCTTCTCGACGGTGATGCAGCTTTTGTGCGGTTCGGTGGTCTCGTTCGCCGAATCGATCGACACCATCGTCGCCAATCTGCGCGAGATCGCGCCGCTCGGCTTCCTCGGCGTGCCGCGCATCTGGGAGAAGATGCAGCAGAACGTGCTGTTCCGCCTGCGCGATACCACGCCGCTGCAGCGCTGGGCCCATGGCATCGCCATGCGCTGGGGCAAGCCGATCGGATTGCGCACCCAGGCCAATGGCGGCAGGCGCAACGGGCTTGCCGACAACCTCGTCTATTTCGTGCTGTGGCTGCTCTATTTCCGCGCGCTGCAGCGATTCCTGGGGCTGAACCGCGTGCGCGCGGCCTTCTGCGGCGGCGCGACCGTGTCGCCCGAGGTGCTGTCCTTCTTCTGGACCCTGGGCGTGCCGGTCTACCAGATCTATGGCATGACCGAGAGCGCCGGGGTCTCCCACATGCAGCAGCCTGGCCACACGCTGACCGGCTGCTCGGGCCTCGTCATTCCGGGCGTCGAGCAGAAGCTGGCGCCGGATGGCGAGCTGATGCTGCGCGGCCCGTCGATCTTCAAGGGGTACCTGTTCGACGCCGAGGCGACGGCGCGCGCCTTCGACGGCGACTGGCTGCATACCGGTGACATCGTCGAGTTCGAGCCAACCGGCGAATTGCGCGTGGCCGACCGCAAGAAGGACATCATCATCACCTCCGGCGGCAAGAACATCACCCCGTCGCTGATCGAGAACGCGCTGAAGGATTCGATCTACATCCGCGAGGCGATCCTGATCGGCGAGGGGCGCAACTTCCTGTCGGCCCTGATCCAGGTCGAATACGACAGCGTCGGCAAATGGGCGCAGGGCCAGAACATCCCCTACACGACCTACAAGAGCCTGGTCGAGCGCCCGGAAGTGCATGAATTGGTGCGCGAGGCGGTCGAAGCGGTGAATGCGCGCTTCGCCCGGGTCGAGAACATCCGCAAGTTCGTGCTGCTGGAAAAGCAACTCGACCATGACGACGGCGAGCTGACCGCGACGATGAAGGTGCGCCGCCGCACCATCGAGACCCGGTTCCGCGACGAGATCGCCCGCATCTACGGGAGTGCCGCCTGATGGAATATTTCCTGTTCCTGGTATCCTCGGGGCTGGTCGTCGGCGCGACCTACGGCCTGGTCGGCATGGGTTTTGCCATCATCTACAAGGCGACCGGCATCGTGAATTTCGCCCAGGGCGAGCTGCTGATGCTGACCGCCTATATCGCCTTCTCGATCGCCTCCAGCCTGTCGCTCTCGCTCGTGCCGCTGATGATCGTGACCATCCCGATCGCCATGGTGATCGGCATCGTGCTCGAGCGCGTGTTCATCCGGCCGATGCTGGGCGAACCCTTGTTCTCGATCGTCATGGTCACGATCGGCCTGGCGGTGATCCTGCGCGGCATCACCATCATGATCTGGGGGCCGGACCCGCATGAGTTCCCGACCGGCCTGTCGACCGAGGTGGTGCATATCGGGCCGGTGCCGTTCTACCAGGTCCAGCTTTACGGCCTCGGCACGCTGGCCGTGCTGACCGCCGCGGCCTGGGCCTTCTTCCGCTTCACCCGCCTCGGCATCGCCATGCGGGCGGTGGCGGCCAAC
>JAEYTW010000821.1 GCA_023433835.1 Pseudomonadota bacterium | reverse complement strand
CGGGGCCATGGCTGAGGCCATCATGCCCGTGCGCCCGCAACTGCATCGTCAGCCGGTCATCTGGCTCGCCGCCGCCCTTGCGGCCCTGGCGCTCTTCGCCGCCGTGGTGGTGACGCGGCCATCGCTGACGGCACCGCCCGAGATTGCGCACGCGCTGGAATCGATCCTGCTCTGGCACAGCCTCGTCCCGCGCTCCGTCACGGCGCTGATCTGCGGCGCCGCGCTCGGACTCGCCGGCCTGCTGCTGCAGCGCGTGCTGCGCAACCCGATCGCCGACCCCTCGACGCTGGGCATCAGTGCCGGCGCGCAGCTGGCCCTGACCGTCGCCACCGCCTTCGCCCCGGCGCTGATCGCCCTGTCGCGCGAAGGCGTGGCGCTGGCCGGCGGCCTTGCCGCGACGGCCGTCGTGCTGGGCTTGAGCTGGCGGCGCGGGCTCGAGCCGGTCACCGTGATCCTCTCGGGCATGATGCTGTCGCTCGTCGCCTCGGCGCTCAGCGTCACCGTGGTGCTGGCCAAGGGCGACTACGTCATGTCGCTGTTCATCTGGGGCGCCGGCTCGCTGAACCAGCAGGGCTGGGGCGTGGCGACGACCATCGCCGTGCGCCTCGCCCTCGGCGGCATCGCCACCTTGCTGCTGCTGCGCCCGCTGGCCCTGCTCGGCCTCGACGATGCCGGCGCGAAAAGCCTCGGCCTGGCGGTCCAGAGCTTCCGCCTGCTGGCCCTGCTGGTCGCGGTCTGGCTGGCGGCCAGCGTCACCGCCGAGGTCGGCATCATCGCCTTCATCGGCCTCGCGGCGCCGGCCTTCGCCCGTTTTTGCGGCGCACGCCGCCCCGCCCAGATGCTGGCGCTGGCGCCGCTGGTCGGCGCGCTGCTCCTCGGCCTGACCGACAGCGCGATCCAGCTGATGTCCGGCGGTTTCGGCGACATCGCGCCGACCGGGGCGGCCACCGCGCTGCTCGGCGGGCCGCTGCTGCTCTGGCTGTTGCGTGGCGTGCATGGCGGCAGCAGGCCGCCTGTCGCGCATGCCCCGGGGGGCCGGCGGCTGGCCTGGCCGGGCCGCGCGCTGGCCGGGCTCGGGCTGCTCGTCGGGTTGCTGGTGTTGGGCGGCCTCGTCGCCGGCCGCGACGTCGGTGGCTTGAACATCGCCACCGGCACGCTGTTCGCCGACCTGCTGCCGTTCCGGGGTCCCCGGCTGATCGTCGCCGCGGCGGCCGGCGCGATGCTCGCCGCGGCCGGCACGCTGCTGCAGCGGATGACCGGCAATCCGATGGCCAGCCCCGAGGTGATGGGCATCAGCGCCGGCGGCGGCGTCGGCTTGGCCGTCGTGCTGTTCATCGCCGGTTTCCCCGACCCGCCGACGATGATCGCCGGCACGGCGGTGGGCGCGCTGGTCACGCTCGGGGTCGTACTCGCGATCAGCGCCCGCTCGGGTTTCGGGCCCGAGCGGCTGCTGCTGTCGGGCATCGCGCTCGGCGCCTTCGGCATGTCGATCCTGACGACCGCGCTGGCCGGCGGCGGCATGCGCGGCTACCTGCTGCTGACGTGGATGTCGGGCTCGACCAACAATGCCGGCCCGGCCGAGGCCTTGACCGGCGTGGCCGCCGCCGTCCTGCTGATCGCGCCGCTGCCGTTCCTCGCCCGCTGGCTCGACCTGCTGCCGCTCGGCGCCGGCATCGGTACCGGCCTCGGCCTGTCGGTCAACCGGGCGCGGCTGGTCCTTGCCATCATCGCCGCGCTGCTGACGGCAGTCTCCTCGCTGCTGGTCGGGCCGCTCAGCCTGATCGGGCTGATCGCGCCGCATCTGGCCCGGCGGCTCGGCTTCGTGCGCGGCCGCGACCAACTGGCCGCGGCCGTGCTGATCGGCATGGCGGTGCTGGTCTCGGCCGACTGGTTCTCGCGGGTGGTGATCTTTCCCTACCAGGTGCCGCTCGGCCTGTTTGCATCGCTGGTCGGCGGCCCCTATCTGATCTGGCTGCTCAATCGCGGAGGCAAGCGCCATGGCTGAACCCCTGATCGCCGAGGCCCGGATTCTCGTCCGGGACGCAGGCGCCCTGGTCGAGAAGCTCTGTGCCCATTTCGGCGAGCATGCGACGGTCAGCCGCGACGGCGCCGCGGGCCGCATCGACAGCATCTACGGCATCGCCGTGCTGGAGCCGGTCGAGGATGCGGTACGCCTGCGCATCGAATGCCCGACCGAGCAGGCTTTCTTCCTGGTCAAGACCTCGCTGATCGAGCATGTCTTCGAATTCGCGGACGGCCCGCGGGTCACCTGGACCGGCCATGGCATCGATGCCGGCACCGTGCCCTATTTCCGCGAGATGACGGTCGTCTCGGCCACGACCCTGACGCCGCATATGCGCCGGGTGACGCTGAAGGGCGATGTCGATCATTTCGCTTGCGGCGGCCTGCATGTCCGCCTGCTGATGCCGCCGGCGGGGCGGGCGCCGCGCTGGCCGCGCCTGTCGCCGGAAGGCCGGCTGATCTGGCCGGCGGGCGCTGACGCAGTGGTTCCCCGGGTCTACACCGTGCGCCGGATCGATGTCGCCCGCGGCACGCTCGACCTCGACATCGTCATCCATGACGGCGCCGATACGCCCGGCTCGACCTGGGCGCTCACCGTCGCGCCCGGCGCCGTCGTCGGGCTGATGGGGCCGGGCGGCGGCGACGTGCCGCCGGGCCGCCGCCTGTTGCTGGCCGGCGATGAAACCGCGTTGCCCGCCATCGCCCGCATCCTCGAGGCCTTGCCGGGGCATGCCCACGCGACCGTGCTGGTCGAAGTGGCGGATGCCGGCGAAGAACAGCCGCTGCAATCCGCCGCCGCGTTCGACGTCACCTGGCTGCATCGCGGGGCCGCCCGCACATTGGAGGCGGCGGTGCGGGCGCAGGCCCTGCCGGTCGACGATCCCGACGGTTTCGTCTGGATCGCCTGCGAGCACACGCCGGCGCGCGCCTTGCGCAACTGGCTGCGCCGCGAGGTCGGGTTCGATCGCGAACGCCAGACCGTCGCCGCCTACTGGCGCCGCGGTGCCCGGGGCGACGCGGTGGCCGAGGCGGAGTAGCCCTACGGCACCGTCGCGATGCCGCCGGTACAGGCGAGCCTGTTGATCGGGTCGCCGTCGGCGTCCTGGCCGCGCACGATCTCGGCCTGGCCGCCGGGGTCGAGCAGGCAACGGCCGATCGGCGCCATGAAGCTGCGCAGCACCACCTCGATCCGCTCGCCCTGCTTCAGTGCGATGGTCGCGCAGAACTGGCGGAATTCGCGCTTCTCGACGCGAAAGGTAGCGGGCTCGCCCTGGCCCGGCACGGCGATCGTCACCGGGAACCAGTAATCGGTCGTGTTGATCACGCGGATGCAGGCCGGCCCCGTCTGCGGCCGGCCGATCGGCGGCACGAAGGACTGGGCGGCCGCCTCGGGCAGCAGCGGCGCGGTCGATACCGCGCCGAGGATCAGCAGGAAGGGTGCCGCCCGCACCGTTCTGGGACTACTCGGCCGCTGCCGCCGAAGACGAATCGTCCGGGGTCATGTCGAGCGCGTCGCGATAGAGCTCGAGCAGCGCGTCCTGCTCCTGCAGCGCGGCCTTGTCCATCTTCCGCAGGCGGATGACCTGGCGCAGGATCTTGACGTCGAAGCCGTTCGACTTGGCTTCGGCGTAGACTTCCTTGATGTCGTCGGCGATGCCCTTCTTCTCTTCCTCGAGGCGCTCGATGCGCATCACGATCGTCTGTAGCTGTTCGGCGGCTATGCCCACGACATTGGCCATGGTCGGCTCCTGGTATTGAACGCGTAGATGTCGGCCGGGACTTTAGCGTCAGCCGGCCCCCGGGGGCAATGATCGCGGAAGGGCCTACAGCGCCGCGCCGGTATCCCGTGCCGTTTCGCGTATCAGCCAGTCGACCACGGCGCGGCCGGCCTCGATGCGGTCGGCCCCGGCAGCCATCGCCGCGCGGTGGACGGCGAGCTGGCCGTGCGCCGAGGTGCCGCGGTCGACGATCTCGCGGGCGCGCTGGACTTCCGGCCAGCAGCCCAGCGCCTCGGCATCCTCGCGCACCAGGTCGATCATCTCTTCCAGGAGATCGCGATAGGGCACCCGGGCGCCCTTGCCGAAATCGACCAGCTCGCCGCCGCAGCCATAGCGCTGGGCCAGCCAGCGATTCTCGCGGATCAGCACGTTGACGTAGATGCGCCAGCGCTGGTTCATCGCCTTCAGCCGGGTCAGCATCGACAAGAGGCAGACATAGAGCGCCGCGATGGTCAGCGTATCCTCGAACCGGGTGCAGACGTCGGTGATGCGCAGCTCGAGCGTCGGAAACCGCGCCGAGGGGCGGACGTCCCACCACAGCTTGGAGGCATCCTGGATCAGCCCCGCGGATTCCATCCGGCGCACCATGCGCTGGTAGTCGCCCCAGGTCTCGAAGCGCTCCGGCGGGCCGGTGCGCGGCAGGCTGTCGAAGATGGCCAGGCGATAGGACATCAGCCCGGTATCCTCGCCCTGCCAGAATGGCGACGAGGTCGAAAGGGCCAGCAGGTGCGGCAGGAAGTAGCTGACCTGGTTCATCAGGTCGATGCGCAGGTCCTCGTCCTCGATGCCGACATGGACATGCATGCCGCAGATGATCATCCGGCGGGCGACCCCGGCCAGGTCGCGGGCCAGCAGCTGGTAGCGTTCCTTGGCCGTCGGCTTCTGGCCCTGCCAGCTGGCGAAGGGGTGGGTCGCCGCGGCGATCGGCGCCAGGCCATGATCGGCGGCGACCTCGATGACGGCGGCGCGCAGGCGGCGCAGATCCTCGCGCGCTTCGGCGAAGCTGGTGCAGACCCGGGTGCCGACCTCGATCTGGCTTTGCAGGAATTCGGGCATCACCTGGCCCTGCAGCCGGGCCTGGCAGGCCTCCATCATGCTTTCGGGCGGTTCGACGGCGAGGTCGCGTGTCGCCCGGTCGACGAGGAGGTATTCCTCCTCGATCCCGAGCGTCAGCGTCGCGGGCGTCACGCCCGGGCCTGGCGCTGGTAGGGCATGCCCTCGGCCAGGGCGCTTTCGAGCGCCCGGGCAAAGCGTTCGCTCCAGTCGGCGGCACCGTGATGGGTATCGATCAGGTCCTGGCGCAATTCGACCAGCACATGCGGCAGGCCGCGGTCGGCGCCATGGATGCGGATCGAATAGCCGGTCTCGGTCTTGCCCGAATAGGGTTCGTTGTCGCCGACGACGATATCGCCCTGCGCCGCCAGCGCGCGCATCAGCGGCACCGGCAGCCGCGGATCCTCATCCCACAGGATGCCGACATGCCAGGGCCGCACGACACTTTTCATCACCGGCGTGAACGAGTGGATCGAGACGATCGCCGGCACCTCGCCACGCGCCGTCAGCTGGTCGAGATGCGCGGCCACCGCCCGGTGGTAGGGCGCATGATAGAGCTCGAGCCGCCTGGCCCGTTCGGCCGCGTCGACCTGGCGGTTGCCCGGCACGACCGTGCCGTCCGAGACGCGGCAGACCAGCGTCGGATCGTCCGGCGCGCGATTGCAGTCGATCAGCAGGCGCGAGAAGCCGGAGAAGATCGCCGTGGCGTTGAAGCGCGCCGACAGCCGGCGGGTGACGTCGGCGGCACCGATATCCCAGCCGATATGGCGCAACAGCTCGGAGTCATCGAGGCCCAGCGTGCCGTAGCCGTCGGGCATCGTGCGGGCGGCATGATCGCAGATCAGCACGAAGGGCGCGCTGCCTGTCGGGTTGATGATCTCGAACGGTGCGGTCATGGGCCGCAGTCTAGCCGACGAGGCGGCGCGGACAAGCCGCCCGTCGTCCTGAACCACGCGAAAAATTTGGGGGAATGAGCCCCCTCAGAGGGCGATGCCCGCGCGCCGGCAGGCGGCGGTGATGGTGTTGTCCAGGAGGCAGGCGATGGTCATCGGCCCGATGCCGCCCGGCACCGGGGTGATGAAGCCGGCGACCTCGAGGGCTGCGGCGAAGTCGACATCGCCGACCAGCCGGGTCTTGCCCGGTTCGGCGCCGGGCACCCGGTTGATGCCGACGTCGAGCACCAGCGCGCCCGGCTTGATCCAGTCGCCCTTGATCATTTCCGGCTGGCCGACGGCTGCGACCAGGATGTCGGCCGTGCGGCACAGGGCTGCCAGGTCGGCGGTGCGCGAATGGGCGATCGTCACCGTGCAGCTTTCCGCCAGCAGCAGGGCCGCGACCGGCTTGCCGACGATGTTGGAGCGGCCGACGACGACCGCGTTGAGGCCGGAGAGCCCGGGCAGCGTCTCGCGCGCCAGCATGACGCAGCCGGTTGGCGTGCAGGGCACCAGCGCATCCTGGCCGAGCCACAGCCGCCCGACATTGATCGGGTGGAAGCCGTCGACATCCTTGGCCGGGTCGATCGCGGCGATCACCAGGTTGGCGTCGATCTGTTTGGGCAGCGGCAGCTGCACCAGAATCCCGTCGATCGCCGGGTCGGCATTGAGGCCGGCGACCACGGCCAGCAGTTCGGCCTCCGTGGTCGAGACGCCGAGCTTGATCTCGCGCGAGACCATGCCGGCCTCGATCGTCGCCCGGCCCTTGGAGCGGACATAGACTTCCGAGGCCGGGTCCTCGCCGACCAGGACGACCGCGAGGCCCGGCGCCCGGCCGGTCCTGGCGGAGAAGCGGGCAGCCGCATCCTTGACGCGGGCGCGGAGGGCGGCGGCGCGAGCCTTGCCGTCGATCAGGGTCGCAGTCATCGGGAATACCTCTCGATCCACCGGCCGAGGGCGGCCATCAGCATCTCTGGCGCACCCTCTATCATCACAGCCTTGTGCCGGTCCGTCACGCCGGCGACGACGGACAGGTCACTTTTCGACATGCCCCATTCCCGGGCCAATAATTCGATCAGCGCCTTGTTGGCGCGGCCCTTTTCCGGCACCGCCGTCAGCGCGACGCACAGCTCGACCCCGCCGGCGGCGGTGGGCTTGCACCCCGTGACCTGGTCGCACGCCGCCCGCGGCGTCACCCGGATGGCGACGCGAACCCCGTCGCGGGTCGGCTGGAAGGGCAAGAGGTCAGGAGTAAAGAGACATCACCAGCCAGCCGATGAACGGCTTGACGAGGAATTGCAGGACCAGGATCAGGAGGACGGGCGAGACGTCGATGCCGCCGAGATTGGGCAGCACGCGCCGGATCGGGCGCAGCGGCGGCTCGGTCACGCGATAGAGGAAATCGCCGATCACGTAGATCACGCGGTTGCGGGTATTCACCACGTCGAACGCCACCAGCCAGCTCAGGATCGCCGAGGCGATCAGCAGGTAGACGAAGATGTCGATGATAACGAACAGAAAATTGGCGATTGCGAACATCGTTTCCGATCCGTCCCGCGGTCTGGCGGCAGAGAGATAAGGCAGGCGGCCTGCCGACGCAATGGCTTAACGAGGGTTTGAAGAAGGTGGGGGCGGGTGTCGTTCAGCACACTCTGTTGCTGAGCAGGCGGCGGGCCTCCGCTTCCACCCGGGAGGGCGAAAGCCCCGCGACGCCGAAGCGCTCGAAGAGCGAGGCGATCATTGGGAAAAGATAATCGGCCAAGCGATCGGTGATGGTTTCGGCCGGTACCGCAAGTTCGAGCGTGGCCTCATCGCTCCGAGCAGCCCTTCCTTCGAAGGCCAAGTCGCTCATCGGATTGGCCCAAGGTCTCAGGATGCGCCCGGTGAGGCCGCTGTAGACGGCCCTGAAGCGGACCGTCGGGGAAGGCGCGTTGCGGGCACGCATCAGGGATGCAAGCTTTTCAGCGTGCAGCAGTACTTCGCCCAGACGCCAGACAGGCAGGGTCGTGTCGAATATTGTTCCCGGCGGAAAGGTGTCCTGGCCGTCTTCCTCATAACCGCGCATCAGAGCAAGCCTGCCAGGCAGCATCGCCCGCCAGAAATCGGAATGGGCAGCATCTCTGAACAGCCGGTCCGATTTGTCGGGTGACGGCGAAAGCCAGCATTCCATACCGCCGTCGATCTCCCGAGGTTTCGATTCAGGCCTGGTGAGGAAGATGAACGCGGGCCAGCCCGTGTGCGGTTGTTCGGCTTGCCGGAGGATGCCCTCGAATTCCGTCAGGCTGACCTCCCTCAGTTCGCCGTCGAGGTGATAGTCGACGCGATAATGGCCGTGAGGAAAGCGGGCCGGCGAGTCGGGCGGCAATGCGTCGACGAGCTGGCGCCAGCGCGCGATCGATTCTTGGACGAACGCGGTCTGTGCGTTTGCTTCGTCCGGCTCCTCGATCAGGCCCACCACCTGTAGGATGTCGAAGGCTTTCGTCAGCGTCAGTGTTCGTTCTCCGCGGTCGAACGCCGCTATTGTCGGAACACTGACGCCGGCAAGCGCTGCATGCTCGCGTTGCGTCAGGCCCTCGGCCTTGCGTCGCCGTAGCGCTTCCTTGACGAAGGCCGACCAGTTCAGAGGGCCCGGTCGCCCAGTATTCTCAGACATCCGTCCCTCACAACTTCCGCGAAGCGGGTTACGAAGCCGTCGGGCCCCTCGGCCGGCGGCGGTTGGATGGCGGCGGTCGCCTTGCGCACGTGCCGTGCCAGATCGGTAAACGTCTGGGTCACCGCCCTTTCAGGCAAGCCGATCGACAGGCCGAAACGCTGCAGCAGGTTGCTGTCGACCGCGTCCAGGAACGTCCTGTTCCCGCCAATGGTCAGTGCCAAGGTCTGGTCGTGACCGGGATACAGCGCCGTGTTGAGGATGTCGTAGGCGGGGGAAAGCCGCAGCCCCTCCGGTCGTTCCAACAGCGAAAAATTCTTCAAATGCGCATCACAGTTGCCAACGATGGCATAGACGATCAAACGACGGAAAAAACGGCTGAGGTCGATAACGGGGCGCGAGGAGTGCAAGCTTATGGTTGCTGCAACTTCCTCATAGGATCCGTCATATTTTCCGGCGTAATCCGCTCCTCTCGGCTTGCCCAGTATCTGCGCAAAATCCTCAAGCCTGAATTTTTCGCCAGCGGATCCTCGATCGAAGCGAGTAACGACCAGGGCGAGTTCGTTCAGGCTGGGGATATGAGCCAGACGAAAGCGGTTTACTTCCTTCTCACCCAAGACAGCGGCAACCCAGCGCAGGCTCAAAGCCTCGTTCCGAACCAATGTATCTATGAAAGGGGAGTTGAATTTGGCGATGAATGGGGCGGGGCCGATGGCGTCGGCGGGCCGAAACGATTCCGTCGCGGTATCGAAGACGACAATCAGCTTTTTTTGGATGCCGGAGATCGTCCTGCCGGGGCTGGCGGTGATGTCTGTGAGATTGTCGTGCGGTGGAGCAGGGCCGGCGCCGATGGCGGGCCTGACGCTGACGGCACCGATGCAATCGGCGCCATAACGCAACAGCAAACCCAAGTCATCCTGATCGGCAATAGTCGCCGCCCGGGCCTGCTGCTCGCGTAGCCAGCCCTCAGCGCTGAGATGTTGAAAGAAGGGGTGTAGTCCGACTTGATACTCGTGCTCGCGCGCAGTTACGGGAAAACCGCAGGCAATCGTCTCACCCCAGCCTGGAATATAGCAAAATCGGGTGCCGCCGGTGACCGTTTCCACCAGGGTACCGGCCAGCTCGTCTTTGAATGTGATCTGTGCCGATCTGAGCACCACGAGAAGTTATACCTCTCACCCGTGCGGAAGTAGCCTGTCTCTGATTATCATGAGAAACTATAGCTTAATCAAAAGGATTATTTTTTGTGAATGAAATTATGTTGCGATGCAGTGCGTTAGTGGTGTGAAAACAAAGACACGGCTTCTCAAGATACCCAATGAGCGGATATCCTCAGCCAGAACGAAATTATAATTTCGTTCTGGCTGAGGCGCTGCATTGCTAGACCGCCGCGGAATCCTCGATCTCGAGGATCCGGACACGGTCGACGCGGCGGCCGTCCATCACCTCGACGGTGACCCGCAGGCCGCCGCGCTCGAAGCTGTCGCCGGGTACCGGCAGGCGGCCGAGCGACCACAGCACGAAACCCGCGACGGTCGAATAGGCATCCGACGGCTCGGCGATGCGGCGGCCGATCAGGTCCTCGACCTGGCGCAGGTCGGCGCCGGCATCGACCGTCCAGCTGCCGTCGGCCTCGCGCGCCGCCGGCGGGCCGGCATCGGCCTCGTTGGAGAATTCGCCGGCGATCGCCTCCAGGATGTCGGTGGTGGTGACGATGCCCTCGATCGAGCCGTACTCGTCCAGCACCAGCGCCACATGGACCGGCGAATTGCGGAACTGCTCCAGAAGGCGCAGCACGCTCATGCTTTCATGGACGATCAGCGGCTGATGCAGGATGTCGGCTTCGGCTACCGCTTCGGGGGTGAGCAGCCGGGCCATCAGGTCGCGGGCGCGTGCGATGCCGGCGAAATGGTCGAGATCGCCGTGCGCGACGGGGAAATAGGTGTGGCCGGCCTGGGTCAGTTCCTGCCGGATGACATCGGCCGGGTCGTCGAGATCGATCCACTCGACCTCGGGCCGCGGCGTCATGATCGAGCGGACCTGGCGGCGGCCGAGATCGAGCACGCCGCGGATCATCGCCTTTTCGGCCTGGTCGAACAACGGGCGCGATTCCCCGCCCGACATCGTCGCGGCGGCGGCGTGGTCGCCGACCACGGCCTCCTCGGCCCGTCCGCCCAAGAGGCTCAAGACCGCCTCGGCGGCACGTTCGCGGCGGCTGGCGCCCGAACCGAAGCGCTTGCGCAGGCCGGCGCGGGCCAGCTGGTTGAACACCTCGATCATGATCGAGAAGCCGATCGCGGCGTAGAGATAGCCCTTGGGGATGTGGAACCCGATGCCCTCGGCGATCAGGCTGAAGCCGATCATCATCAGGAAGCCCAGGCACAGCACGATCACGGTCGGCCGGGCATTGACGAAATTGGTGAGCGGCTTGGAGGCGATCAGCATGATCGTCATGGCAATCACCACGGCGATCACCATGGTCATCAGATGGGGCACCATGCCGACGGCGGTGATCACCGAATCGATCGAGAACACCGCGTCCAGCACGACGATCTGGGCCACCACCGGCCAGAACTGGGCGCCGCGCTTGGCCGGGCCGCCATGGCCCTCGCCGCCTTCGAGCCGCTCGTGCAACTCCATCGTCGCCTTGAACAGCAGGAACAGGCCGCCGCCCAGCATGATCAGGTCGCGCCCGGCGAAGCCGTGGCCCAGCACCTCGAACAAGGGGGTGGTCAGCGTGACCAGCCAGGAGAGGCTGGCGAGCAGCCCCAGCCGCATGACCAGCGCCAGCGACAGACCGATCAGCCGGGCACGGTCGCGCTGGGACGGCGGCAGCTTGTCGGCCAGGATGGCGATGAAGATCAGATTGTCGATGCCGAGCACGATCTCGAGCACGACGAGGGTCGCGAGGCCTAGCCACGCGGTGGGATCAGCAATCCATTCCATTGGGGGGCGCGATGTCGTCTTTCATGACGGCGGCATTGGGCATATGGCGCAGTTACATGGGCGCCACGTGCGGTGAATTCAAGGGCGACAGCCTATCGGATCATCCACCGCCTTGCCAGCACGGCAATCGCCGGTTAGACCAACGGACATGTCGGCTTTTCCACCCGCGATGCTCGAATTCGAAGCGGTCGGCCACGCCTACGGCCGTAAAATCGCGGTCGAGGATTTCTCGCTGACCCTGGCGGCGGGCGAGGTTACCTGCCTGCTGGGCCCCTCCGGCTGCGGCAAGTCGACCCTGCTGCGGCTGGCCGCGGGGCTGGAGATGCTGGCCCGCGGCTGCATCCGCATCGCCGGCGCGGTTGTCTCCGAACCCGGCCGGACGCTGGCCCCCGAACGGCGCGGCGTCGGCCTGGTGTTCCAGGATTTCGCCCTGTTTCCCCATCTCAGCGTCGAGGACAACGTCGCCTTCGGCCTGTCCGGTGCCGGGCGCCGCGACCGGGCGCAGGCCATGCTGGCCCGCGTCGGGCTGGCCGACCGGGGCCACAGCTTTCCCCATATGCTGTCCGGTGGCCAGCAACAGCGTGTCGCGCTGGCCCGGGCGCTCGCCACGCGGCCGCGGGTGATGCTGCTGGACGAGCCGTTCTCCAGCCTCGACGCCCGGCTGCGCGAGGCATTGCGCGAGGATACGCTGGCCCTGCTGCGCGAATCGGGGGCGGCGACGCTGATGGTAACCCACGATCCCGACGAGGCGATGGCGCTCGCCGACCGCATCGCGGTCATGCAGGCCGGCCGCCTGTTGCAGCTCGGCCCCCCGGCCGAGATCTACCAGCGCCCGGCCGATGCCTTCACCGCGGCCTTCCTGGGCGAGGTCAACGAGCTGCCCGGCCGGGTCCGCGGCGGCCGGGTCGAGACCGTGCTGGGC
>JAEYTW010000818.1 GCA_023433835.1 Pseudomonadota bacterium | reverse complement strand
GGTAGTGGCCCTCCGCCAGGAACAGCGCGGCGGTGCGCTGGTTGTTCAGCGGCACGCTGCGATGCATCAGCCGCCGCAGGGCGCGCGCCTCGGCGATCAGCGGGGCGGGGCCGACCATGTAGCCGATGCGCACGCCAGGGGCGAGCACCTTGGAGAGCGTGCCGAGATAGATGACGCGGCCGGCAGTATCGAGCGATTTCAGCGCCGGCAGCGCGGTCTCGAACCGCATCTCGCCTTCGTAGTCGTCCTCGACCAGCACGGCATCGGCGCTTGCGGCCCAGTCGAGCAGCGCCTGGCGGCGGGCTGAAGGCATCGTCACCATCGTCGGGCAATGATAGCTCGGTGTCACCACGGCAAGGCGCAGGCCGTCCAGCGCCGGGCCGACGATCAGGCCGCAGCAATCGACCGGCAGCGGCCGCACCCGGCCGCGGCTGAGCGCGAAGATGTTGCGGGCATCGGCATAGCCGGGATCCTCGATGCCGACTTCCTCGCCCGGCTGCGGCAGCAGCTGCGACAGCAGGTAGAGGCCCTGCTGCGAGCCCAGCGTGATCAGCACCTCGTCCGGCCGGGCCAGGATGCCGCGGGCAGGCAGCAGGTGGCGGCAGATCTGCTCGACCAGCATCGGGTCGTCGCCCATCGCGTAGTCGGCCGCCCAGTAGTTGACGGCCGAACGGCCCAGCGCATCGCGCGAGCAGGCGCGCCACGCGGCAATGGGAAAAAGTTCCGCATCGACCTGGCCGTAGATGAACGGATAGGGATAGCGCTGCCAGTCGGCCGGCTTGGTGATGTTGCGCCAGCCCGACATGCTGAGCGCCAGGCGGCGCGACCAGTCGACGGCGCCGGCGGCAGGTACCGGCCCGTCGTCGGTCGCCGCCGCTTCGGTGCCGTCGCCGACGAAATAGCCGCGCCGCTCGATCGAGACCAGGAAGCCGCGGGCGACGAGGTCGTCGTAGACGGCGATGACGGTGTTGCGGGCGACGCCCATCTGCTCGGCCAAAGCGCGCGACGGCGGCATGCGCTGGCCGGGGGCCAGGCGGCCGTCGGCAATGGCGGTGATGATCGACTGGCGCAGGGCCGCCTGGATGGTGGTGCCCGAACCGGGTGGGGGCAGAATGCCGGCGAAGCTCATCAATCCGGCCAGCGCCGATGGACCCAGAACCACAGGTCGGGACGCGCCGATATCCAGCCTTCGAGGATGCCGTTGACCCGGCCCATCGCCGCGGCGACATCGGCCTGGCGGTCGCCGGTGTCGACGAACGTCAGTGGTGCCTCGGCGACGACGCGGAATTTCGTCCCGCCCAGCCGCTCGACATGGGCGGGGATGACGGCGAGGCCGTGGCGCAAGGCGAGCTCGGCCAGTGCCGGCGCGGTCATCGCCGCGCGCCCGAAGAACGGCACCGAGATGCCGTCGTTCATCTTCTGGTCCACCAGCATGGCAAGCGACTCGCCCTGCTTCAGCGCGGCGAGGATCGAGCGCGCCGCCTTGGCCCCCTTGGGCACCCGCCGGCCGCCGAGATCGCCGCGCATCGCCTCGATCACGGCCTCGGCCGCCGGGTTGTTGGCGGCGCGATAGACCTGCACCGTCGGCAGGCCGACCTGGGCGGCGACCGGCCCGAGGATTTCCCAGTTGCCGAAATGGGCGGAAAAGAAGATCACCGGCCGGCCGGCGGCCAGCGCGGCATCGACATGCTCGCGCCCCACCAGCTCGGTATGGCCGCCGTCGAGCCGCAGTTTCGGCAGATGCGGATATTCGGCCGCGACCCGGCCGAGGTTGTCCCACATGCCGCGCACCGCCGCATCGACCTCGGCCGGCGTCAGGGCGGGCAGGGCGCGGCGCAGGTTGCGGCGGGCGATGCGATCGGCCCGCAGCCTTGGCCCGACCCTGCGGGCGAGCCAGCCGCCAAGGGCCGAGGCGGCATCGAGCGGCAGGGCGCCGAACAGCCCGAAACCGGCACGCAGGGCCCAGGCCTCGATACGCTGGCGCCGGGTCATGCGCGCACCCGCGGCAGGCGGGCGAGCAGGCGGTCGACCGCGTCCATGTCGGCGAATTCCAGCCGGACCGGCAGGGCCACGGCGATGTCGCGTCCGGCCTGGGGCAGGCGCACGTAATCCTTCTCGGTGGTGACCAGCAGGGCCGAAGTCGCGGCGGCGGCGTCGATCAGCCGCATCACCGTATCGGGATCGTAGGGCTGGTGGTCGGCGAAGCTGCGCGTTGCCACCACGTCGCAGCCGAGCATCTCCAGCGTGCGGAAAAATTTCTCAGGCCGGCCGATGCCGGCAAAGGCCAGCACGCGGCGATGGCGCCAGTGATCGGGGTCGACCGCCGGCACCAGCCGGGCGCGCAGCACCGGCTTGCCGCCGCCGGTCACGGCGCTGCCGGCATTGTCCATATCGTCGCCGATGGCGACGATCGCGTCGGCCCGCGCCATGCCGCTGGCCACCGGCTCGCGCAGCGGGCCAGCCGGGATGATCCGGCCATTGCCGACGCCGTAGCCCTGGTCGATGACGAGGAGGGAGAGATCCTTGATCAGCGACCAGTGCTGATGGGCATCGTCGAGCAGGATGACGTCGGCCCCCGCCCGGGTCGCGGCGAGCGCGCCAAAGGCCCGGCGCCGCGCCACCCAGGTCGGCGCGACCCGGGCCAGCAGCAGCGCTTCGTCGCCGACCAGCGCGGCATCGTCACGC
>JAEYTW010000786.1 GCA_023433835.1 Pseudomonadota bacterium | reverse complement strand
GCATGCTGCGGCGGCATCGGCCGCACGGGCTGAAGGTTTTGCATCGCGCCGAAGGCCGCCGTTCCACTGCCTGCCGCCGCCATCGCGGGCGGGGCCTGAATGGCGAAGGGGGCAGGCGGGGCTGTCGCGGTCGTCTTCGGGGCCGGCTGGGCGACCAGCCGCTTCAGTTCCGCTTCGACAAGCGCTGCATGATTCTTGATGACGGCGGGGGTGATCTTGCGGCTTCTCCGCACGTCCAGCGGCGTGCCCTTGAAGGGTTTGCGCTTTGGTTTGTTGCCCGCCGCGCGTGCCCGGCGCGGCCCCGCTGCCTTCTTGTCCGCGGTAATTTTCTTCTGAAATTCGCCCGCGGTCATTTGGTCCAGGCCGGGGAAGTTTTCTTTGGCGAAGAATCCGAGAACAAGTCGCTTGAATTGCGCCATATCTTTGGTTTCTCGAATTTGGATGAAGCTTTTATTGTAGTTGAGCATGCTGTTCTGATGACGCTTGATCGCCTCGTCCGAAGCCTGGCTGACGTCAGCGGCCGTGGAATCGCGCATGCCCTCAAGGATTTCGAGCGTTTCATCGCGAACGACCTCGAGTACATCCGCGCTGGTGATGCCGTCTGCCGCGCTGACCTCGATTTTCTCGAGATTGTCGTAGGTACCGACCATGGCAAGCATTTCCTCCATGGCCTCCCTGATTTCGTCTTTCTCCCGGTTGTGGCCAAATACACCTGCGGTGTCGGCGGCATCGATCAGTTCGTCGTGAATGTCGTATATGTCGTCGACTTCCTCGGCGCCCCCTATCCTGTTGGCGAAATCGTCGATCTTGCCATCGAAGGCTTTTTCCATGCCGCCGATTGCCGAGTTGTATGCGCCGGGACCGATGAAGATATTCAGGCGATGATTGTGCAGCCGGCTGACCAGCATCGTCTCCAGCCGCATGACGGCGGCGCTCGGCTCGCCTTTCGAGGCTTCGTCCAACTGATCCTGCGGGACGCGACCGCTCAGCAATTCCCGGTAGGTCGCGATCAAAGCCTGCAGCGCCTTGCGTAGCTCGTCGGGCGGAAGCTTGGCGTTGGCGGCCTGAACGCTGTCGGTGATGGCGTACACGGCGTTGCGCATGATCGAGCTCATCACGATGTGCCGCCGGTGTTGCCGATTGGTGATGAAGCCCGCCCAGAAATGATCCCAATCGGGCCGTGCCCGGCCCTTCTCCTTGTCCGATGCCGTCTTTGCGACAAAATACGCCGCAAACTCCTTGAGATCGGTCGGTGCGCCATCGGGAAGCTGGTGGGCGGCCAGCCATTGACGGAGTGCCGATTTCCGTCCCCGCTGGGTCGCGATGGCCGCGATATGCGGCACGAGCGCCCGCCAGACGCCGTTCAGGTCTTCCTCGCCATAGGTGCGTACCGATTTCCCGTCCAGGGCGAGTTTGATCTTCCGCTGCAGGGGACCGCCCGTGGGACCGGCCGGGCCAGACGATACCGGCGGGCGCTCGGCGGCGCCGTAGGTGCCGGCCCGCAGCGCCCGCTCGCCCATCCGGTCCGCCTCGCGCTCCAGCGCCGGCTCATCGTTGATCGCCACTCCCTTGGCCTGCAGCGTCGGTTTCACCCGGTTCTGGCGCTGCTGCACCACGTGCCAGGCTTCGTGGGGAAGATGGCTTTCCTGGCCGGCGGCGATGTGGATGTCGCGTCCCTGGGTGTAGGCATGGGCCTGGATGGCTGCGGGGCGGGTGGAGTTGTAGTGGACCCTGACATCGCCGAGCGCCATGCCGGACAACTGCTCGAGACCGTTCTGCAGTGTTCGGGGCAGGGCATTGGCCGGGCGTTGGGCGAGCGCGCCGGCCAGTTGCACCTGTGCCCGGACCGCCGGGCGCTGGTTCAGCGCTGCGGCGCGCTGGGCCAGGCCCGTTTCACGCGGGCCGGCGGCACTCTCGCCGGTGGCCTCGTGGGGGCGGTGGGCGCGCCGGGCCGCATCGCGTTCGGGCCCGGCGGGAACCTGCTGCACTGTGTCGGCCACCTCGCGTCACCCCATGGCGATGACTTTGGTTGCCGGTGATCATATACGCGATAGCCGCCGGTTGAAATGTGCAACCAGCCCGGCGCCCTGCAGCACCAGGAAGGCTGCAAGCTCGGCCACCGCCGCTACCCACCCGAGGTCGCCGGCCGTGGCCCGCGCCAGGATCGAGCCGCCGACCGCCGCGCCGATCGAGAAGCCGAGATACAGGAACGATGCGTTCAGCGACAGGGCGACCGGGGCGGCCTTGGGCCCGGCCAGTTCGATCAGCCGGGTCTGCTGGGCGGGGAAGACCGACCAGCCGGCGGTGCCCCACAGGACGATCGTCGCAGCGATCGGCCAGATCGCGATCTCGGCCGGCACGGCGCGCGGGATCATCGACAGGGCGACGAAGTTCAACGCCAGCAGGCCGAGCGCCGGAGCGGCCACGCGGCCGGCGCCGTAGCGATCGGTCAGGTAGCCGCCGAGGAACAGGCCGGCCGCCGCCGCGGCACCCCACAGGAACAGCATCAGCCCGACGGCAGTGCCGTCGGCCCGCGCCGCCTGCTCGAGGACTAGCGCCAGATACGGATAGACCACATAGGCGCCGGCCGCCCACATCAGCGTCACGCCAAGCGTCAGCAGCACGGCCGGCTGGCGGGCGACCCCCAGGCGCTGGCCCAGGGTGGCGGTCGGCAAGCCCGCCCCGACCGAACGCGGCAGGCCGAAGACCAGGGCCGCCACCGCGATGGCGCCGAGCACGCCGACGCCGGCGAAGGTCATGCGCCAGCCTTGCGCCCCGCCGAGCAGCCCGCCCAGGGGAACTCCGAAGGTGATGGCCAGCGTGGTGCCGCCGTTGACGATGGCCAGCGCCCGGCCGCGCCATTCGGGCGCGACGAGCGCGCTGGCCAGCGCATTGGCGTTGGGCACGTAGAGGCCGGCGGCCAGTGCCAGCAGGATGCGGGCGGCCATCAGCCACCAGTAATCGCGGGCGACGACGGCCAGAACATTGGCCGCCGTGAAGAACACCATCGCCGCGATCAGCACCCGCCGGCGATCGAGATCGCCGGCAAGCGTTGTCAGGATCGGCGAGGACAGCGCATAGGTCAGCGCAAAGGCCGAGACGAGGGCCCCGGCCTGCGTGACCCCGACGCCCAGATCCGCCGCCATGGTGGGCAACAGCGGCGCGATCATGAAGGCTTCGGTGCCGATGGCGAAGGTGCCCAGCGCCAGCCACCAGATGGGCGCGCGGGTACTCATGCCGCGGCCTCCAGCATGGGATAGTCGACATAGCCTCGGGCATCGCCGCCGTAGAACGTCGTGCGGTCGTAGGCATTCAGCGCCAGCCCGCCGCGAATGCGCGCGGGCAGGTCGGGGTTGGCGATGAAATGCCGGCCGAAGGCGACGAGGTCGGCATCGCCGTCGCGCAGGATCGCCGCGGCCGTCTCGGGCTCGAAGCCGCCGGCAGCGATGATCGCCCCATGGAACAGACGGCGCAGGCGGCGCGAGGCGACCGGCTCGTGGCTGCGGCCGTCGACCAGGTCGGAGCCGGCGATGCGCGGTTCGACGATATGGAGATAGGCGAGGCCGAAGGCGTCGAGCCGCGTGGCGACGTGATCGAACAGCGCTTCCGGGTCGCTGTCGCCCATGCCGTTGAACGTGCCCGACGGCGACAGCCGCACGCCGACGCGGTTGCCGCCTGCGATCGCGGTGACGGTGCCGACGACCTCGAGCAGCAGCCGCGCGCGGTTCTCGATCGAGCCGCCATACCGGTCCGTGCGCTTGTTGGTGCCGTCCTGCAGGAACTGGTCGATCAGATAGCCGTTGGCGGCATGGATTTCCACGCCGTCGAAGCCGGCCGCCAGCGCCCGTTGGGTCGCCGCGCGGTAGAGATCGACGATGCCGGGAATTTCTTCCGTTTCCAGCGCGCGCGGGGGCGAGACCGGCACCCAGCCGTTTTCCGTATTGGCGAGGCCGTCATAGGCGATGGCCGAGGGCGCCACCGGCGCCAGCCCGCCGTTCAGGTCGACATGCGAGGTGCGCCCGACATGCCACAGCTGCAGCACGATGCGGCCGCCCTTGGCGTGGACCGCGTCGGTCACCCGGCGCCAGCCGGCGACCTGCCCGTCGTCGTAGATGCCCGGCGCATGGAGATAGCCGCGGTTGCTGCCGGTGATGTTGGTCGCCTCGGCGATGATCAGCCCGCCGCGTGAAGCGCGCTGGCGGTAATACTCGGCCATCAGCGCGCCGGGGACGTCGCCGCTGCCGGCCCGCATGCGGGTCAGCGGGGCCATCACCACCCGGTGGCCGAGATCGACGGCGCCGACGCGGGTCGGCGCGAACAGGGGGGACGAAGACTGGGTATTCATGGAGATGCCCTTGGCTGTCCCGGTTCAATATGACCGGTCGTCTTAGAACTGGATACGCGGACGGGGCTTGTCAATCCGCACTACCGAATTTTCAGCGGGCCTGCAGCCGGGGGAAGACGACGGCGAAGAAATCGTCGAGCGATTCCCGGGTCTTGGCGACTTTCATCCGCATCACGGCGCCTTCCCAGGCGCTTATCAGGAAGCGGGCGGCCTGGTCGGGATCGAGGTCGGTGACGATGCTGCCATCGGCCTGGCCTTGCCGGATCACCCCGGCAAGGGTCGCGGTCCAGCGGTTGATGCTCTTGTCCAGGGCATCGCGCAGCTCGGGCATGCCGTCGGCGGTCTCGACCGCGAAATTGCCGATCAGGCAGCCGCGGGTATAGCCGTTCGCTTCGTAACGCGAGGCGAGGAAGCCGAAATGGTTGCGCAGGCGATCGAGCGGGGGCACGCTTTCGTCCAGCAGCAATTCGCGGCGCGATCCCTTCGAATACGTCTCCAGCACCTCGATGGCGAGGAGTTCCTTGGCCTTGAAGTGGTTGTAGAACGACCCCTTGGGCACGCCGGCGGCATCGACGATCTCCTGCACGCCACAGGCGTTGAAACCCAGCGCATGGAACCGGTCCATCGCCGCCTGGACGATCTTTTCCCGCGTTCCGCCCGACATCGCCGTCACCCTTCATCCACCACTGTTCGCCCGTAAATATGGATGACCGGTCGTCTTGGTCAAGGATCAGCCGCCGTCGAACACCCGCCGGCGGGCATTCTCGATATGGATGCGCATGGCCGCCCGGGCGCCGGCTTCGTCCCCGGCGGCGATGGCGTCGAACACCGCCTGATGCTCCCGGTGGCCGGCTTCGCGCCGCTCGCGCGGCTGGATTACCGACAGGTTGCGGTTCAGCGTGATGCCGGTGGCGATCTGGCGGTGCAGGGCGGAGAGGGTGGTGACGAAGAAATGGTTGCCGGTGGCCTCCGCCACCGCACGGTGGAAGGCGATGTCTTCCTCCACGCCGAGCCGGTTCTGCTCGATCATCGCATGCAGGGCGGCGAGCGCTGCGCGCAGCCGCTCCAGCCCCTCGGCATCGTGATCGCGGGCCGCGAGGCCGGCGGCCTCGCCTTCGACCGAGATGCGGAAGATGAAGCAACGCTGGATGTCGGCAATGCTCGACAGCGGCGCGTAGTTGTAGACCTCCTGCGCCGGACGGCGCAGGACGAACGACCCCGCGCCCTGACGCGAGGCGATCAGGCCGTCCTCGCGCAGCCGCATCAGCGCCTCGCGCACCACGGGCCGCGATACGTCCAGCAATTCGGCCAGCCGGGTCTCCGGCGGCAACCGCGCGTTGACGGGCAGGCTGCCCGCGATGACCTGCCCCAGCACATATTCGTAGACCCGGTCGCTCAGTTTGCCGGTCACGGGCCCACCTGCGTCCCTCATGCCGCTTTCCCCGTCATATCGGTTTGACAAGTGAACAACTTTTTGACAAGTTGACCACGGTTCGATCCATCCAAATCGACGCAAATACGAATGCCGGCCTGAATTTGCCGGTGATTACCACGGGGGAGGAAACATGTGGACAAATTTTAGACATCTTGGGCTGGCTGCCGCGATGGCCACGCTGCTGGCCGGCCCGGCGCGCGCCGAGGACATCACGCTGACCTATTCGGACTGGCAATTGGCTCAGACCGTCTGGGGCCGCTCGCTTCAGGAAGCCTTCACCGAATTCCAGGCTGAGAACCCCGGCATCAAGATTCGTACCGAGCCCGTGCCGTTGGCACAGCGTGACGTGCGCTTCACCACCGCGATCCGCGCCGGCCGAGGGCCCGACGTCTTCGCCCTCGACGCCAACCCGGTGCGTCAGTACATCGCCGAGGGCTGGGTGCAGGACCTGACGCCCTACATCGCCAAGGAGAAGCCCGACTACCTCAAGGACTTCTATCCGAAAACGCTCGAACCGGTGACGGTCGGGGGCAGGACCTACGGCATCCCGAAGAACACCGTCGCGATGGTGATGGTCTACAACGAACGTCTCTTCAAGCAGGCAGGTGTCGCCGCGCCGGCCAAGACCTGGGAGGAATTCAGCGAAATCGCCAGGAAGCTGACGGGGAAGGATCGCTGGGCGTTCACCCTGGTTCTGGCCCCCGCCGGCTTCGATCTGCGCGTCTCCTCGGTGTTCCGCTCGTTCGGCGCCGATTTCCTCACCGCGGACTGGAAGCATTCGGCCGTCAACACGCCGCAGATGCGCAAGGCGTTCGACTACGTCGTCGACCTGATCGGTTCGGGCGTCATTCCGCCGGGCGTCGCCCAGGTCGATGCCAACGGCGCGCGGCGGCTCCTCGCCAACGAGCAGATCGCGATGGCGATCGATTCGACCTGGACGCTGCCCGAGGTCAGCGACATGAACCCGAAGCTCGACGGCTGGAACGTGCTGAAGATGGCACCGATCCCGGTGCCGGCCGGCACCAGCCCCAAGGTGCGCACCACGCTCTACGAGAAGGCGCTGTTCATCAACAAGAACACCCAGCATCCGGAAGCCGCCTGGAAGCTGATCAAGTTCATGACCGACGACAAGCGGATGCGGAAGTGGTTCGACGACAATGCGATGCTGTCGACCCGCATCAGCGTCAACCAGGGCTACGACAAGATCGCCAAGGCCGATTACGCCAATCTCGTGGTCGGCCAGATCGACCAGGGCGACTTCCTGCCGCTGATCCCGGAATGGCCCGAGATCCAGGAGACGTTCCGCCAGAACCTGCAGGCTGCGGTAGCCGGCACCAAGAGCCGGGACCAGGCGCTGGCCGACGCCCATGCCGCCATCGAGGCGATCCTGGCCCGCAATCCGTCGAAGTGACCTTCATCCGCCGGCGGGCGATTGCCCCGCCGGCGGCCGTATCCTGCAAGGCAGTTCATGCGTGGCGAAAAACTGACGCCCTATTGGTTCGTCGCACCCGCGGCGATCATGCTGGCGGTCATCCTCGGCTTCCCGGCGGTGACCGCGATCCTGGAAAGCGCGGGCCTGGGCGGCAAGGCCGGCTTTCCCGATTTTCGCGCCTATGGCCGGCTGCTCGCCGATCCGCAGTTCGGCGCGACCGCAGTCAACACGATCCTTTTCGTCGGCTGTGTGGTCGCGATGCATGTGGTGATCGGCATGGCCATCGCGCTCTTGCTCAATCTCGACATGCCCGGCCGCTGGCTGTTCCGGGTCGTGGCGATCCTGCCCTGGACCATGCCCGACGTGATCGGTGGGCTGATCTTCCGCTTCATCTTCGACACGCTGTCGGGCGGTCTGAACGCGGTGCTGTTGCGCACGGGCCTCGCCACCCAGCCCTTCGACTGGCTCGGCCATCCGCATTGGTCGATGTTTGCCGTGATCATGGCCGAGATATGGCGCGGCTATCCCTATGTCATGCTGATTCTGCTGGCAGGCTTGCAGGCCGTGCCGCGCGACCAGTACGAGGCGGCGGCGATCGACGGGGCGGGGCGCATCCGCACCTTCGTCTCGATCACCCTGCCGAACCTGCGCACCGTGCTGATCATCGCCGTCGTGCTCGACGTCGTCTGGGAAACCCGGCTGTTCGGCATGGTCTATGGCATGACCGGCGGCGGCCCGGGCTATGCCACCCAGAACCTGACGCTGTTCGTCTACAAGAATTATTTCCAGTTCTTCGAGACGACCTATGCCTCCTCGATCGCCGTGGTGCTGGCCGCCGTGCTGCTGGCCGCCGCGATGCCCTATCTGCGCCTGACCCTGCGGCGCCAGGATTGATCCCGATGAACCGTCTAGGCCCCTGGATCGTCACCTATGCCGCGCTGGCGGCGATGGCGATCTATAACTTGAGCCCCTTCCTGTGGATGCTCACCTCGTCGTTCAAGAGCGACATGGAGGTGACGCAGATCCCCGCGACCATCCTGCCGCACAGTTTCACGACCGACGCCTATGTCCGCATCTTCGCCCAGGAAGGTTTCCTCCGCTATTTCCTGAACTCGGCAAAGGTCTCGGGCGCCACCGCGCTTCTGTCGGCCGCGGTCGGCTTGTTTGCCGCCTACGGCTTCTCTCGCTTCGATTTCCGTGGGCGCACCGCGCTGATCGCCAGTTTCCTGGCCAGCCAGATGCTGCCCGGCGTGCTGCTGGTCGGGCCTTACTTCCGCCTGCTCTCGACTGCCGGCCTCTACGACACCCATCTCGGCCTGATCCTGGCCCAGACCTCGATCACCCTGCCGTTCACGGTGTGGATGCTGAAAGGCTACATGGACACCATTCCGGTCGAGATCGAGCAGGCGGCGATGATCGACGGCGCCAGCCGGCTGCAATGCCTGTGGTACTGCATCCTGCCCAATATCCTGCCGGGGCTGGTGGCGACGATGGTGTTCGCCTTCCTGCTGGCCTGGGGCGATCTCCTCTGGGCGCTCTGCCTGATCACCGATCCGGACAAGCAGACCATGACGCTCGGCATCACCAACCTGGTCGGCCAGTTCCGCGTGCTGTGGTCGGACGTGATGGCGGCGACCGTCATCGGCTGCACCATACCCGCCTGCTTCTACCTGATGCTGCAACGTTACCTGGTGCAGGGCAGCGCCGGCTCGGCGGTGAAGGGATGAGGGCCGAGATGCGCTATTTCGAACCGGCGCCTGGCTATCGCCTGTCGCGGGTGGCGCTGGGTGGCCATGAATACCTGGCCGACGGCCGCTCGCGCGGCTTCAACGAAAGCTTCGCCGATGCGATCCGCCCCGGCCACATCTTCCCCGGTTTCGGCGGGCCGGCGCGGCGCGCGGTGCTGGCCCGCGCCTACGACCTCGGCATCACCTTCTTCGACGTGACGCTCGATTCCGAGAAGGAAGCGCTGGGTCGCAACCTCGCCGAGATGCCACCCCCCTATGAGGTGTTCGTGCAGACCCGGCCGGAAGGCATGGTCTACGGCTACGATCCCGGCAATACCAAGCTGCTCGATCTCGGTCTCCTGCGGATCGAGGTGCAGCGCTGCCTGAAGCTGCTGCGCCGCGAACGGCTCGACATCCTCAATTGCGCCATCCTTAGGCCGGCGCTCGATCAATCCGGGTATCTCGACATCCTTGCCGGCAATATCGCCGAGCTGCAGCGCGAGGGGCTGGTCGGCCTGGCTGCAGCGGATACCTTCTCGGGCGAGGTGGTCTACCGCGCGATGATCGCGACCGGTGCCTTCGCCACGCTGAACGTCAACTTCAACCTGGCCGACGACGCGCCGGCCGATGCCGTACTCGGCCTGCCGGCCGGCATCGTCGTGCGCGAGGCGTTCGTCAAGGGCGAGATCTTCCGGCTGGGTGCTGCCGCAGGCATCGACGATCCCGCCAGCCTGGCGCGGGCGGCGATGAAATGGGTAATGGCCCATGGCGGGGTCGATGCCGTGATCGCCGGGGCGGCGACGCCGGATCATCTCTCGGCCAATTGCGCCGCGGCCCTGGCGCCCGTGATGACCGAGGACGAGATGGCCGCGCTCGCCGCCGTCGCCGCCCTGCCCGAATTCGCCACCCTGCGCGCCGATCGCCGGCGCGACTTCCTGGAGACTGCGCGATGAGTACGCTGGCCCTGCGGGGCGTGAAGAAAACCTTCGGTGCCGCGACCGTCATCCACGGCGTCGACATCGATATCGCGGACGGCGAGTTCGTGGCCCTGGTCGGGCCGTCGGGCTGCGGCAAGTCGACCTTGCTGCGGATGATTGCCGGGCTGGAACCGATCTCGGGCGGCGAAATCGCGATCGCGGGAAAAATCGTCAATGACCTGCTGCCCAAGGAGCGCGACATCGCCATGGTGTTCCAGAACTATGCGCTCTATCCGCATATGACGGTGGCGCAGAACATGGCGTTCTCGATGCGGCTGCGCCGCGCGCCCGCGGACGTGATGCGGCGGAAGGTGGCCGAGGCCGCGCGCATCCTCGGGCTGGAGGCGCTGCTCGATCGCCGCCCGGCCCAGCTTTCGGGCGGCCAGCGCCAGCGCGTGGCGATGGGCCGCGCCATCGTGCGCGACCCCAAGGTCTTCCTGTTCGACGAACCCCTGTCGAACCTCGACGCCAAGCTGAGGGTGCAGATGCGGGCCGAGATCCGCCTGCTGCATCGCCGCCTCGGCACCACCACCGTCTACGTCACCCACGACCAGGTCGAGGCGATGACGATGGCCGACAAGATCGTGGTGCTGCGCGACGGGCGGGTCGAGCAGGCCGGCGCGCCGCTCGCCCTATACGATGCCCCGGCCAACATGTTCGTTGCCGGCTTCATCGGGTCGCCGGCAATGAATTTCATTCCCGGCACGCTGCAGCCCGGCGGCGTCGCCGCTGCGGGTGTGTTGCTGCCGCTGGCCGACGCGCCGGCCGGGCAGGGCAGGGATGTCGTCTACGGCATCCGGCCCGAACATGTCGCGATCGTCCCAGACGGCATCGAGGTCGAGGTGACGGGCGTCGAGCCAACAGGGGCCGAAACCCTGCTGGTGACGCGACTCGGCGACCGTGAGCTGACGAGCCTTGTCCGTGACAGGGTCCGCGTGCGGCCGGGTGAGCGGATCCGGCTGTGGCCCGATCCGGCGAAAGCCCATGTTTTCGCTGCGTCAGGCGATTACCTCGGGAATAATCGTGCGCGAGGATGATTGACCCTAGTCTCGGCGTCTGCACCCTTTCGGGGCAAACGTGACGGAGACAGGCCGATGACGATGATCCATCCTTTCGACGAGGCGACGGCACTGGCCTCGGCGGGCAGCGGCCGCTTCACCGGCCGCACCAGCCCGGCCTATGCCAACATGGCCGGCCCGTTCGGCGGCATCACCGCCGCGACCCTGCTGCGCGCGGCCATCGAGCATCCGGAGCGGCGCGGCGATCCGGTCGCCCTGACCGTCAATTTCTGCGCGGCGATCGCCACCGGCGATTTCGAGGTGGAGGCACGCCTGTTGCGCGGCGGCAAGTCGACCCAGCATTGGCAGGTCGAACTGCGCCAGGACGCCATCGGCGTGGCGGCCAGCGCGCTGGTGGTGTTCGGCGCGCCGCGCCAGACCTGGTCGCATCGCCCGATCAGCGCGCCCGCGGTCCCGCCGGCCGAGGCGGTCGAGCCCTGGACGATGCCGGGCCTGCCGGCCTGGATCGATCGCTACGATTTCCGCTTCGTCGCCGGCGCGCCGAACTGGCGGGGCAAGACCGGGGCTGAGCCGCAGAGCGCGCAATCGCGGCTGTGGCTGCGCGACGCCCCGGACCGCCCGCTCGACCATCTGTCGCTGGCCGCCTTGTCCGATGCCTTCTTCATCCGCATCTTCCAGGTGCGCGGCGGGCTGGTACCGGTGGGCACGGTGACGCTGTCGACCTATTTCTTCGCCGACCAGGCGACGCTCGCCCGCCAGGCCGCCCGCCCGTTGCTCGGCACCGCGGATGCCAAGATTTTCGCCGGCGGCTTTTTCGACCAGACCGCCGAACTGTGGGCCGACGACGGCAACCTGCTGGCAACCTCGACCCAGGTGGTCTGGTACAAGGAATAATTGCCGGGCGCGGGCCGCGATGTTCAGGCGTAAAGTGCCCGATACCAGAGGTCGCTGACGACCGTGATCAGCGTTTCCTGGTCGGGCGCCAGCCGGACGATGTTCTCGTTGCCCAGCACGTAGACCTGGCGCAGCAAGTCGTCGACCATCGATTGCAGCGCATACACCTCGAGCAGCAAGGCCGGCGTCACCTTCACGCGCTTGGCCCGGGCGGCCGAGGTGGCGATGCGTTGGGCCCAGATTTCGTTGACCGCATCCTTTTCGGCGTAAAGCGCCGGCATCGCCCCGTGCAACTGCCGGATCGCCTCGATCAGCGCGGCATTGACCGCGTAATAGGGCACGTAGAGGCGATGGGTGGCGAGGATGCTGCCATAGGCATCGGGCCCGCGCTCGACCGCGTCCATGCGCGAGATCAGGCTGCGCTGGAATTCGAGCAGCACGTCACCGACCACGGCTGGCCCTGACTCGAAGTACTGGTAGAACGCGGCGCGCGACACGCCGGCACGCTCGGCGATCAGCTCGATCGGGATGTCGGCCGAGCGTTTCTCCTCGATCACGACCGTCGTCGCCCAGCGCAGCAGGGCTTGCGTGCGCTCGCCCTTGCGCATCGGCCGCACGGCGGCGCGCCGGGCCAGTTCGTCGGCGAATTTGAGCGGGCGAGGGGTGGTCTCGATCACCTGTCGGGGGCGGGTCGTCATGCGCTCGGATACTCGGAGAAATTTCTGTCGGCCGCCATCTTGCGCAAATCTGGCGCTTGTGTCACTTTTTTGTAGATCTGACGGTAGCGTCAGAAAATTACGAACCGATAAAGGGGAGCCACATGACCGGAATCTTCTCACCCTCGCGCCGCCGTCTGGTCCTGGCCGGCACGGCGCTGATCGCGGCCCCCGCCCTGGTCGGCCGGGCCCGGGCGCAATCCCGGCGCATCGTGGTGCGCGATCTCGGAATCGGTTCGTCCTTCGCTGATGCCTATGCCAAGCCGTTCCAGGCGGCGACGGGGATCGAGGTGGTGCCGGTCACCGCCCAGCATGAGCCGACCGGGCTGATCAAGCAGATGGTCGATACCAGGACCTACAGCTGGGACATGGCGATCGTCAGCCGTCAGGCGGCCGACCAGCTGGCGATCGACGGCGGTGGTTATGTCGAGCCGATCGGCCTCGATGCCTCGGCCGGCTACAAGGCGCTGCCCGAGGGGTTCAAGGCGCCGTACTACGCCGGCAACGATGTCGTCGCCACCGCCTTGGCCTATCGCACCGACAAGGTCAGGAAGGCCCCGGAGTCCTGGGCCGACCTGTGGGACGTCAAGGGCTTTCCCGGCCCCCGCGCGCTGCGCCGCTTCCCCTTCGATACGATCGAGCAGGCGCTGCTGGCCGACGGCGTCGATCCGAAGAAGCTCTATCCCCTCGACTTCGACCGCGCGTTCAGGAACCTCGATCGCATCCGCCGCGACGTGCAGGTCTGGTGGACCTCGGGCGCGCAATCGTCGCAGCTGATCAAGTCGGGCGAGGTCGATTTCTGTCCGACCTGGAACGGCCGCGCCCAGGTGGCGATCAACGACGGCGCGCCGGCGAAGATCATGTGGAACCAGGCGCTGTGGCAGACCGAGGGCTGGGTGATCCTGAAGGGCGGCCCGAATGTCGAGGCCTGCCGGCGCTTCGTCGATTTCGCCTTGGCGCCGGAACGCCAGGCGGTGTTTGCCGCCGCGACCGGCTATGGCCCGACGCTCGAAGCCGCCATCGGCCATATCAAGCCCGAGATCGCCCGCACGCTGCCGACCTACCCGGAGAACACGAAGGACGCGATCCTGGTCGACGTCGACTTCTGGGCCCGCAACAAGGACCGCGCCGCCGACCTGTTCAACAAATGGGTCGTGGGCTGATGTCGCTGGCCCCGGCGATGGAGGAGGCCGTGCCGGTGGCGGCGCCCGATATCCGGCTGGAGGTGCAGGGGCTGGCCAAGGCTTACGGCGGCGTCGCGGCCTTGGAGCCGGTGTCGCTGGCCGTCCGGCGGGGCGAATTCCTGACCCTGCTGGGCCCCTCGGGCTCGGGCAAGACCACACTTCTGATGATGATCGCCGGCCTGGTCGATCCCAGCGCCGGCCGCATCCTGATCGATGGAGCCGACATCACGGCCCGGCCGGCCTATCAGCGCGATATCGGCGTCGTGTTCCAGAGCTACGCGCTGTTCCCGCATCTCTCCGTGTTCGACAACGTCGCCTTCCCGCTGGAAATGCGTCGGCTGCCGAAAGCCGAGATCAGACGGGCGGTGACCGCGGCGCTCGATCTCGTCCGCCTCGGGCCCTATGCCGGCCGTCTGCCGCGCGAGCTGTCGGGCGGCCAGCAGCAGCGTGTCGCCTTCGCCCGCGCCATCGTCTTCCAGCCCTCGATCGTGCTGATGGACGAACCGCTCGGCGCGCTGGACAAGCGCCTGCGCGACGAGCTGAAGCTCGAGATCCGCCGGTTGCATCGCGAGCTCGGCGCCACCGTCGTCTATGTCACCCACGACCAGGACGAGGCGATGCTGTTGTCGGACCGCATCTGCCTGATGAACCAGGCGCGTATCGCCCAGCTCGATACGCCGGCCGCGCTCTACGCGCGCCCCGTATCGCGCTTCGCCGCCGAATTCCTCGGCGAATCGAACATCCTGGCGGCGACGGCGGAGGGCGGTCTGCTGCGGCTGGTCGACGGCCAGACGCTGGTGACGCGCGATGCCGGCGATGGCGCGGTCGAGGCGCTGATCCGGCCCGAGCGGCTGATGCGGGGCGGCGCCGGCCAGCCGGGCCTCGCCGCGGTGGTCGAGACCGTGATCGACCTTGGCGGGGTGCGCCAGGTCTTCCTGCGCACGGCGGGCGGCCTGGCCCTGCGCGCCACCGTGCTC
>JAEYTW010000766.1 GCA_023433835.1 Pseudomonadota bacterium | reverse complement strand
GCCGAGCTGCGCCTCGGCAGCGCCGACCGGCAGCAGACCGTCAGGATCGTGCGCACCGATGGAAAGCGTGCATCATGAGCGACACCGACAACGCCATCCCCGAACCGCAACAACAATCGGCGGCCGTCGATTCAACAGCCCCCCTGCGGCTGCGCGCCGAACCGCCGCGCGTGACGCGCCTGTCTCGCAAAGTCCTCGCGAGCATCGGCCTCGTCGTAAGCGTCGGCATCGGCGGCGCTCTCATTTACGCGCTTCAGACCCGAGATGCCGGCAGGCCCAGCGAGGAACTCTATTCGACCGACAATCGCACAACGGCCGACGGCCTGGCCGGTTTGCCGCGCGACTACACCGGGCCCGTGTTGGGACCGGCACTGCCTGGCGACCTCGGCCGGCCGATCCTCAACGCGCAGAACCGCGGCCAACCCGTCACGCCTCCCGCCATGGCGACGCCCCAGGCCAATCCCGAGGAGCAACGCCGCCTGGCCGAGCTCGAAGCCGCGCGCACCAGCCAAGTCTTCTTCCAGAGCGGGCCACGCTCTACGCCAACGTTGTCGGCGGGAATGGGCAATACGTCCCTCGCTGGCCTGGCGACAGGACCACAACCGGGCGCGCCAACGACGCAGGATCGTCAACTCGCCTTCCTCAATGCCCCGGTGGACCGACGTACAATTGCGGCGGATCGCATCATGGCACCGGCCTCGCCCTACGTGCTCCAGGCGGGTGCGGTCATTTCGGCGGCCCTCATCACCGGCATTCGCTCCGATCTGCCAGGGCAGATCACCGCGCAGGTGACGGAGAGCATCTACGACAGCCCGACCGGCCGCACCCTCGTCATTCCGCAAGGCACGCGGATCATCGGCGAGTACAGCAACGATGTCGGCTACGGCCAACGCCGGATCCTGCTCGTCTGGAGCCGCATGATCTTCCCGAACGGTCGCTCGATCGTGCTGGAGCGCCAGCCCGGCGCCGATCCGATGGGTTACGCTGGCCTGGAGGATGGCGTGGATTATCATTGGTGGGATCTCGCCAAGGCGGCCGGCCTCTCGACGCTGCTCTCCGTTGGGGCGGAACTCGCCGTCGATGACGACGACCGGCTTTTGCGCGCCATCCGCAATGGCGGACAGGACACGATCAATGACGCCGGCCAGCAGATCATCCGTCGTCAGCTCCAGGTCGCACCGACCTTGACCATTCGGCCAGGTTTCCCGGTCCGGGTCATCGTCACCCGCGATCTCGTCCTCGAACCCTACGGAGGCTGACATGACGAAATTGAAGCTCGGTCCGATCATGGAGGAAAAGCCGGTCAAGGCGGTGCTGGAGTTGCCGGCCTCGCTTCATCGCGACCTCGTCGCTTACGCCGAGGTGCTGGGACGACAGACCGGCCAGCCCGTGCGCGATCCCGTCCAACTGATCATACCCATGCTGGAGCGCTTCATCGCCACCGATCGCGGGTTCGCCAAGGCTCGCCGGGCGAAACCCATGGGCGATGTCAGCTCATAATTCGACGCCCCGGTGGCGGGCCATCGTCTTCGCCGTGCTGATGAAGCGCCGGAGCGCCGGATTGTCGTTCTTCGGCGACCACACACCGTTGAAGGGGAGCACCTCGCCGACGATCGGCCGGTAGCAGATGCCCGGCACATAAGCAGCCGTCGCCGCCTCGCTCATGACCGTGAGCCCGCTGCCGATCGCGACGAGCGTCAACAGATTATCGCGCCCGACGAACTGTAACTGAATTTTCGGGTGGTGACCGAGATCAGCGACCCGCTGGACCAGATAGTCATGGACCTCCTGACCCGGCGGCACGTCGCTGACGATAAAGGTCTCGTGCGCGAGATCATGCCATCTCACCTCCTCCTTCTCGGCGAGAGCATGCGATTCAGGCAACACTACGAAAACACGTTCCGACCAGAGATAGGTGGTCTCGCATCGCGGCCACTCCAGCGTGCCCGTCAGAAAGGCGATATCCAAGCGGAACTCCCGGACCGCGGCGACATGCTCTGCGGGATTGCCGTCAGCAACCTCGAGGCGGACGCCGGGATGCTCCTCGGCGAAACGCCGCAGCAGGTCTTGAAGAAAGCCGGATGCCAGTGACGAAAAGATGCCCACACGCAGATGGCCTTCCGTGGCGCGGCCCACCGCGTCCACGATCTCGGCGCCCTCGTTTACGTGACGAAGAACCTGTCGCGCCTTCGACAAGAGCCGCTGCCCGGCAACGGTCAGGCACACGCCGCCGCTATGGCGATGGAACAATGCCGAACCGAGCCCATCTTCCATGTCGCGAATGCGGCGACTGATCGTGGACTCCTGCACGCCCAGCGCGGCACCCGCCTTTCGAAAGCTCCCATGCTCGGAAGCCGCAACGAAATAACGCAGATGTCGAAAGTTCATGCTTAGACCTGAAAATCGTCCGGGGAGCCCCCTTTTCCCGACTGCTTGAAATAGGCGCTGCGAGGCATGCCAAGGCAATATCCCAGCGCGGCGATAAGTTCCGTCGGCGTTCCCATACCCGGAGAACGCCGACCAGCCATCACTCCACGGATTTCTCTATAAATCCAAGTGTATTGGCGTTCTCGACCAGCGTCCGCACCTTGGCGCGTTCCAGACCGCCAGGCACATCCGCCTCGATCTCGAGCCTGAGCTTCACCTGGCTACCCGGCAGCGTGGTGAGCTGCTCGACGATCGCCTCGACAATCTGATGAATATCCCGCGCCGGGCGCTCCGGTGAGATCATCACGGCGCCGGTGAATCGCGTCGGCTTCTTTTCCGCCGGAGGCGTGGTCGGCCCATCATCCGCAGGTGATCCATCTGGCGTCGACGTGCTGTCGCCGGGCCCTGGAGGCGTGTCCCCCGGTCCCGGCTGTGTCGGCGCTTGGCGGTGTGCCTCGGCCACCTCGGGCTTCACGATGACACTGTCGCTATCGATCACGATCACGGCGCTTACAGCCCGCTCGATCGCCAGCCCCAGATAGGTGTCCGACTTCTCGTCCCACCGCTCGGCATAGGCGAAAGGACCGGGCAGCATGCCGCTGATCGCCGCCTGCACGGCCTTGACCAGGACGTCCTGCCCCTTGAGGCGTGGCAGATAGATGTAACGGTTGAGGTATTCCCGCAGATCCTTCAGCGACAGCCGCTGCTTGTCGTTCCAGATGTATTTCTGAAGATCGCGGTCGAGACGCGACGGACCCAGCTCGACGAGCAGGCCCTCTTCGGCCACCAGCTTCTTGCTGGCGCGAGCCAGCAACCCGTCCTGCGCCGGAATCTTGCCGGAGACCCACTCCCAATCTGCTTGGGCGCTTTCCTGGGCCGGATAGTGCAGATAGCACCACGCCTCCTTGAGGCGTGTCTTCATCGTCTCCTTCGCTTCGGCTAGCTTGGCTTCTGCGAGCTTCTGGTCGCTCGGCCGGAGTTCAAGGCGCTCCTTGTCGCGAACGATTTCGCCCCACGCCAGGGACGCGCGAACAGCGTCCCTCAGATGGTCGAGCTGGCGAGCTTCCGCGGCGATGAACACCAGCATGTTGCGATAGACACGCGGCGTGCTGCCGCGCTGTGTGAGGATGTCTTTCGCCTCGACTAGCGCCTCCGAGCCTTCACGCCCGTTATGCGGATGCTTCACCCCCAACACGACGACACGCACGCCGCCGGCTTCGTCAGGGACTTCCGCCGACGAAGCCGGCGCGACCTGCACGGCGTCGAAATGCCCGCGATCAGCGAGGCCGTTAACATATTTCCCGAGTTCCGCGTCGATCGTCATGTCGACCAGCGCCGCCTCGATCTGCGCCGCCTTGTCCGCAGCGATGCGGTTGAGGCTCGCCGACATCGAATACCAATAGCGGCCGAGATCTGCGTGCATGAACTTGGCCTGGTTAGTCAGCCGCCGCAGCGCATCGCCGAAGATCGCCGGCCGCTCGCCCGGTTGGACAACGCCGAGATTGATCTGCTTGTCGTCGAGACCGGTGTTCTGCTGCTGGGCGGTGGGCGCGGTTCCCATGAAAATCGCGCGGGCGACGCGCCTGGTCGCCGAGTAGCGGTTCAGGTTGGGGGCCGACTGGTCGACCTTGTAGGGTGTGGACGTCGTGCCATCGACATCACCGGCGATGATCGCCTGCCAGCTCACATCGAGGTAGTGCAGCAATTCCGGCTCCACGCGCGGCGAACTCACCGCCACGCTGCCCGGCATGATCATCACCGACGGATCGGCGTTCATCCAAAGCTCGTGAATGGTCTGCGCCATCAGGCGCAGCACACCGCGCGTGCGCTGGAATTTTTCCAGCGAACCCCAGCTCGTGTAGAGCTGGTCGAACAGCTCGGGATGGATCGGATATGCCTTCTCCAGCTTGCGTCGATAGTCCTCGTCCGCGCAGCCCTGCGGGAAATCGTTGGCGTTCTCCCGATAGAGCTTGGCGAACTGCTTCAGCGTGTTGTCGCGGTGATGGAACTTATCGCCGGAGATTTCCTTGAACAGCCGCCGCCGAACGATCTCATAGCTCTCTTCCTGACTCGCCGGCCGCCACGAGGATTCCACCCGGCTGAAGGTCTGCTTGAGGCGCGCCAGCGCTTCCTGACCGCCTTCACCGCCGACCTCGATCTGCGACGCCGGCAAGGAAGCAACCAGCAGCGTGCCAGGGCTAGCCTTGACCGCTTCGGTCAGCGACTGGACGAAGGACAGGTTCGCGTCGAACGACCCGGACGGCAGCCCCTCGACCTTATAGATCTGCCGCAGATAGGCGACCCATTCGTCGATCAAGATCAGACATGGCGCATATTTCTTGAAGAGCGCCTCCAGAAGGTTCGAGCCAGGGGCAATGCCGCTGGCGTCATTCTCCGCGACCATGGCGAAGGCGTCGGCGCCGCCGAGCTGCCAGGCCAGTTCGCCCCAGGTCGTGCGGATTTTCCGATCGCCTTCTACGTGGAGCACGTCCTGTGGCCCGCGCGACGTGCCGACGAGAACCGCCCGTTTGATGCCCTTCGGCACGGTCAGGCCGAGCTTGTCGAGCAACTGATCCAGGCCCGACAGGTCCTGCACCGGCATCGGTCCCGCCATGTGATAGAGGGCCAGCATCGAGTGCGTCTTGCCGCCGCCGAAGTTGGTTTGCAGTTCGACGACCGGATCGCCGCCGCTGCCGGACAGCCGCTTTGCGGCCCCGATCAGCAGCGCGCTCAACCCTTCCGTCAGATAGGTGCGGCTGAAGAACTGGCGCGGATCACGATATTCTGGCGGCGCGCTCCCTGAATGAACCTTGGCGAGGTCGGCGGCGAACTCGGCCTGCTGGAACTCGCCTGTGGCGACATCCTGGTGCGGCTCGACCACCTCGCGCCACGGCAGCAGGCCAGCCACCGTCTCGACCGAGATTTCGAGGCGCTGGGTTTTCCGCCGCTCCTCGTTGCGCGCCAGTTCGGTGAACTTCGTGCGCAGGATGGTGTCGCGCATTTTGCCGAGCTGCTCGGCCGTCTCGCCGGCGCTGATCGCCTCCATCAGACGACGCATGGAATCGAGGGCGCGCTCGGCGTCATCGTAGGTGAAGGTCTCGTTGTGCGAGAGCTTGTTGCGGACGTCGCCCAGCTCATTGACCAGCGAGCGCTCAGCGCGGCCGAGAACCGCCTTGAAAGCCTCGCTCCAGAAGCGGTCCATCGCGTTGAACAGTGCAGCCTGATCCCAGCCGACCTCACCGTTGCTGTTAGGGCGCAGGCTCGACAGCTTTTCCAGAACCTGGACCTGCCAGTGCCCCTTGAGCGAAGTTTCGAGCCGCTTTTCGACGAACGGGATCAGCGCCGCCGGCAGCAGCTCCATCCCTTCAAACACATATTGGCGCGTGCTTTTTGCCACGTTCCGTTCCCCTCAAATATCCAGCCGGATCTGACGATCGCCGCTCGTGTCGTGGATGGCCGCCGCGGCTTTCGTCAGCTCGGTCCAGTCGGCGATCAGGGCGTTGTAGGCCGTGGCCTCCTTCGCATCCTTCCGCTTGTTGGCGCTGATGTCGTAGAGACAGTAGGCGAGATCCTTCACCGCCTCGGCTTGGGTGTTGATCTTCTTCAGCAGGACGGCAGTGTCATGGGAGATGCCGTCCTTCTCGTGTTGTTGGACCAGATGCTGGAGGCATTCCCACACCGTGAGGTGGTTATCGCTCTCCGGCTCCCAATCGTCGCCGATCTCATCACGCGTCAGGATGCGAACCTTGCCGGCAGCGCTCTCCACGATCCCGGCGTGCTTGACACTTTCGACCGAAATACCACGAGCGCGGGCAAGATTGTCCGCTACACCATAATCACCCTTGCCGTTGCCGTTCTGCTCGAACCAAGTGATGGCGAAGCGCGTATCGGCATCGAATTCGCCTTGGATGCCGCCGAGATATTCATCCAACTCTCGGTTAATCAACTGAAGCGCCGTCTTCACGCTCATCGGGCTGTCGTCGGATTCTAGAACTGCCTTGTAGCGGGAGAAGACCCCCATGCCGGGGCCGATGGCCGATTGCGGCATATCCGCAGGCGCGATGTTGGCGGCCTGAAGCTCCGCTATAGCTGGCGGCAGTTCACGCTTCAGCGCGCGGATGAACTCAGCGCGGGTGATGACCGCGGCTGTAGCTTCTTTCTTTCGGCAGACAAGAACGACCGAGTTGGCGAGCGCATTCGCCCCTATCCCTCGGATTCTGTTTGCGAGCTCTGTTCGAACTGGCCACGTACCCACGACGGAGAAGCCTGCCTCAAACACGGCTTGAAGGAAGGTAGCCCAACCCGTCGAACTGACCCCTCCTTCAGCCATCTCACTTTGTTTGAATGCATAGTAGATCGTCGCTGGGAAATCGGCAGAAACTTGTCCCGCGACATTCGTGATTGCTCGGCGCATTCCAGAAAGGAAGAATTCCTCTGCTTTGTCACGGCCGCCATGCCGATACGGTGCTGCAATCAGCTCATCCGTTTTCGGCGCAGAAAGCGTGGAAAACAAATCGGGATACACGTCGCGCAGGTTCTTCCTCAGCCACGCCAAGAAGAAATCCGAGAGATCAGAATATCCGACATTGTCATAATAGGGTGGATCACTGGACAGGACCGCGCCCGCAGGTAGCTGTGCTGTTTGCGCGTCATGCTGACGGACGGAGCCAACGCTGCCCCCGCCCAACGTAGTTAGAGCCCGCATCATATTCGAAAGCGTGACACCAAAATCGCCCGCTGAGTCAGAGAAAAGGTTCGGCTCAGCAAAATCCCATACGATTGGAATAGCTTGCCGTGTGAATAAATGAATTACCTGGACCATAGAAGGTTTCCAGGAAACGAGTGAGTTCTGGATGTCGCTCAGCTTGCTGATCGCTAGTGCCAAATATACGCAAACGGCGTTGGCGTAATCGGCCTGCGCTGGGAAACTTGCGCTTGCAGCATCCGTGCGCACACGTTCTCGCACTTCAGCAAGCAGGTCAGAATATGTATTCAATGCAACGAGTTGTCGTTTAGTAAAAAGGTCACCGAAAGTTGCCATTCCAAAATCTGGCGGAGTGAACGCCCGTCGATCTGGTGATATCTTTTGATCTGGCATCCAATCGGGCGCGCAGCCCTCTGCGATAGATTCATGCTGAGGATTGGGGGCGACAAAGACGCGGCCACCTTTCATCTGAACTACTATCGCGATAAGTTGCTGACCCAGTTGCCCGGCCGACGCCTTCGACCGAATGTATTCGGTAGTGATGGCGCTGTCAGACATTAGGCACCGGAAGTTTGATCCGGCCCCTGCCTTAGTGCCAGCCTTGGCAGACTCCCATTCGGAAGCCGATCCACTGGTTTTTATGCCAAAGGTGATTGAGCGTGCAGCGCGGTCAACAGTCGGCTCGATACGAGCTTCTGCTCCCTTCTTTGTACTTAACATATAGCTGGTGATGAGAGGCACCTGCACATCTGCAAACGCCGGGTCAGGGCTTGGGACCGTTCGCGCCCAGATCCATGCAACCACTGTCCCCTTGCCGCCGCCCTGTTCCTTCGGCAAGTCCACCTGAGGGTAGAGATGCCCGATGCGCTCCTTCGCCCTCTCGCGCATCCATTCGCCGTAGAATTTGACATCCTCGGCGAGCCCCTCGGCATTCCGGTAGAACTGCCGGTCCTTCACACCCGGATGGATCGGCTCCTTGTCTTTGAACTTCGGCGGAATCTCGATCATCGCCTTGCCGATCATCACCGCGACCGGGTTGAGATCGGACCCATAGGCGGGCAGACCGAGTCGCTGCGCCTCGAGCGGGATCGATCCACCGCCCGAGAACGGATCATAAACCGGGGGCAGCTCGCCACCGCAACTCTTGCGGATTTCGGCGCGGGCGCGCTCCAACACTTCCTCGTTGGTCGAGTTCTCCCACTGGACCAGCTCCTCGATGATACCGAACAGCCGCTTGCGCTCGGCCTCCTGCGCTTCATGCGTGGGGAAGTTGTCGAGGTCGCTCGACGGGTCATCTACGAGCTGGGCGAACAGCACCGCGCGGCACGCTGCAAGCGGTCGGCGCGCCCACCACAAATGGAGCGTGGACGGATGCCCGTGCCGGATCGACTTCTCACGCGCCGAGGCCGCGTTGATCGCCTCAAGGGGGATCGCAACTTCGATGAGCTTCTTCTTATATATCTGGGTCATTGGGCGGGCTCTTCAATCGTAAGGGCTGCTGCACCGAGTGGATGCGTGGCGGCGTTGTAAAAATGGAGTGTTGCCTCGGGCAACGCTTCGATCAGCGCCGCCTTCTTCTGGCGAATGTTGCCAGCAGCTCGGAGCGAGACCGCAACTGGCCGACCTTTGTGGCTTCCGATAGCATCAATGAGATGTTTGTCGCTGTCACTAAGGCTGTGGCCGAAGACGACTAGGGGTTCAGCGTCCTGGGCAAGGCATGCGAACACCAAAGATAGGTAGTCAGATCTGTAAATCGACGCGAGTTTCTCCTGGGCGGTTCCCTCGGAGATGAACAAGGGCATAGCGTCTTGATAGGCAGTGCCGAATAGATCGAGCAGGTTCTGCCCTACCGCAGCCGAACGTTTCAGCGTTTGGCCGTTAGGCCTCCGATAGAGATGCAGACCGCCATGCAGGAAATGTACCTTGGTCTTCTTGCCCCATATCTCTGTGTTGGTAACATCGAACTTCTCTGACCAAAAGTAGTCTCGAAATGCGTTCTGATCCCGCATCGCCGCCCAGTAGAGTGCAAGGTCGTAATTCGTGCAGTAGATCGACGCATAAGCGGAAAGCTCGGCGGCAATGGAGTCGAGATGGGCGTCGGGTATAGATTGCCATGGAACATGCACCGAATGCACGGCCCGGATCAGCGCTTCTCGGATGCTGTGTTCACGCTCGGAGAACGGGTCCAGGGGCAGTTCAAGTGCCGCCGACACAGTCTTGCTGGTCGCCAATGCGCTCAGAACCACCTCAAAATTCCGAGTTTCCAAGCGATCAAACAGCGAGACGTCAGCTGCACTCAATTGCGCGCCATCGCCATGCGACGCTGTGTCGAACAGTGAGGCATAGCCAAAACGCTGCCAGAGGTTTTGGCTGAACCCAGTGCCAATCAGCAACCCAGACCAATCAGCCTGGTCCTTCAGTTCGGCCCAATCCGTGAGATTGTCGTCCAGTCCATCGATCATTGCGGCTGCTCCGCCCGCTCCAACAGGCGCGGAAGATCGAACTGGATCGCCGTTTCCAGGAACGACGGTTCCCGCTCCACCAGCGGACCGCGCACATACCGCGGCGCATGGGCGAAGCCGGCCGCGACCTGGACAATGGCAAGGATGAACTTCTCCGGCTCGTGCAATGAGGTGATGACCTCCTGCCGCGTAATCATCACGCTGTCCGCGCCGTCGATGCGACCTTTGACCTCGATGAATCGCAGATGCCCCGACTTCGGATCGTGCGAAGCGATGTCGTAGCCGATCTTCTGGGCGGAGACGTCGGCCGGCTCGTTGCCCAACGCGCGCTCGGCCGCCATGACGGCTTCCATCGCCGCAAGCTCGATCTGCCGACGCGCAGCGGGATCTTCCGCGAAATGGTTCGGAACGCTTGGCGTTTGACGATCTTCCAGCAGCCCACGCGGGATGACGACCATGCCGCCCCGCACGCGTGGCGGCTGCGATGAGATGAACCGCTCCCGCTCAAGCTGGTCCATGCGGCGCTTCTGCCGTTCCGCCAGGTCCTCGGCCCGGCGCTGAGCATTCTGCCAGTTCACCCGCGTCTTCTTGCCGGCCCGCTCCTCTTCCTTCAGCTCGAAGGCGCGCGAGTCCCAGTAGTTGATCTCCTTCTTGAGCCGCGCGCGAACTTCCTGCTCGACCTTTTCGATCTCGGGCAGACGCCGCGCCTTGACCTCGGCGACGTGGCCCTGGGCCAATTCGACCGTCGCGAACCGGATCGCGGCCTTCTCCAGATCAGTGGTCAGCCAGCGCTCGTCCAGAAGGTCGCGCACGCTGGCGACCTCCTCCGGCTTTGCGGGCCGCAGATTCAAATGCGGTGCGATGCCCGCATTGACGGTATTTCCGGCCTTGTCGATGGCGGCGAACTGAAGCCGCTGCGAAATCACATGCGGCTTGCCGGCGCTGGTGACGCGACCGTCCTGGACGGTGTGCTCCAGCAGGAAGATCGCCGACAGCGCGTCGCCGCTATCGGTGTCGTCCACCAGGATCGCGCCCTGCCGCATGATCTGCTCATACTGCTCGCGGATCAGACTGATCACGGCTTCGAGCAGCGGATGGCCGGGGCAGACGAAGGCGGCGACCGGCTGCTGGTTGATCTTGTCCTTCTCGAAGCAGATCCGCTCATATTGCGTCTGGATCGGTGCGCCGGTCCCGATCTGGCGATCCCGCTCGCGGATGCGCACCGGCACATGGGTGATCTCCCAGCGCCCTTCCTCGCGGCGCTTGATCCGCCCGCCCAGATGCTGGAACGCCTCGACGAAGAAGCTCTGGATGTGGTGCGGCTGAAGGCGCAGCGCCTCTGCGCGCTCCATTTCGAGCCGCAGCTCCTCGACTCTGGCCTCCGGCATGGTGTCGTTGGTCAGCGCACGTCGGCGCAGCAGTTCGAGAAGGTTCGCCTGGTCGACGGCGCCATCGACCTGCTGGAACAGGCGCGCCTTGACCTCTTCCTTCTCGCCATACTGGATCGCCTCGAACAGCAGGTCCTTGAGCGCCACGCCGTCGAACAGTTCGCCGAGCACGTCATAGACACGGCCGCCCAGCGCCTCGCGCGCGGCTTCCAGCTTTTCGAGCAGCCGCGCATAAACCTCGCCTTCGCGCGTATCGGCCGCGACGAGATTCCAGAGGTGGCAAACCTCGGTCTGGCCGATGCGGTGGATACGGCCGAACCGCTGCTCGATCTTGTTCGGGTTCCATGGCAGATCGTAGTTGACCATGAGGTGGCCGCGCTGAAGGTTCACGCCCTCGCCAGCCGCGTCGTTGGCGATCAGGACCAGCATGTCCTTGTCCTGCATGAAGCGCTCTACGACCTTGCGCCGCTCTTCGCGCGACACGCCGCCGTGGATCACTTCCACGGCCTCGGGATTGCCGAGCCGCGCCCGTACCTTCTCGAGCAGGTAGTGGAGCGTGTCCTTGGGCTCGGTGAAGATGATCAGCTTGCGGCGATTGCCGGCCGCGTCGATCATCAGATCGTCGTCGAGGATACGATTGAGCTGGCTCCACTTAGTATCCACGCCGGAACGCAGCACGCCGAGCGCCATCGTTTCCAAGCCCTTCAGCGTCTCGACTTCCAGCGCGAGCTGCTCGACCGTTTCGGCCGTCGTCGCACCCGTCGAGATCAGATCCTCAAGCTCGTCGATCTCCTCCTGGCCATATTCCTCGATGTTGCGGAGCATGTCGGCGTTGATCGCCGTTTCAGACGTGCTGGCCCGGCGGCCCTTGGCGGCAAGGCGCGCTTCGCCCAGCTCGTTTTCCAGCCGTTCGCGGCGGCGTTTGAGAGACTGATAGATGGCCGCCGGCGACGACGCGAGGCGTCGCTGAAGGATCTGCAAGGCGAACCCAACATTGTTGCGCTTCTTCCCGTCGCCCTCGGCGAACCGCTGCACGCGATTCATCTCCGTGCGCACATATTCGGTGACGGCGGTGTAGAGCGCAGCCTCCCCTTCCGAGAGCTGGTATTTGACGGTGCGCGCCCGCCGTTCGGGGAAGAGCGGCCGACCGTCGAACTTGAGCAGCTCCTCCTTGGTCAGCCGCCGCATCATGTCTTCGGTGTCGGCATAGTGGACGCCATCGCGGAACCGGCCCTCGAACCGATCGCCGTCGAGCAGCGCCATGAAAAGCTGGAAGTCCTCTTCCTTACCGTTGTGCGGCGTCGCCGACATGAGCAGCAGGTGCCGGCAGACCTGGCCGAGCTTCTGACCGACCTGATAGCGGCGCGTGTATTTGACCTCGCCGCCGAAATAGGTGGCCGACATGCGGTGGGCTTCGTCGCAGATGATCAAGTCCCATTCCCGCGCGCTCATGAGCTTCTCCTGAAGCTCTTCGTTGCGCGCCAGCACGTCGAGGCGGACGATCAGCCGATCCCGGTCGCTGAACGGATTGCCCGACCGCGAGTTCTCGATCATGTCGCGGGAGAGGATGTCGAACTCGAGATTGAACTTCTGGCCGAGTTCGTCCTGCCATTGCTCGACCAGGCTGCCAGGCGCGACGACGAGGCAGCGTTCGAGATCGCTGCGGGCGATCAGCTCCTTCATCAGCAACCCGGCCATGATCGTCTTGCCGGCACCGGGATCGTCAGCGAGGAGGAAGCGCAGCGGCTGCCGCGGCAGCATCTCGCCATAGACCGCTGAAATCTGGTGCGGCAGCGGATCGACCAGACTCGTGTGGATCGCCAGATACGGGTCGAAATAATGCGCCAGCTTAATGCGGTTGGCTTCCGTGACCAGGCGCAGCAGCGCGCCATCGGCGTCGAACGACCAGGGCCGCCCGCTCTGCTCAACTTCAAGACGATGCTCGTCGTCCCGGTAAAGAACGGCCTCCGCCACCGTGCCATTGTGATCGCGGAAAACGACGCTGATCGCCTGATCGCCGATCCAGTCCACTGAGACCACATGCACAGGCTGCGCCGAGGCAATACCCCGCACGGATGCGCCGTTCTTTATTTCTTCAAGCCTTGCCGCCATTGCTCGGCGCCCCCGATCTTCTCATAGCTGAAACTCCGCCTTCTCAAGCGCAGCCTCAGTTTCTTTGCGGTTTATCGTCACGATATGCTGTGTATGAGCGCTCTGTTTCGCGGCGTCACCAAGCAAGCCCAGGCGCTTCAAAACGTAAAAGAGCATAGCGTAGCGGACCGAGAGCACACCGTTTCCCTGGTCCAACCCATAATCCTTGGCGACAACCTTCTTCTGGCTCGCCGTGAGCGCTGGATGCGGGCCGATGACGACATCGAAATAGTTGTTCCACAGCCAGTCCTGCTCGCCCGGCTCGCCCGGCTCGCCCTTCGCGCCAACCTCCAGAATACGCGGCAGCAGGAAATCCTTGAACTTGTGCTCAAGGTGGCAATAGGCCCGCGCGTGCCAACGGAAGCCGTCATAACCGAAGGCGTGCGGCGTGATCCGGCGCCAGATGGGGTCCGGCCGCACCTTGTTCATCGACTGATAGAAGATGTCGACAGAGATGCCCTCGCGGCTGGCGTCAAGAATCTTGCGCAAGACCTCGATGTCGATGTCCCGCCTGGGGGTCAGCGCGACATCGGCGCTGGGCAGCGCCGCAATCCACGAATCGTTTGCGGGCACTCCCCCTTCGGCAACCGAACGAAGCTGCGAGAGGTAGATGTAAGGGTCCGGCTCCAGGAAGCGCAGAACGAACTTTTCGGCGGCGACGTAGCGCTTGGCGCGGGTGTCATACTCCATGTTGCCCGGTGCGCGCTCCTGATAGAGCGTCAAATCCTTGGACGCCTGCGGAACCGACACGCCGAACGCCTCCACGAGGTCAGCCCGGTTGATCGAGCCCTCCCAGAACAGCCGGAACTCGATGAATTCGAGTCGGCGCCCCACCCCCCATTTTAACGCCGTCGCGGCATCTGCCATTGCTTCCGCCTCGTGCAAGTGAGCATAAAAACTATATGGACAACACGTCGTAGTCCGTGTAATTATTATTCCCATTATGGGCTTTCGTCAATGGGCGATCGGACAGGGGAAGGGCGGAACATGCAGCGACACAGCTTGGAACGTCAGACCACTGGCACGCCGCCCGGCCCTAAACAGCGCCCGGAAGGAGGACGGCCATGACCATCGCGTATCGATCCACCCTGGTCGTTCACGGCCGCCTTGCCATGCGGGAGAGCCGGCTGGCCGCAGGCCGTGACGGTCGTCACGGCCTCCAGATCATGTCCTTCGAGCAGGCCGCCGTCCGGCTGGCTGGTGGCTTCGCCCGACCCATCGACGACGAGAGCCTGCGCGCGGCCATCCAGGCAGCCCTGCCCGCAACGCCGATGGGCGAGTTGGAGAGCATCAAGGCTCTTCCCGGCATGATCGACGCGGCGGCCGACACGCTCCACAAAGCCTGGCGCGCAGGCATCGACCTGGCCGCACACGCGGCCGATCATCCGCGGCTCGCCGCCATCGCGCGCCTGGAAGCGGCCGTCCTCGACCAGCTTCCGCCCGGCATGATGCGGCCTCTCGACATCGCCGCCGCCGCTACCGCCCGCATCGGTCATGCGCCGACGGTCCTCGGCCCGATGGAGATCGTCGGCCTTACCGAACTCTCGCCCTGCTGGCGGCCGCTGCTCCAGGCCCTCACGGCCCATATCCCCGTGCAGTGGACGGCCGGCCCGAGGAGCGTTCCCGCATGGCTGAGCGGCACCGGCGTCACGGTCACGCGCGCACCGGCGCAAGAGCCGGGGATCAGCGCGGTCAGCGCAGCGACGGCCTATCACGAGGCTATCGAGGCGATGCGTTGGGCGCGAAGCCTGCTCGCCTCGGGCGTCTCGCCCTCAGAGATCGCCATCGCGACCGCCTCGCCCGCCGACTATGACGATCATTTCCTGGCCCTGCGCGCCGACGCCAATATCGACCTGCACTTCGTCCACGGCGTCCGCACCGTCACCACCCGCGAGGGCCAGGCGGCCGCCGCGCTGGCCGACATCGTGGTCCGGGGCCTGTCGCAGTCGCGGCTGCGGCGCCTCGCGGCGTTCTGCCGGGATAGCGGGCCTTTCGAGACCCTGCCCGAAGGCTGGCTGCGGGTCCTGCCGACCGATGCACCGCTTTCGACGCCGGGCGCCTGGTACCGTCTGCTGGCCCGGTTGACGCCGGAAGACTGGCCCGACGGTGTCGACCATGTTCCGGCGCTGCGCGCAGCGATCGAGACTCTGGCGAAAGGATCGGACGCCGCCAGCGAGATCGGAGAAGCCTTCCTCAAGGGCCGCGCGCTCGCGATCTGGCGCAAGGCACTGCTCGCCGGCCCTGCCGCCTCGATCGACGCGACGCTGGAAACCCTGAAGCAAGACGACGGACTGGAGGCGTGCGTCTGCGTCGCCTGGATGCCGGCCAGCGCACTCGCCGCGTCGCCCCGCCGCTTCGTGCGGCTCCTCGGGCTCAATTCCTCGCGCTGGCCGCGCGGGATTGCCGAGGACCGGCTGATCCCGGACCACATCATCCCGACCCCGATGCTCGATCCGCTGCCGGTCAATCTCGCCGACCGCCGCGATTTCGAGACGATCCTCGCCACGACTGCCGATAGCGTCGTTCTCTCTCGCGCCCGGCGCGACAGCGACGGGCGGCTCCTGGGCCGCAGCCCCCTGCTCGAAGGGCGGGGCGACGAAA
>JAEYTW010000691.1 GCA_023433835.1 Pseudomonadota bacterium | reverse complement strand
GCGCTGGCCGTCGAGATGCTGGCCGCGTTGCCGCACGAGGCGGCGGGGCCGGTGGCCGATGCCTTCGAGGCGGCGGTGGCCGGCCAGCCCGAGACCTTGGCTCGCAGCGGCCGGCTGGCCGATCACGTTCGCTTCCTGACCGGGCTGGGCATCCATCGCTGCAACGGCGCCGATGCGGCGGCGACCCGCGAGACGGTGATGCGGGCACTGGCCTGGTACGCCCGGCTGACCGGCGGCGATCCGCCGGCCGCGCCGCTGCCGCCGGCGGCCTCCGACAGCCATCCCGGGCTGCGCAATGGCCTGATCGAGCTGCTGGTGGCGCTCGCCCGCCAGGACCTGGGTCTGGGCACCGCCCTGGAGGAGGCTGGCGCCATCCTCCACGCCTGCGCCGGGCTGCATCCGGACGTTGAAAGCCTGCTGGCGCTGCAGGGGCAATTGGTGGCCAACGCCTGGCTCGCCCGGTTTGCCGAAGCCCCCGAACCGACGGCTGCCGCCCTGGCCCGGATGGGAGCGCGACCCGAGGTCGCCCCGGCCGTCGAAGCCTTGTTCCGCCAGGCGGTTTTCACCGGCCAGTATCCGGCGGCCGCGGCGCTGGCGTCCCTGATCGATCCCGCCCTGGTGGATCCCGCGGGCGAGATCACGGCCGAGCGCCTGCCGCTGCTGGTCGCCTGGGCCTATCATCTGCTGAACGGGGCGCGGAAATACGGCGCGGCGCGCACGCTCTTGACCTGGATCGAGGGGGGCGGCGATCTCGGCGACTGGGCCGGGCCGGTGGCCTCGGCGCTGGCCGTCGCGCGGGCCAACAGCCGTGGCTGAGACCTCGCCGATCTCGGCCGCCATCCGGTCCTGCCGCGGGGCCTTCTGGGCGGCCGGGCTGTTCAGCGCCGGAATCAACCTGCTGCAGCTCGGCCCGGTCATCTACATGATCCAGGTCGGCGATCGCGTCCTGTCCAGCGGCAGCCTGATCACGTTGGCGGTGCTGACCCTGCTGCTGGCGGTGGCATTGCTCACCGAAGCGGTGATCGAGGAGATCCGTTCGATCGTGATGGCCAGGATCGGCGAGCATATCGATCGCCTGCTCGGCGGCCAAGTCCTCGATGCGGCGATTGCCGCCGTCGCGGAGAAGCCGGAATATCGCAACGGCGGCCCACTTAACGATCTCGACGCGGTGCGTAACTTTGCGAGCAATTCGGGAGCCCGAGCCTTCTTCGACGCTCCATGGATTGTCATCTATATTGCCGCTGCCTTCGCGATACACTTGTATGTGGGGCTGCTGGCGGTGGCTGGCGCGTTGCTCGTCACCATCATCTCGCTGGCCCGGCAGATGGTGCAGAACAATCAGGTCAACAGCGCCAATCTTGCCGGCTTCCGTTCGATGGTCGCGGCGACGGGCCTCTTGCGCAACGCCGAGGTCATTCAGGCGACCGGCATGCATTCGGCGGTTATCGCGCGCTGGCGCGCGCGGCGCGACGAGGCGCTCGCCGAACAGGGCGCGGTGCGGGTTTCCGAGATCACGCTGCTGACGTTCAACAAGTTCATGCGTTCCTTTCTATCGTCGGTAGGACTGGCGGTTGGAGCCTTCCTGGTGATCGAGGGCAGCATCACCTATGGCGGCATGTTCGCCACCATGATCCTGTTTCGCATGTTGCTGTCTCCAACCGACCGCCTCATCAGTTCCTGGCAGGGTTTTGCCGTGGCGCGCGGGGCGATCGGCCGTTTGGAAGAACTGCTGACCGGGGATGTTGAACGCGGTCGCAACAGCATCGTGACGACGGCCGCGCCACAAGGGCGGCTGACCGTCGAGCATGTCTCCTACACTCGCAACGCGCGCCAACGCCCGATCCTGCGCGACATCAGTTTCGCGGTGCAGCCAGGCGAGATGCTCGTCGTGGTCGGCCCGAGCGCCTCGGGCAAGACCACGCTGGCCCGTCTGCTGCTGGGGGTGGTCAAACCCAGCCTGGGTGCCGTCCGCCTCGACGGCCTCGACGTCTTCCGCTGGAACCGCAACGATTTCGGCTATCACGTCGGCTATTTGCCGCAATCGGTATCGCTGCTGCCGGGCACGGTGCGCGACAACATCGCCCGCTTCCGCGAAGCCAGCAACGAGGACGTGATCGCCGCGGCCGAAATGGTCGGCATCCACGAAACCATCGCCCGCCTGCCCAAGGCCTACGACACCGAGCTCGACGATACCGCCTCGCAATTGTCCGGCGGCCAGCGGCAGCTGATCGGCCTGGCCCGGGCGGTATTCGGCGATCCCAAGCTGGTCGTGCTGGACGAGCCGAACTCGAATCTCGATTCCTTAGGCGAGGCCGCGCTGCTCAATGCCGTGCGGGGCCTGCGCAGCGCCGGCTGTACGGTGGTGCTGATCACCCACAAGCGCGCCCTGATGGACCTGGCCGACCGGGTGCTGGCGCTGCGCGACGGATCGATCCAGTTCTTCGGGACGATCGACCAGGCGCGTTCGGCATCGGCCCGCCCCGCCGGGCCGGAGGCCCTGGGCACCGCCGAGGCCCAGGCGACATGAACCAGGAACTGCTGCCCTATCGCGCCCCCCAGCCGCCGAGCATTCTCGGCAACAGCGGCACGCGCACCGCTATCCTGTCCGGCGTGGTGATCCTGTTGCTGTTTTTCGGCGTGCTGATCGGCTGGGCTGCAATTGCGCCGCTGAATTCGGCGGTGGTCAGCGTCGGCGTGATCAAGGTCGAGGGCAACCGCCAGGCGGTGCAGCATCTGGATGGCGGTATCGTCGCCGCGATCCTCGTCAAGGAAGGCGAGAAGGTCAGGGCCGGCCAGACCCTGGTCCGCCTGGACGACGTCGGGCCGCGGGCCAATGTCGATTCGCTGCAGGCGCAGTACGATTCGCTGCAGGCGCTCGAGGCGCGTCTGCTGGCCGAACAGCGGGATCAGGCCGAAATCGTCTTTCCCGCAGCGCTGCAGGCCCGTGCCGCGACCGAGCCGATCGTCGCCCAGTATCTGCAATCCCAGCGCGACCAGTTCACCGCCCGCCGTCGGGCGATCAACGGCCAGCGCGATATCCAGCGCCAGCGCATCGAGCAATTGAAGGAGCAGATCATCGGTGCTCGCGGCCAGATCGGTGCCACCGATCGCCAGCTGGCGTTGGCCGGCGAGCAGGCCAAGGATGTCAAGTCGCTCTACGATGAAGGCTATGCCACCAAGAGCCGCCTGTTGGACCTGCAGCGGTCGGTGGCGGCGCTGCAGGGTACCGCGGCGGATCTGCGCGCGACCGTTGCCCGGCTGAGCCAGCAGATCGGCGAGACCGAGATCCAGCTGGCCCAGCTCGAACGCGACCGGCAGAGCGAGGTGGCCGAATCGCTGCGCGACGTCACCGCGCGGCTGTTCGATCTCGGTCCCCGCCTGCATGCGGCCAAGGACGTGCTGGCCCGCATCGCGCTGGTCGCGCCGATGGGTGGCTACGTCGTGGGGATGAAGGTCTTCACGGTCGGCGGGGTCATCAACCGCGGCGACGTGGTGCTCGAGATCGTGCCGGTCGAAAGCCCGTTGGTGGCCGAGACCCGGGTCTCGCCTGACGCGGTCGAGGAAATCCGCCCCGGCATGGCGACCGAGGTGCGGCTGACCGCCTTCAAGCAGGCAGCGATGCCCAAGGTCGGCGGCCACGTGGTGAAGGTTTCGGCCGACCGGCTGAACGATCCGCGTACCAACCAGGATTATTTTTCCATCATCTCGACCGTCGATGCCGCCGAACTCGCCGCGGCCGGCGTGGCGCTGGCCCCGGGTATGAGCGTCGACGTCATCATTCCGCTGCGCGCACGCACCGCCCTTGCGTATATGATGAGCCCGCTGACCCGGGCATGGGACCGGGCGCTGCGCGAGAAATGATCGTTCGCGACCTCGTCGTGATCTCGCAGCAATTGCCGGCCGCCGCCGCCGCCCGGGCCGAGGCCGCGACCGGTGCCGTGGTCGAAATGGTCGCCGATCTCGCCGGCCTTGATGCCGCGCTCGCC
>JAEYTW010000681.1 GCA_023433835.1 Pseudomonadota bacterium | reverse complement strand
GTGCCTGGGCGGCGACCGTCGGCGCCTCGAACACCAGGCGCAGCGGCACGGCCACGCCGTAGTGATCCGCCAGCCGCGCCGCCAGCCGCGCCGCGGCGATCGACTGCCCGCCGATCGCGAAGAAATCGTCGGTCACGCCGATGTCGCGGCCGTCGAACACCGTCCGCCAGATCGCGACGATCGCGGCCTCGCGCGCATCGCGCGGCCCCACCCTCTCGGCCGTCTCGCCCTGGCGATAGACGGCCGCCGGCTGCAGCACGCCCGCGCGCCAGCGCGGCAGGCAGGCCGAACGCTGCAGCTTGCCGCTCGACGTGCGCGGCAGGTCGCCGGGGTGCAGCAGCAGGATCAGCGCGACAGGCTCCTGGTGGATGCGGGCCACCGCGCCGCCGATCGCGCGAAACATCGCCGGCGCATCGAGCTGGCGCAGCCGGGCCCGCGGCATCTCGGCGGCGATGCCGATGCCCTCGACGCCGTCGATCTCGACCGGAAAGGCGCTGATCCGGCCCTGGCGCAGCCCGTCGACCTCGACCGACACGGTCTGTTCGACATCCTGCGGATAGAGGTTCTGGCCGCGGATGATGATCAAGTCCTTGCAGCGGCCGCAGACGAACAGCTTTCCCTGGTGGATGAAGCCGAGATCGCCGGTGCGCAGCTCGTCGCCGGCAAAGCTCTCATCTTCAGCCCGTTGCCAGTAGCCGCCGGCGACACTGGGGCCGGCATAGCGGATTTCGCCGACCGTCCCGTCGGGGCAGGCCTCGCCCGTCGCCGGATCGACGATGCGGATGGCGTGGCCGTCATGGGCCACGCCGCAATCCATCAGCGCGACGCCGTCGGGGTCGGTCACCGCGCGGCCCTGGGCCAGTGCCTCGGCCGAGAAGCGGACGGACAAGGGGCCGTCGCCGCGACGGTTGCCGGAGACCATCAGCGTCGCCTCGGCCAGGCCGTAGCAGGGATAGAGCGCGCCGCGCGCGAAACCGACGCCGGCGAAACGTTCGGCGAAACCTTCCATCGTCGCCTGGCGGATCGGCTCGGCCCCGCACCAGGCCAGGCGCCAGCGATCGAGCCTGACATCGGCCAGCTGGCTGTCGCCGACCCGATCGAGGCAGAGCTGGAAGGCAAAATCCGGCGCGCCGCCGACCGTGCCGCCATGGCGCGACATCGCGCGCAGCCAGCGCGACGGACTCCCTAAGAAATGCTGCGGCGACATCAGCACCAGCGGGAAGCCGCAGAAGATCGGCGACAGCATGCCGGCGATCAGCCCCATGTCGTGATAGAGCGGCAGCCACGACACCATGACGTCGTCGGGCCGCAGGCCGAAGCCCGAGCGCAGCACCGACAGGTTGGCCATCAGGTGGCGGTGGCCCACCATCACGCCCTTGGGGGTCGCGGTGGAACCGGAGGTGTATTGCAGGAAGGCGATCGCGTCGGACGGCGCCGGCAGCGGCTGCCAGGCGGTCTCGTCGTCCGAGGGCGGCCCCATCACCACGGTCGTGGCGCCCTCGCCGAAGGTTTGGTGAAGGCCGGCGTGGGCCGCATCGGTCACCAGCAGGCGCGGGCCGGCATCCCTGAGCATCGCCTGCAGCCGGGCGAAATGCTGGGGGTGGACGGTATCGGCCGGATAGGCCGGCACCGCGATCAGCCCGGCATAGAGGCAGGCGAAGAAGGCCACGGCATAGTCGATGCCGCTGGGCAGCAACAGCATGACCCGATCGCCGGGCGCGGCCTGCTTCAGCAACTGCCGCGCAAACAGCCGGACGCGGCGATCGAGCGTGGCGTAGTCGACCGCTGCCTCCTCGGTTTCGCCGTCGACCAGGAAGCGGATCGCGATCCGGTCGGGCTGTTCGGCGGCGCGGCGGCGCAACAGCGCCACGAGGTCGGCGGCCGGGGCCTGGCGCCGCGGCAGGAACGGGCAGACGCCGGCGACCGGATCGTCGTCGTCAGGCAGGAAATACTGCTTCCATTCGCGGTTTTCGGCATCGCCGTAGACCCCGAGATCGGCATGGGCGCCGACGCCGTCGTCCCACAGCAGCAGGCGCCGGCGCACCTCGCCGCGCGCTTCCGGCCCGATCGCCTTCTGGGTGACGAGGTCGACGAAGACCGAGCGCGGCTGGAACAGGAAGATCATGCCGCGGCCGAGATTGCGGCTGCGCCGGCGCAGATAGGACGGCGTGCAGCCGACCACGAACATCTGCACCCCGGCGAAGGCGAACTCCCAGTCGGGATGATCGGGGTCGTGCTGGGGCGCGGTCGGGTCGATCGCCGGGTCGTGGTCGTGCAGATGCTGCAGCACCCGCCAGAACAGCGCGCGATAGCCGTCATGCGTCAGCGGTGTCTCGTCGGGCTCGAAGAAGATCGCGAAATTGTTCTTCTCGTTCTGGCGCAGGGCCGACAGCTCGACGAACCGCGCCATCGTCGCGGGCAGATGGCCGAGATCGCCGCCGTCGACATAGGAATAGAACATCTCGCCGCGCCGCTCGGCCTGGGTGCCGAAGAAGCAGGGAAAGGCCGGGTCGATCACCTGCTCGCGGAACGTGGCATAGGCCTCGTCCAGCCAGGCCGGCAGGTCATGCCCGCCGGCCCGGTCGCGGAAGATCACCCGCTCGGTCCATTCCGTGAACGGTGCCTTCGGCATCTTGGCCGTCTTGCCCGTCACCTGCATCGCACGCACTCCTCCCGTGGCCCGCCGCGCACGGCGCGGCAGGCTGATCGTCCAGTTCCGAAATCGACGCGTTAAGCCGCGTTCAGGCGGGCTTCGTGCTCATGCACCAGGGTATCGACCCAGTTGTCGGGAATGATCGGCTGGTGGTAGATGCATTCGTCCGACAGCACGCTCGACCCGTGCAGCCGGCCCATCGGCACCAGCACCATCTCGCCCGGCTCCAGTTCGAGCTTCATGCCGAGATTGCCCCAGAACACCATCTGCCCGGTCTCGATCACCACCAGGCGGTGATCGTCGTGGACATGGGTGGTCGAACACATCTCGCGCGGTTCGATGAAGGTCTCGCGATCGATATCGGGGCATTCGGCCTGGATGCGCGCATCGATCCGCTGGGCAATGCCGCGATAACCCTCGACCGCGGTCAGCCAGCGCAGCTGCTCGCCGAGGTCGTGGCGCGCCTCGGCGGCGAGCTTCTGGCCGGCCGTCAGACCC
>JAEYTW010000650.1 GCA_023433835.1 Pseudomonadota bacterium | reverse complement strand
GCGCCACAGCGCGCGGTCCCGGTGCCGGCCGAAGACCGCGACGTCGCGGACGTCGCGCCAGAAACGGCGCGAGGCGGCGTCGTCCAGCACGTCCGCGTCGCCGCCGAGCTGCCCGGTCAATGCCTTCAGCCGATAGGCGACCGAGGGTTCCGGGCCTTCGATGCGGATCGACGTGACGCCGTCGACCAGCGCCAGCCCCGAGACTTCATGCGGCGAATTGGCGGCCGCGACCATCGCGGCCTGGGGCTCGATGCCGCGCAGCTGCAAGGTGCGCTGGGTTTCCGGCGCCGGTAGGACCTTGATGGTCACCTCGGTCAGCGCGACCAGCGTGCCGTAGGAGCCGGCGACCAGCTTGCACAGGTCGTAGCCGGTGACGTTCTTGACCACCTTGCCGCCGGCCTTGAAGGCTTCGGCCCGCCCCGAGACGCCACGGAAGCCGAGGAAATGATCGCGCGCCGCACCGGCCTTGAAGCGTCGCGGCCCGGCAAGGTTGCAGGAAAGCGCGCCGGCTAGCGTGCCGCCGCCGGTGCCGAGCAGCGGGCCGAGATCCGGCGGTTCGAACGCCAGTTGCTGGCCCCGCTGGACCAGCAGGGCCTCGATCTCGGCCATCGGCGTGCAGGCCTGCGCGGTCAGCACCAGTTCCTCGGGTTCGTAGGACGATATGCCCGACAGCCGCGACAGATCGAGGACGTGATCGACGGCGACGGCATGGCCGAGCCCGGCCTTGCTGCCGCGGCCGCGCAGTTCGAGGGGGTGGTTGCCGGCCAGCGCCCAGGCAACGGTCTCGGTGATGTCCCGCTCGTCGCGGGCGTGCAGTATCTCAGTCATGGGGGATCCGGGGCATCAGAACCGCGGCAGGTCGGGGAAGGGCAGGGCGCCGCGATGGACATGCAGGCGGCCCAGTTCGGCGCAGCGATGCAGGGTGGGGAACACTTTGCCGGGGTTCAGCCGCTGCGTCGGGTCGAAGGCGCATTTCAGCCGCTGCTGCTGGTTCAGGTCGACCTCGTCGAACATCGCCGGCATCAGGTCGCGCTTCTCGACGCCGACGCCGTGCTCGCCGGTCAGGACGCCGCCGCCCTCGACGCAGAGGCGCAGGATGTCGGCGCCGAAGGCTTCGGCGCGGGCCAGCTGATCGCCTTCGTTGGCGTCGTAGAGGATCAGGGGGTGCAGGTTGCCGTCGCCGGCGTGGAAGACGTTGGCGACGCGCAAATCGTGCTTGCGCGACAGGTCCTGCATGCGGCTCAGCACTTCCGGCAGGCGCTTCCTCGGGATCGTACCGTCCATGCAGAGGTAATCGGGCGAGATGCGGCCGGCGGCGGGGAAGGCGGCCTTGCGCCCGGCCCAGAACAATTGCCGCTCGGCCTCCGTGGTCGAGATCCGGCGGTAGGTCGCGCCGCAGGCATCGGCGATCTCGGACACCGCGCCGATCAGGTGGTCGACCTCGGCGCCCGGCCCGTCAAGTTCGACGATCAGCAGCGCCTCGGCATCGCGCGGATAGCCGGCCTGGACGAAATCCTCGGTGGCGTTCAGCGCCGGCTTGTCCATCATCTCCATGCCGCCGGGGATGATGCCGGCGGCGATCACCCGGGCGACGCAGTCGCCGGCCGCTTCGGACGACGGGAAGCCGAGCAGCACGGCACGCGCCGTCTCGGGCTTGGGCAGCAGGCGCACGGTGACTTCGGTGATGACGCCGAGCAGGCCTTCCGAGCCGCAGACCACGCCCATCAGGTCGAGACCCGCCGCATCCATGTGCCTGCCGCCCAGCCGGATCACCTCGCCCGACATCAGCACGAGTTCGACGCCCAGGATGTTGTTGGTGGTCAGGCCGTATTTCAGGCAATGCACGCCGCCGGAATTCTCGGCCACGTTGCCGCCGATCGTGCAGGCGATCTGGCTGGACGGGTCGGGGGCGTAGTAGAAACCCTGCCCCTCGACCGCGCGGGTGATGCCGAGATTGGTGACGCCCGGCTGGACCACGGCGCAGCGATTGGGCAGGTCGATGTCGAGCACGCGGTTGAACCGGCTCATCACCAGCAGCACCCCGTCGGCCAGCGGCAGCGCGCCGCCGGACAAGCCGGTGCCGGCGCCGCGCGGCACCACCTTGATCCCCAGGCGATCGCAGACCTGCAGGATGCGCGCAACCTCGGCCGTGGTGCGCGGCAGCACCGCGCACAGCGGCTCCTGGCGATAGGCCGACAGCCCGTCGGTCTCGAACGCCTTGACCGAGCGGCGCTCGGCGACGATCGAGTCCGGGGGCAGGAAGCTTTCGAGTTCGGCCAGCAGGGCTGGCAGGGCCGAGATCGCCGCCTGGTCGGGTGCGGGCATCTGCATGTGGCTGGGCTCTCCCTTCGGGACCTGGCTCAAGATTTCAGTCTAACGGCGCAGGATGGCCGGCGTCACCTCGGCAACGTCGCGCGTGCCGGTCAGGGCCATCGAGACGTCGAGTTCCTTGCGGATGATCTCGAGCATGCGGGTGACGCCCGCCTCGCCCTGGGCTGCCAGGCCATAGAGGAATGCCTTGCCGATCAGGCAGCCGCGGGCGCCCAGTGCCAGGGCCTTCAGCACGTCCTGGCCCGATTGCACGCCGCCGTCGAACAGGATTTCGGTGCGGCCGGCCACCGTCTCGACGATCTCGGGCAGGGCGTCGATCGAGGCCGCGGCGCCATCGAGCTGGCGGCCGCCGTGGTTGGAGACGACGATCGCGTCGGCGCCGGAGGCTGCGGCGATCCTGGCATCCTCGGCGTCGAGCACGCCTTTGAGGATCAGCTTGCCCGGCCACATCTTGCGCACCCACTCGATATCCTGCCAGTTCAAGGACGGGTCGAACTGGCTGGCGATCCATTGCGACAGGGTGGCGAGATTGTCAGACCCTTTGATCTGGCCGGCGAGGTTGCCGAAGGTGCGGCGCTTGCCGAACAGCACGCCGGCGGCCCAGCCCGGCTTGGCGATGATGTCCAGCGCATTGGCGAGCGTCAGCCGGGGCGGCACGGCCAGGCCGTTCTTCAGGTCCTGATGGCGCTGGCCCTGGATCTGCAGGTCGAGCGTCAGGACCAGGGCCGAGCATTGCGCGGCGATCGCCCGTTCGATCAGCGAGCGGGCGAAGCCGCGGTCGCGCATCACGTAGAGCTGGAACCAGAACGGCTTTGATGTGCCCGCCCGGACATCCTCGATCGAGCAGATCGACATCGTCGACAGGCAGAACGGAATGCCGAAGGCTTCGGCGGCGCGGGCGCCGTGAATCTCGCCGTTCCGGTGGAACAGGCCGGTCAGGCCGGTCGGCGCGATGGCGACCGGCATGCTGGCCGGCTGGCCAGCCATCGTCGTCGCCGTCGATCGGGTCGAGACGTCGACCATTACCCGCTGGCGCAGGCCGATGGCGGCAAGCCCGGCGCGATTGGCGCGTAAGGTCACCTCGTCATACGAGCCGCGATCGGCATAGTCGAAGATCGCCCGGGGCACCCGCCGGCGGGCCAGGGCGCGCAGGTCCTGGACATTGGTGACCACCGTCATGGGGCGTCCTTTGGTTCATCTTGTAGACCACTGTCTTTTTGGATAAATCTTTTTACCAAGACAGTCAATCACGAGGTCACCATGTCGGAAGCGGTCAAGCCGGTGCGTCTGGCCGACAGCATCGCCGAACGGATCGAGGCGATGATTCTCGAAGGCGTGTTGCGCCCCGGCGAGAAGCTGGCGGCCGAGCGCGACCTGGCCGAAAAGCTCGGCGTATCGCGGCCTTCATTGCGCGAGGCGCTGGCGCGGCTCGAGGACAAGGGATTGCTGGTAACCGGCCGCGGCGGCACGACGGTCGCGCGGTTCGAGGCGGCGCTGGCCAACCCGCTGGCGGCGCTGTTCGCCGGCAATGAGCGGGTGACGGCGGATTACTTCGAATATCGCCGCCATACCGAGGCCGTGGCGGCGCGGCTGGCCGCGCTGCGCGCGACCGAGATCGACCGGGCGGCGATCGCGGCCTGTGCCGACCGCATCCGCCGGGCCCATGAGATCGAGGATCCGTCGGAGGAGGCGGCGGCCGATGCCGACCTCCATGTCCTGATCTACGAGGCAGCCCACAACATCGTCATGCTGCATGTGATGCGGGTGTTCCAGGAAATGCTGCGCCAGGGCGTGTTCTACAACCGCGATACCCTGTACCGCCGGCCGGGCGTGCGCGACGAACTGGCGCGCCAGCATCTCGCCATCGCCGAGGCGGTGCTGTCGGGCGATCCCGAGGCGGCGGCGCGTGCCGCCGATGCCCATATCCAGTTCACCTTCGAAACCGCCGAAGAAATCCGCCGCGACGCGTTGCGCCGCGCCGCCGCCCTGCGGCGGATCGAGCGCAGCGATCTGCTGGCTGAATAAGGTACCGAAGATAATTGCGTAATATGTCTATTATTAGGATGAAAAAATTGATTAAATCTGATAATGAGAAAAGAAGATCAAAAAAATGATATGATTTTGAGAGTATATTTCAGATGATTTTGGCTACTCTCGCCGGCATCAGACCGCGGCCAGGGAGAGCCCCATGCTTCAGAAATTCGAACGTTACCCGCTGACTTTCGGCCCCTCGCCGATCGAGCCGCTGAAGCGGCTGTCGGCCCATCTCGGCGGCGGCGTCGAGATCTGGGCCAAGCGCGAGGATTGCAACTCCGGCCTGGCCTTCGGCGGCAACAAGCTGCGCAAGCTCGAATACATCGTGCCGGACGCCATCGCCTCGGGTGCCGACACGCTGGTCTCGATCGGCGGCGTGCAGTCCAACCACACCCGCATGGTCGCGGCCACCGCCGCCAAGATCGGCATGAAATGCCGGCTGGTGCAGGAAAGCTGGGTGCCTCATGAGGATGCGGTCTACGACCGCGTCGGCAATATCCTGCTCTCGCGGGTCATGGGCGCCGACGTCCAGCTGGTCGACGAAGGCTTCGACATCGGCATCCGCGCCAGCTGGGAAGCCGCCCTCGATGACGTCAGGGCCAAGGGCGGCAAGCCCTACGCCATTCCGGCCGGCGCCTCGGTGCACAAGTTCGGCGGCCTGGGCTACGTCGCCTTTGCCGAGGAAGTGCGCGCCCAGGAAGCCGCCCTCGGTTTCAAGTTCGACTACATCGTCGTCTGCACCGTCACCGGCTCGACCCATGCCGGCATGGTCGTCGGTTTCGCCGCGGACGGCCGCGCCCGGCAGGTGATCGGCATCGATGCCTCGTTCACCCCGGCCCAGACCAAGGCCCAGGTCCTCGACATTGCCCAGCGCACCGCCGAACTGGTCGGCGTCCGCCCGATCACGGCCGAGGATATCGTGCTGAACGAAGACTACGCCTATCCGGTCTACGGCGTGCCCTCGGCCGAGACGCTGGCGGCGATCCGCCTGTCGGCGCGGCTTGAAGGCATGATCACTGACCCGGTCTACGAGGGCAAGTCGATGCAGGGCATGATCGACCTGGTGCAGAAGGGGTTCTTCCCCGCCGGCTCGCGCGTGCTCTACGCCCATCTCGGCGGCGCCCCGGCGATCAACGGCTACAGCTACACGTTCCGCAACGGCTGACGGGTATCTATTCCCGGAATGGTGTGCACCTGGTCGACGAGGACGTCGACCAGGAGGCGCACCGGCTGCGCCGGCGGAAGCGCAGCCTGGAAACGACCGCGCCGATACCCTATCGGACGCAGAACGGCGGCGACTAAGCCATCCCGACGATGCAGCCGCGATCCGGGCTGGGCGATGGCGTGTCGGGTCTCGCGCTGTATCGGCGCGATTGACGCTATCGGCCCATGCAGCCGGCGACGATCTCGTAGCACAGCCCGTATTCGTCACCAAGCTCGTGCACATCGCCCGTATAGCTGATCGATGCGACCTTGCCATCCCGCACCGCCACGTTGGCGGTGCAGTCGCTGACGACGGTCGTGCTGGAGCGGGTGACGTTGCCCGCCAGGGATGTGCTGTTGACGCGCGCGGAGGATTTGTAGATCAGGAAGTCGATCGCGCTTTCCCGTCTCTTGGCCGCCGGCGGGCCCATGCAGACCAGAAAGTCGTCGACCGGCATGCCCACCAGCCTGGTGCGCGCCTCGACCGCGATCCGCGAGCGGTTGGTGGCGCAGCCGCCAAGCGCCGCGGCCAGGATCGTCAGTGCCGCCACCCCGTACAGCCCGGCCTGATATGCGCGTACAGCCATCGAATCGCCCCCTGTTTGCGGGGGTGCAGCTTATATGAGTCCAGATCCCGGGTCGATCTACTCGGATCGCGGCGCGCGCCCGCGATAGGGACAGTCGGTTGCCCGCAAGGCGGCATCGAGCTGCCGCAGGGCGGCGTTGCCCCGGGGGCCGCCGACCAGGAGGCAGTTGCCCTCGAACATCTCGGCGTCGCCATAGATGCGGGCATCGAGCCCGCACGAGCGCATCAGCGTCGCGATGTCGTCGGGCAGCGGGTCGTCGGCAGTCTCGATCACCACGTTGATGACGATCCAGCCGTCGGGGCTGAGCCGCCGGGCGGCATCGGCGATGAAGCCGCCGGCCATGAAATGGCCGGGCATCGCCTCGCCGTCATAGGCGTCGAGCATGATGACGTCCCAGGCCCGCGCGTCCCGCGCCAGGAATTCATGCCCGTCGGCCACCCGGCATTCGACGTCGAGCGGCAGGTGGAAGAAGCGCGTCGCCAGATCGAAGGCGTGCGGGTTGACGTCGACCGTCGTCACCTTGACGCCGCGCCGGTGCAGCATCGTCGGCAGCGAACCGCCGCCGCAGCCGATGACCAGCGTATTGGCGGGTTGGCGCGCCTCGATCACCCGGCAGGCGGCGCGGACGTAGCGCAGCAGGCTTTCGCCGGTGGCATCCGCCCAGCTCTGGACGCCGCAGCCCTGCATGTAGATGAACGAGCCGTCGGCGCGGCGGCGCTCGACGCGGATGATGCCGAATTCGGTCTCGCGC
>JAEYTW010000556.1 GCA_023433835.1 Pseudomonadota bacterium | reverse complement strand
CTCGACGGCGGCGGCCTGCATGCGCTGGTCGCCCTGCCCTTCATCGTCGACCTGCTGGCCGAACGGCTGGCCCATGCGGACCGCGCGTCGATCCGCGTCACCAACATTGCCGCGCCCGACCTGCTCGCCGCCGTCACAGCCTTCGGGCCGCGCCACGGCGCCGCCTTCGCCGTGTCGGGCGACGGCATCGCGGCCGTCCGCTCGGCGGAACGCCCGCCGGCCGGCCATGACGATTTCCCCGTCGACCCCGATCTGTGGCGACGGCTGTGCGACCGGGCCGAGGGTTATCTGGTGCCCGAATCCGAGATTTCCCGCCGCCATGCCGGATCGAGCCTCAGCGCCGACGGCCGCGATGCCGGCGACGCCGCCTGAAGGAGGATGGCCGATGATGCTGATCGACGGGCTGCAATGCGGCCATTTCAACCGGGCCTCGTTCGAGGAGCTGCGCTCGGGCAACGTCACCTGCGTGACCGTCACCTGCGGCTTCTGGGAAGGCACGGTCGATTCGCTCGACTCGCTGGCCCGCTGGCGCGACCTGGTCCGCGCCAATGAAGACGTCGCGCTGATCGCCACCTCGGTGGCCGATATCCGCCGCGCCCATGACGAGGGCAAGGTCGCCATCATCCTGGGCTTCCAGAACACCAACTGCCTGCAGGGCCGCATCCGCCTGGTCGAGATCTTCGCCGAACTCGGCACCCGCGTCCTGCAGCTGACCTACAACAACCAGAACGAACTGGGCGGCAGTTGCTACGAGGAGCACGATTCCGGCCTCGCCCGCTTCGGCCGCGAAGTGATCGACGAGATGAACCGCGCCGGCATCGTCGTCGACCTGTCGCATGTCGGCGACCGCACGACGCTCGACGCGATCAAGTGGTCGAAGAAGCCCGTGGCCATCACCCATGCCAACCCGCGCGCGGTCTACGACCATCCGCGCAACAAGTCGACCGAGGTGATCGCGGCGCTGAAGGACAACGGCGGGGTGATCGGCTGCGCCACCTACCGCAACATCGTCGGCGATGCCCACAGCGAGAACCTGCGGCAATGGTGCACGCTGGTCGCCCGCACCGTCGAGCTGGCCGGGCTCGACCATGTCGGCATCGGCACCGATACCAACCACAACAAGAAGGTGCCCGACGACCTCGACTGGATGCGCAAGGGCTACTGGACGCGGGGCGAGAACTACGGCGCCGGCTCGGCCGCCCGCCCCGGCGCGGTGCCGCCGCCGTTCTGGTACCAGCGGCCGGGCCAGCTGAACCTGGTGTTCGACGGCTTCCGCGAGATCGGCTTCTCGCCCGAGGAAATCGGGAAGATCACCAGCGGCAACTGGCTGCGCCTCTACGGGGAGGTATTCGGATGACCACCTTCGTCCTCGTCCATGGCTCGTGGCATGGCGGCTGGTGCTGGGGCCGGGTCGTGCCGCTCCTGTCGCGCGACGGCAACCGGGTCTTCACCCCGTCGCTGACCGGGCACGCCGACCGCCACCACCTGATCTCGCCCGCGGTCAACCTGTCGACCCACGTCGCCGATGTCGCCAACCTGATGGAATGGGAAGACCTCGACGACGTCGTGCTGGTCGGCCACAGCTATGGCGGCATGGTGGTCTCAGGGGTCGCCGACCGCCTGCCCGGCCGCATCCGCACGCTGGTCTATCTCGATGCCCATGTGCCGACCGACGGCCAGTCGGCCGCCGACATCATCGGGCCGGAGGTGCATGGCCGCCTGAAGGCGCGGGCCGAGGCGGAAGGCTTCGGCTGGCTGCTGCCGCCGACCAAGGCCGATTTCTTCGGCACGCAGGATCAGGCAGACCAGGCTTGGATCAACAGCCATTGCACGCCGATGCCGCTGGCCTGCTACGAGGAGCGGCTGGCCCGCAACGGCGCGGCCGAGGCGATCCCGCACAAGGCCTATATCCGGCTGACGGAGCATCGCCGCCCTTATTTCATCGAGGCGGCCGACCGCCATCGCGGCAAGCCGGGCTGGACCGTCATCGACCTGCCCTCGGCCCACAACGTGATGATCACCCATCCCGGCATGCTGGCCGTGATCCTGCTGCGCCTGGCTCAGCCATAGGCATCGCCCCAGGGTTTCCAGCCGCCGGACTGGTTCATGAAGCGGCTGACCGTGCGCATCAGCGCGATGCGGCCGGCCTCGACGTCGACGCGGTCGTAGGGCCCGGCCACCGACAGCACGGCGATGCAACGCTGATGTGCATCGAAGATCGGCACGCCCAGCGCCAGGATCTCGCTCTTCTGCGCCCGCTTCGAAGTGGCGAAGAATGCCCGCCGTACCTCGGCCATCACCTGCTCGTCAGGCAGGGCCACGCCCCCGGCCTTCAACGCGGCGCGCTCGGCCTCGCTCATGAATGCGGCAAAGATCCGGCCCGACGCCGTCTGCTCCAGCGTCATCGTCGTGCCGACGCGAAACGAGACCTGCAGCAGGTCGCGGGTCAGCACCTCGTCGATGATGTAGAGGACATCGCGGTCGCATACGACCAGCGACACGCTCTCGCCCAGCTCGGCCGACAGGGCTTCCATCAGCGGCCTGAGGCGCAGGCCGAGGCCGGCCTGGGTCTGCGCCGCCCCGCCGACGCGCACGGCATGCAGCGACAGGCGGTAATACCCATCGGTCAGCGCCTCGACCCAGCCGGCCGCGACCAGCGTGATCAGCTTCTGGTAGTTGCCGGCGCGCGAGCCGCCGACCAGCTTGGAGAGTTCGGGAAAGCGGAAGGGCCGCGCGAACCCCGCCATCGCATCGAGCATGGCGAGGGTGCGCAGCGAGGATGACAACGCCCTCGTGCCGCCGCCTTGTTCTTCAGTGTCATCACCGCTCAAATTCGTGATCCCCGTGACCGGAATGAAAGCCCAATCCTGACGATCGTCTATTGACAGCGATCGGGCACGCTTTTCTAATGTCTTCATATATCAATAATTGTCTTCTAAATGAAGACATTTCCAACGACAGAAGGAGGCCCGTCATGCTTCAGCGTCCCTCGCGCCGTCGTGTTCTCGCCGGCATCGCCGGCACCGGCCTGGCGGCCCCGTTCATCGGCCGCGCCCGCGCCGCCGACGATTTCATCTCGGTCAATTCCTGGGGCGGCACCTGGCTCGAGGCCGCGCGCAAGAACCTGTTCGACCCGTTCACCAAGGCCACGGGCATCCGGGTCGAGACGGTCTCGCCGGTATCCTATGCCAAGCTGGTCGCCCAGGCCCGGACCAAGACCTACGACTTCGACGTCACCACCCTGGGCGACCCCGCCCTGTTCCAGGCCGACCAGGCCGGCGTGCTGGAACCCATTGCCGGTTCGGCCTTCGACCCGTCGAAGGTGCCGGCGGGCAACGTCCAGTACAATTCCGTCGCTTCGCACGTCTTCTCGTTCAACGTGGTCTATCGCAACGACATCAACCCGAACGGCCCGGGGCCGCAGAGCTGGGCCGAGTTGTGGGACGTCAAGCGCTTCCCCGGCATGCGCACCCTGCCGGCCTATTCGTCGGAGACGATCATCCTGGCCCTGCTGGCCGACGGCGTCACCCAGGCCAATCTCTATCCGCTCGACCTCGACCGCGCCTTCGCCAGCCTCGACCGCATCAAGCCGCATGTCCGCGTCTTCTGGCAGTCCGGCGCCAATGCGCGGCAACTGCTGAAGGACAAGGAGGTCGCCGCCGGCGGCCTGTGGGCCTCGGACGGCCGGACGCTGGGCGACGAGGGCGCGCCGATCACGCTGGTCCGCAACCAGGCGCTGCTCGAGCGCGCCTTCTGGGTGGTTTCCAAAGGCACGCCCAGGGCGGAGAATGCCTGGAAGTTCATCCAGTTCGCCACCTCGCCGGAGCCGATGGCCGGGTTCTGCCGCGATGCGCGCATGGGGCCGATGGACGAACGCGCCTTCAAGTTCATCGACCCGAAGGATGCCGCGCTGATGCCGACCTACCCCGAGCATATGAAGACCGCGGTCTACTGGCAGGATATCGCCGACGTCGGCTCGCGCCTGACCGACATGACCAAGCGGTTCGACCGCTGGGTCGCCGGCTGACCGCGACATGACGACCGGTGCCGACCATGCCCCGCCCTTGCGCCAAATCCTGGCGCCTTGGGCGTTGCTGGCGCCGGTCATCGTCTTCCTTGCGGTCATGTTCGTCGTGCCGCTCCTGCAGGTGGTGCGGCTGTCGTTCGGCGAGCATGGCTTCTCTCTCAGTGGCTATGCCGCCTTCTTCGCCGACCCGTTCCATCTGCGCGTCCTCGGCCGCACGCTCGGCACCGCCGCGATCGTCACCGTCCTCTGCCTCCTGCTCGGCTATCCCATCGCCTATGTCGTCGCCCGCCATGGCGGCGGGCTCGGCCGCAGCCTCCTGCTGATCGTGACGATGAGCTTCTGGACCTCGTTCCTGGTCCGCACCTTCGCCTGGCTCGTCATCCTCGGCACCCAGGGCCCGATCTCGGCCGCGTTCCGCGCGCTGGGTTTCGCCCCGCCGCCGCTGCTGTTCACCGGTTTCGCGGCAACGATCGGCATGGTGCATATCCTGCTGCCGTTCATGATCATGTCGCTCTATGCCGTGATGCTGCGCATCGACGTCAACCTGGTGCGGGCGGCCGAGGTGCTCGGCGGCTCGCCGTTCCAGGCTTTCCGGCGGGTCTGGCTGCCCCTGTCCCTCCCCGGGGTGATCAACGGCGCCATGCTGGTGTTCGTCATCTGCCTCGGGTTCTACGTCACGCCCGAACTGCTGGGCGGTCCGAAGGACCAGATGATCGCCCGGCTGATCGGCGCCCAGATCGAACAATTGCTCGACTGGCAGGAGGCGGCGACGATGGCGGTGGTGCTGCTGGTGGTGACCCTGGCGCTCTACGCGATCTACGACTACCTGTTCGGCCTCGACCGGCTCTGGAACGGCTAGAATGTTTGCGCGCGCCGCGGCCGTCCTGGTCGGCCTGTTCATCATCGCGCCCATGGTGGTGGTGGCGGTGATGTCGTTCGGTGCCGGCACCTCGCTCGCCTTTCCGCCGGCCGATTTCACCCTGGCCTCCTACGCCAGGTATTTCACCGATCCGCGCTGGATGGGGCCGACCTGGAACAGCCTGGTGATCGGCCTGACTTCGACCGCGATCACCATGGCGGTCACCACCCCGGCGGCCTTCGCCTTCGCCCTCTACGGCTTCCGCGGCCGGAAGGTCGTCCGCCTGCTGATCATGATGCCGCTGATGGCGCCGGCGATCGTCATGGCGCTGGCCTATTTCTTCTATTTCGGCGAGATCGGCCTGCTCAACACCATCCCGGGCGTCGCCGTCGCCCATGCCTGCATCGCCGTGCCGCTGGCCTTCCTGATCCTGTCGGCCGGCCTCAAATCCTTCGACTGGACCTTGCTGCGCGCCTCGCAGGCCTCGGGCGCCGGCCCGTGGACCAGCTTCCGCCGGGTCTGCTTCCCCGTCTTGCGCCCCTCCTTCCTGGTGGCGGCCCTGTTCGCCTTCATCAATTCGTTCGACGAGACCGTGATCGCCCTGTTCATCTCGGGCCGCAACGCCTCGACCCTGCCCAGGCGGATGTTCGAGAACGTGCGCCAGGAAAGCGATCCCGTCGTGGCCGTCGTCTCCACCCTGCTGTTCCTGCTGGTCGCGCTGATCGCCACGGTGGCGATGATGCGCCGCCGTTCCTAGAGGATGCCTTGCCCTATCTCGCGCTCGACCATCTGACCAAGCGCTACCACGACGGCCAGCCCGCGGCGGTCGACGACATCTCGCTCGCGGTCGAGCGCGGCTCGTTCGTCTCCTTCCTCGGGCCTTCCGGATCGGGCAAGACCACCACCCTGATGATGATCGCCGGCTTCGAGGCGGCGACGCGCGGCCGCATCCTGCTCGACGGCCGCGACATCGCCGCCGTGCCGCCGCACCGGCGCAACCTCGGCATGGTGTTCCAGAACTACGCGCTGTTCCCGCACATGACCGTCGCCGAGAACGTCGCCTATCCGCTGGACGTGCGCGGGGTCGCGCGCGACGACAAGCAGCGGCAGGTCGCCGCGGCGCTCGACATCGTCGGCCTTGGCCATTTCGCCGGCCGCCGGCCGAGGGAATTGTCCGGCGGCCAGCAGCAGCGGGTGGCACTGGCCCGCGCCCTGGTGTTCGAGCCGGCATTGGTGCTGATGGACGAGCCGCTCGGCGCGCTGGACAAGAACCTGCGCGAGCAGATGCAGATCGAGATCAAGGCGATCCAGCGCCGCCTGGGTCTGACCCTGATATACGTCACCCACGACCAGGGCGAGGCGATGTCGATGTCGGACCGGATCGCGGTGTTCAACCGCGGCCGCGTCGAGCAGGTGGCAAGCCCGCTCGACCTCTACGCCCGGCCCGCCACCCGCTTCGTCGGCGAATTCGTCGGCGAGAGCAACATGATCGACGCCGTCGTGTCCAATGGCCGGATCGACAGCCCGCTGGGGCCGCTGCGCACCGCTGGCCCCGCCGCCGACGGGCCGGTGCTGGCAATGATACGGCCCGAGGCGATCGCGCTCGCCGCCTCCGGCGAAGCCCATAACCGCGCCGAGGTCGTCGTCGACAACCTGGTCCATTACGGCGATCGCGTCGTCGTCATCGGCCGCTGCGGCGCCACCCCGGTCAAGCTGACCGCCTGGGCCCGCGACGCGGAGGGCCTGGCCATCGGCCACACCGCCGCGGTCCGCTGGCGGCCCGAAGACATCCACCTGATCGCATGATCACGGATCTCACCACCGGCTATCGCAGCGGCCTGATGTCGCCGGTCGAGGTGACGCAGGCGGCACTCGATGCCATCGCCGCGGTCAACGATCGCCTGCGCGTCTTCACGCATGTCGCGGCCGACGAGGCGCTGGCCGCCGCCGACGCATCCGAGGCGCGCTGGCGGCTCGGCATGGCGCTCGGGCCGCTCGACGGCGTGCCGGCGACGGTCAAGGACCTGCTGCCCGTCGCCGGCTGGCCGCTGCGGCTGGGCAGCCTGACCGAACGGGACAGCGTGGCCGCCGCCGATGCCCCGGCCGTGGCCCGGCTGCGCGCCGCGGGCGGCGTGCTGCTCGGGCCAACCGCGGCGCCGGCATTCA
>JAEYTW010000535.1 GCA_023433835.1 Pseudomonadota bacterium | reverse complement strand
GCCCCGCTAGATCCTGATGATCGCGCCGCCGCCGGGGCCACCGGGCGCGCCGCCTCCGCCGCCCCAGTAAACCCGCCCCGCCGTCGCCTCGGCTTGGTCGCGCGCATAAAATTAACAAGTTCATAGTTGTTATCGACAACGAAATCGCCTTAAATGGCGACATGATTGCGAAACGCAACAATTCGGCGCGCGGCATTATCCCGACCGTCGATCCGCCCGAGCCGCTGACCGGCGGTTTTCGCGCGCTGGCCTCGTTTCGCGTCCATCTCCTCGCCGGCATGTCGTTGCGCCACGCCGAACTGCGCTTCCAGCGCCGCTTCGGCCTGCGCCTCCTGGAATGCCGCATCATCGGGGTGATCGGGCCGGAAGGCGCCCTGTCGCTGAAGCAGATCTGCGGGGAGACCGATATCGAGAAGGCGCACGCCAGCCGCCTCGTCACGCGGCTGATCGAGCATGGCCTGGTCGGAAAGGTCGGCGACGCCACCGACCTGCGGGCAATCTCGGTACGGCTGACGCCTGCCGGCGCCGAGATGTATCGCGCGATCTATCAGGACGCCGTCGACCGCAACCAGCGCTGGGCCGCCGCGCTGACCAATGACGAGCGCCGGGTGCTCGGCACCGCCATCGAGAAGCTGATCGAGGAAACCCGCCGGATGATGGCGGAGGAGAATTTACCCGAGGAATAAAATTCTACAGCCAGCACGACGCCAAAGGGAGGAAACAACAACATGCGTCTCGCAAGTTCACTGCTCGCGGCAAGCCTCGCCGCGCTGATCGCGGCCACGCCCACCCTCGCCGCCCCGGCCGGGACCGTTACCCTGGGCATGCAAGGCGACTGGGACTCGCTCGATCCCCACCGCCTGCGCAATTTCGGCGGCATGCAGATGGCGATGACCCTTTATGATCGCCTCGCCGCGATCGACGGCGAAGGCAAGATCGTGCCCTCGCTGGCCCAGTCTTGGGACGTTGCCGCCGACGGGATCACCGCCAGGATCCGCCCGGGCGCCACCTGCGCCGACGGCAGTCCGGTCACCCCGGCCGTTGTCGCCCGCTCGTTCCGGCGCCTTGGTTCGCCCGATACCAAGGCGCCCTATCTCGTCCGCGCCTTCGGCGGCGGCGGCCTCGACAGCGTCACATCAGACGATGCGGCCGGCACGGTGACGATCAAGCTGAAGGCGGCCTATTCCGACCTCCTGATCAGCCTGGCGATGCCCTGGTCGTCGGTGGTCTGCGGCGCGGGCCTCGACCAGCCCGACACCCTCGCCGAGAAGCCGAGCGGCTCCGGGCCCTTCAAGCTGGACGAAGCGCGCCGCGGCGACCAGTACCGTTTCGCCGCAAGGCCCGATTACGCCTGGGGCCCCAACGGCAGCGGCACCGGCGCGCCAGGCTTTCCCGCCACGCTGGTGGTGCGGGTGATCCAGAACTTCACCACCTCGGCCAACCTGCTCACGACCGGCGAGCTCAATGCCGCCTTCGTCTCGGGCCGCGATGTCGAAAGGCTGCGGAAGGAAGCGAGCCTGAAGTCGGTCGACAAGGTCGCCTTCGGCGCCGACGGCCTGGTGTTCCACCAGGGGCCGGACCATCCCGCGGCCGACCCGGTGGTGCGCAAGGCCCTTAGCCTGGCCGTCGATTCCAACGCCTATAACCGCGCGGCGAACTTCACTGCCGGCCAGGCCATGGCCAGCCTGACCACGCCGTCGATGCAGTGCTACGACAAGGATGTCGGCAAGGCCTCCACCGGCCACGATCCGGCCGCCGCCAGGAAGCTGCTGGAAGGTGCGGGCTGGAAGGCCAATGCCGCAGGGCTCTACGAGAAGGCCGGCCAGACGCTGAAGCTGCGCCTGATCGGCTACAAGCTGCAGAATGCCGGGCCCGAATACCTGCTGGAAGCGTTCCGGGCCATCGGCGTGGATGCGAGCCTGACGGTGTCGGACGTCGACGGCTGGTTCGACACGGTGTCCAAGACCCAGAATTGGGATGCCACGGCCTTCCCGCTGTCCTCGATCATGCCCAGCCCATCGATCTTCTACGCCCAGCTTGCCGGCAACCCGCCGCCGGGCGGCTCGAACTACGCCATGATCCGCAACGAGGGCTATACGAAGGCGGCGCAGGAGGCACTGGCGGCCAAGCCTGACGAGCGTTGCGCCAAATGGGCGGCCGCCGAAAAGCTGCAGCTCGGGGCGATCGATGCCAAGCCCCTGTCGGTGCGGGTCAGCCCGGTATTCTACCGTGGCATCAGTGCGCCCGAGACGCTAGGCAGCGCGCTGATGCAGCCGCTGTCGCTGCGGCTTGCGCCCTGATCGATGCGCCTGTTCGCGACCATGCGTGACCTCGCCCTCAGGGCGGCGGCGGTGCTCGCCGCCCTGGTGGTCGCGACCTTCCTGCTGTTGCACCTGATGCCCGGCGACCCGGCCCGACGGGTCGCCGGCGTCGAGGCGACCCAGGCCGATATCGCGGCATTGCGCGAGGAATTCGGCCTCGACCTGCCGCTGTGGCAGCAATTCGCCCGCTACGCCGGCCAACTCGCCCGTGGCGACCTCGGCCGCTCCTTCGTCACGCGCGAGCCGGTGACGCGCATCATCGCCGCGCGCCTGCCCAATACGCTGCATCTGGCCGGCACCGCGCTGGCGCTGATGCTGATCATCGCCCTGCCGCTGGGCCTTGCCACCGCGGCGGCGACCTGGGGCGACCGCAACCGGCCGATTGATCTCGGCTTCACGGTCCTGGCCAGCGTGATGGGTGCCCTGCCGGGCTTCCTGGTCGCCACCTTCCTCGTCTTCGTCTTCGCCATCTGGCTGCGCCTGCTGCCGGTAGCCGGCGCCGGGCGCTGGGATTCGGTGATCCTGCCGGCATTGGCCGTGGGGTTGCGCCCGATGGCCGAGCTCGCCCGTATCACCCGGGTCGAGACGCTGGGCGTGCTGGCCCAGGATTACGTGCGCACCGGCCGGGCCAAGCGGCTGGGCCCCATCCGCCTCTACGGCCTCCATGTGCTGCCCAACGTGATGACCGCGGTACTGACCGTCAGCGGCATGGTGTTCGCCAACCTGATCGGCGGTGCCGTGGTGGTCGAGAACATCTTCGCCTGGCCCGGGCTCGGCACCACGCTGGTGCAGTCGATCCTGACGCGCGACTATCCCGTCATCCAGGGCATAGTGCTGCTGCTCGGCTGTGCCGTCGTCGTCATCAACCTCGGCGTCGACCTGGCGCTGGTGGTGGTCGATCCGCGGGCGGGCCGGCGATGATCCGCGCCTTCCTGCGGGCACCGTCGGGACTGGCCGCCGGCATCGGCCTGCTCATCATCCTCATCGTCGCGATCCTCGCCCCAATGTGGCTCGGCGACATCGCGGCCAAGACCTCGGTGGTGCGCTCGGGCGAGCCGCCTTCGGCCGAATTCTGGCTCGGCACCGACATGCTCGGCCGCTCGATCCTCGCCCGCGTGCTGGTCGCGACGCAGTTGTCCTTGCTGCTGGCATTGGCGGCCACTGCGGTCGCGGCGTTGGCAGGCGTCGGCTTCGGCATCGCCGTCGCACTCGGCCGCCCCTGGGCGCGGCGCATCGGGCTGCGCACGATCGACGTGCTGCTGGGCTTTCCCGGCGTGCTGCTCGCCATCGTCGTTACCGCGGTGATCGGCACCGGCGTGGTCGGGGCGGTGGTCGCCGTCGGACTGTCCTTCGCGCCGGAATTCGCCCGGCTGGCTTCGAGCCTGGCTCTGTCGGTCGCCGGCCGCGACTACATCGCAGGCGCCCGGCTGCTCGGCGTGCCGCCGGGCCGGATGTTCTGGCGCTACGTGCTGCCCAATATCGGCGAGACGCTGATCGTCTCGATCTTCGCCGCCTCCTCCTCGGCGCTGATTGCCGTCGCCGCCCTCTCCTTCCTCGGCCTCGGAGTCCAGCCGCCGCAATTCGACTGGGGCCGCATGCTGATCGAAGGCGTCGGCGCCTTCTACGAGACGCCGCTCGCAGCGCTCGCCCCCGCTGCGATGATCGCTGCCACCGGCCTCGTCCTCGGCTTCTTCGGCGAGGCGCTGGCCTGCGCCATGAATCCGCTGCTGTGGACGGCGGATGCCGGGCGCCCGACCGCGGCGGCGCCGATCAACCATGACGCCGCGCCCGCAGTCGACGATGCGGTGCTGGCCGTCGAGAATCTCGCCGTCACCTATCCCGGCGCCCGCGTCGTCGACGGCGTCTCGCTCGGCCTCGCCAAGGGCGAGATCGTCGGGGTGGTCGGCGAATCGGGTTCGGGCAAGAGCCAGCTGGCGCTCGCCATCGCCGGGCTGATCCCGCCGCAGGGCCGCGTCACCGGCCGGCGCCACTTCCTCGGCCATGATCTCGGCGCGATGCCGTCGGCCGCCCGCGACCATCTGCTCGGCACTCGGCTGGCGCTGGTCTTCCAGGACCCGATGGCTTCGCTGAACCCGAGCCTGACGGTGGGCTTGCAGGTTGCCGAACCCGGCTTCATCCATGGCCACCGCCGCCGGCGCGAAGCCTTCCGCCTGGCCCTCGAACGGCTGGGCGAGGTCGGCATTCCCAATCCCGCGGCACGCGCCGGCCGCCACCCGCATGAATTCTCCGGCGGCATGCAGCAGCGCGCCATGATTGCCATGGGCCTGATGAACGATCCGGCCCTGCTGATCGCCGACGAACCGACCACCGCGCTCGACGTCACCGTCCAGGCCCAGGTGATCGACCTGCTGGTCCAGCTCAACCGCGACCACGGCACCGCGATCCTCCTGATCACCCACAATATCGGCGTCGTCGCGATGGCCGCGCGGCGCATCGTGGTGATGTATGCCGGCCGCATCGTCGAGGATGGTCCGACGCCTCGGGTGCTGAGCCGGCCGGCCCATCCCTATACCCGCCTGCTGCTCGCCGCAGCCCCGACGCTCGACGGGCCGGTCGGCGAACCGCTCGCCGCCATCGACGGCCGGCCGCCCGATCCGGCCGCCCGCCCGCCGGGCTGTGC
>JAEYTW010000528.1 GCA_023433835.1 Pseudomonadota bacterium | reverse complement strand
CGATCTGGATCGGCACATGGCTGGGGCTGAACGGCCTCGATCCCGCCACCGGCAGGATCGAGGCGTGGAAGAACGATATCGACGACCCCGGCTCGGTCAATCGCGGCTTCGTCGCCGCGCTGTTCTTCGACAGCCGCAACCGGCTGTGGATCGCGACGCTGGCCGGCGGCCTCGGGCTGATGGAGGGGCGCGATACGCGCGGCGTGCCGCGCTTCCGCCGCTTCGGCACCGTCGACGGCCTGCCCAACAACAGCCCGAACATGATCCTCGAGGACGATGCCGGCCGGATCTGGACCTCGTCCGACCACGGCATGGCCTCGATCGATCCCGACAATTTCTCGATCCAGGTGCTGCGCGAGGCCGACGGCGTCACGGTGCGCAACTTCTGGGTCCATTCGGGCGCCCGGACCCGGGCCGGCGAATTGCTGTTCGGCGGCACCGGCGGCCTCGTGATGATCGATCCGCCGCGGCTCACCCGGTCGACCTACCAGGCACCGCTGGTCGTCACCGACGTGCGCATCGACGATGCCGAGATCGCGGCCGGGCCGTTCAACGCCGCCCGCCCGGCGACATTGGTGGTGCCGCCGCGCGCCAACGCCTTCGCCGTGGAATTCGCCAGCCTCGATTACGCCGCGCCCCAGCGGCTGCGCTATCGCTATCGCCTGGTCGGCTTCGACAGCGACTGGAACATCACCGGCGCCGCCCGCCGCGTCGCCCGCTACACCAATCTGTGGCCCGGCGACTACCGGCTGCAGATCGCCGGCACCAACAGCGACGGCCTGTGGTCGGCCAACCAGCGCGAAATCCCGATCCGCATCGACGCCGCCTGGTACCAGACGCAATGGGCGCTGTTCGGCGCCGGCGCCCTGGCGCTGGCCGTGGTCGCCGGCATCATCCAGCTGCGCACCGCCCAGCTGCGCCGCCGCCGGGCCGAGCTGGAACATGAGATCTCCGCCCGCACCGCCGACCTGATGCGCGCCAACGAGGCGCTGGTCGCGGCGCGCACCGAGCTCGAGCAACTGGCCGGCGAGGATGCGCTGACCGCGCTGCCCAACCGCCGGCTGTTCCAGGCGCGGCTCGAACTCGGGCTGGACGGCATCCGGCGCGACGGCGGGCGGCTCGCGGTGCTGTTCCTCGATCTCGACAATTTCAAGGGCATCAACGACCGGCTGGGCCACCACGCCGGCGACGGCCTGCTGCGCGCCGTGGCCGACCGGCTGCGCGAGCGGCTGAAGGCCAACGAAACGCTGGCCCGGCTGGGCGGCGACGAATTCGTCGTACTGGTCGAACAGGTCGTCGGCGATACCGAGGTGGCGGCGACCGCGCAAGGGCTGATCGACATCCTGCACCGGCCGTTCCCGCTGACGGGGGGCGGCAGCTGGAAGGTCGGCGTCTCGGTCGGCGTGGCGCTGGCCCCGGACGACGGCATGACCGCCGACGAACTGCTGCACGCCGCCGACCGCGCCCTCTACGCCGCCAAGGCCGCGGGCCGCGGCACCTGGCGGCTGCCCCAGGCCTAGATCCGCGCCTGACGCCCCGCCCAATAGCGGTCGCGCAGCAGGCGCTTGAACAATTTCCCATTGGGATGGCGCGGCAGATCGTCGACGAAATCGATGCTGCGCGGGCATTTGTAATGGGCCAGCCGGTCGCGGCACAAGGCGATCAGCTCGGCCGCCAGCCGCGCGCCGTCCGCCGCCGTTGCCGGCTGGACCACGGCCTTGACCGCCTCGCCGAACTCATCGTCGGGCACGCCGATCACGGCGACGTCGGCGACGCCGGGATGGCAGATCAGGATGTTCTCGATCTCCTGCGGGTAGATGTTGACGCCGCCCGAGATGATCATGTTGGCGACGCGGTCGGTCAGGTAGAGATACCCCTCCGCGTCGACCCGGCCGATATCGCCCAGCGTGCTCCAGCCGCGGGCGTTCCGGCTCGACGCCGTCTTGTCCGGATCGTTCAGGTACTCGAAGCTCGGCCCGTTGCCGAAATAGATCACGCCCTGCTCGCCGGTCGGCACTTCCTCGTCACGGTCGTTCATCACGTGGATCTCGCCCAGCACGGCGCGGCCGACTGACCCTTTATGCGTAAGCCATTCGGGGCTGGAGATGATCGTGGCGCCGTTGGCTTCGGTGCCGGCGTAGTATTCCCAGATGATCGGGCCCCACCAGGCGATCATCCGTTCCTTGATCTCGACCGGACAGGGGGCGGCGGCATGTACGGCGCAGGCGAGCGACGACAGGTCGTAGGCCTGCCGCCGGTCGTCGGGCAGCTTCAGCATGCGCACGAACATCGTCGGCACCCACTGGGCATGGGTGACGTCGAACCGCTCGATCAGCGCCAGGGCACGTTCGGCATCGAACTTCTCCATGACGATGACGGTCGCGCCGGCCTTCAGCGAGGCGAGCAGCCAGCGCAGCGGCGCGGCATGGTAGAGCGGCCCGGGCGACAGATAGACCGAGCCCGCCGCCAGCCCGTAGAAATTCCCGTTGGTGCGCACCATGCGGTCGAGCTGGCCTTCGCCGGGCGCCGGCAGCGCCACCTTGACGCCCTTCGGCCGGCCGGTGGTGCCCGAGGAATAGAGGAGATCGGCCCCGTCGCTCGGGTCCGCGATCGGCGTCGCCGGCTCGCCCGTCACGTCCCACGCGGCGAAACCCGGCGCGGTGCCGTCGACCATCATCCGGTATTCCAGCGCCGGCAGGCCGTCGGTCAGCTCGGCGGCCAGCGCGGCCTGCAGCGCGGAGGTCAGCAAGAGCAGCGCGCCGCAATCGGCCAGGATGTAGCGCGCCTCGTCACGCGACAGATGCGGCGAGATGCAGCAGTAGTAGAGGCCGGCATGCTGGGCGGCCCAGCAGAATTCGACGTAATGGCGGTTGTTTTCCATCAGCACCGCGACGACGTCGCCGCGCCTGAGGCCCAGCCGGCGCAGGCGATGCGCCACCTGGTTGGCCCGGGCGTTCAGCGTGCCGTAATCGACCTCGACGCCGCTGCCGCCCATGACGAAGGCGATCTTCTCCGGATCGGGCATTGGTCAAGCCTCCCTGACGTGACAGGCCGAGTATATACCGGGCGCGGCCGGCACCAGCCGGGGTCGATCGGTGGCGCAGCGCGCCTCGGCCAGATCGCAGCGGGCCTGGAACGCGCAACCCCGGTCCTGGTCCAGCGGCGAGGGCTGGTCGCCGCGGATCGCTTCATGCCGGCGGCCGCGCCGGTCCAGCCGCGGCACGCCCGCGATCAGCGCCCGGGTATAGGGATGGCGCGGGTGGGCGAAGACGTCCTCGACCGGCCCGGTCTCGACGATGCGGCCGAGATAGAAGACCGCGACCCGGTCGCTGACATGGCGGATGACGCCGAGATCATGGCCGATGAAGACATAGGTCAGGCCGAGATCGCGGCGCAGCGTCATGAACAGGTTGAGGACCTGGGCCTGGACCGAGACGTCGAGCGAGGCGACCGCCTCGTCGCAGACCAGCACCTCAGGCTCGACGGCCAGCGCCCGGGCGATGACCACCCGCTGGCGCTGGCCGCCCGACAGCTGGTGCGGATAGCGGTCGGCCACCACGGGGTCAAGGCCGACGGCCGTCAGCAGCTTCGCGGTGCGCGCCTCGACCTCGCCGCCGCGCCACAGGCGGTGGAAGCGCGGCGCCTCGGCCACCGCCGCGCCGACGGTCTGGCGCGGGTTCAGGGACGACATCGCATCCTGGAAGATCATCTGCACGCCGAGTCGGCCGCGATCGCGGGCCAGCTCGCGCCGCACCGTGCCGCCATCGGCGCCGTTCAGCCCGGCGATGATCCGCCCGACCGTCGACTTGCCGCAGCCGGATTCGCCGACGACGCCCAGCACCTCGCCGCGCCGCAGTTCCAGCGAGACATCGTCCAGCGCCTGCAGCCGCCGCGGGGCCGCACGCAGGATGCCGGCGGCCCGCAAGGTTCGGCGCATCATGCCTTCGGGCGCGGCGAAGCTTTTCGAGATCGCCTGCAGCGTGATGATCGGCGGACCGGCCGGCGGCGTGACGATCGCCGGCGGCGGCGCGCGTTCGTCGCGCGTTTCGCCCAGCGGAAAGAAGCAGCGGGCCAGCCGCCCGGCGATCTTTTCCTCCAGCGGCGGCGGTTCGGCACAAGGCGGCGCGGCGCGCGGGCAGCGTGGCGCGAAGCGGCAGCCGGGCGGCATCGCGGCCGGCCGCGGCACCATGCCCTCGATCTGCGGCAGCAGGCGATGCGGCAACGCCCGCTCCGGCGCGGAATCGAGCAGGCCGCCGGTATAGGGATGCAGCGGTGCGTCGAGCACGGCATCGACCGGGCCGGTCTCGACCACCTGGCCCGCATACATCACGCAGACCCGGTCGGCCAGGCCGGCGACGACGGCGAGGTCATGGGTGATCCACAGCAGCGCCGTGCCACTCTCCCGGCACAGCTGCTGGACCTGGGCCAGGATCTGGGCCTGGATGGTGACGTCGAGCGCCGTGGTCGGCTCGTCCGCGATCAGCAGCGACGGGCGATTGAGCAGCGCGGTGGCGATCGCCACGCGCTGGCGCATGCCGCCGGAAAACTGGTGGGGATAGGCGTCGAGCCGCTCCTCGGCCGCCGCAATCCCGACCCGGGCCAGCGCATCACGCGCCTCGGCCCGCGCCGCCGTCGCACCGACCTTGCGATGGGCCTGGATCGCCTCGGTCATCTGCACGCCGACGGTCAGCGTCGGGTTCAGCGACATCATCGGATCCTGCAGCACCATCGCCGCCCGCGCGCCGCGCACCCGACGCATCTCCGCTTCCGGGAGCGTCAGGAGGTCGGTGCCGTCGAGCAGCACGCGGCCCGCCGAAATCCGGCCGGGGGCATCCAGCAGGCGCATCAGCGACAGGGCCGTGATGCTCTTGCCCGAGCCCGACTCGCCGACCAGGCCCAGGATCTCGCCCCGTCCGATCGCCAGGTCGACCCGGTCGACGACGCCGACATGGCCGTCGCGGGTGTCAAAGCCGGCACACAGGCCGGAAACCTGCAGGACCGGTGGATTCATAAGAATAAATTCCGATATTTGGCTTGCGTGTTCATGGCGCCGGCTTACGATCGGGCCAAACACACCGGAGGAAACGCAGATGGCCCGCATCCCCTATGTCGACCCCGAAAATTGCGCCTGGCAGACCAAGGAAATCCTGGCCCGCCGCAACAACCGCAACATCCACCGCATGCTGGGCCATGCCGGCCCGGCCGCCGATGCCTTCGTGCGCATGGCGGTGACGCTGCGCTACGACGTCGAGATCGACCCGATCCTGCGCGAGCTGGCCATCCTGCGCGTCGGCATCCTGTCGAAGGCGTCCTATGAGGTGCATGCCCATAAGCGCATCGCCCGCCGCCTCGGCATGTCTGACGGCCAGATCGACGCGGTCGAGGCCGGGAAATTCGACGACCCGTCGCTGTCGGATGCGGCGCGCGAGGTGCTGCGCTTCACCGACGACATGGTAGCGAACGTCAGGGCATCGGACGCCACCTTCGACCCGCTGGTCGCCCGCCTCGGCCATCGCGCGCTGGTCGAGCTCGCCATCACCATCGGTTATTACATGAGCGTCTGCCGCTTCCTCGAAACCTTCGGGGTCGAGATCGATCCGGACTCGCTGTAGGCGGGTCATTGCTGCAGCCGCGGGTTCAAGGCATCGCGAAGCTGATCGCCGACCAGGTTGATGGCGATCAGCACCAGCATCAAGAGCACGCCGGGGAAGAACGAGATCCAGTAGCGGCCGCTCAAGAGGTACTGAAAGCCGTTGGCGATGACCATGCCGAGCGACGGGCGCGTCACCGGCACGCCAAGGCCGAGGAACGACAGGGTCGCCTCCAGCGAGATCGAGCCGGCGGCGTGCAACGTCGCCACCACGATGACAGGCGGCAGGCAGTTCGGCAGTACGTGGCGCCACAATATGCGGCGCACCGGCAAGCCCAGCCCCTCGGCCGCCGCGACATAGTCGCGCTGGCGTTCGACCAGCGCCTGGCCGCGCACCGTGCGGGCGAAATAGGCATATTGCGTCAGGGTCAGCGCCAGGATGGTCTTGTCGACGCCTTGCCCCAGCACTGCCAGGATGATGATGGCCAGCAGGATCGCGGGAATGCCCAGCTGAACATCGACGATGCGCATCAGCACCAGTTCGACCGCACCACCGGCGTAGGCGGCGACCAGCCCGACGGCACAGCCGATGACGACGGCGATGCCGACGCTGACGAAGGCGACGAACAGGCTGACCCTGAGGCCGTAGGCCATCACACTGAGCATGTCGCGCCCCTGCTGATCGGTGCCGAGCAGGTAGAACGTGCCGTCGCGGCCGGTCGACCAGGGCGCCAGGCGGCTGTTCATCACACTGAGCCTGGTCAGATCGTAAGGATCCTGCGGCACGATCCAGGGCGCCAGGATGGCGACGATGATGACGAGGAGCAGCAGGATGCCGGCCGCGACCGCCAGCGGGCTGTCGGCGAAGCGCCTGGCCGCCTCGGCCAGCAGGCCGCGCCGCCGGCTCATGCCGGCTTGCCCGAAAGCCGTCCGCTCCCGCCGCGCAGCCGCGGGTCGAGCACGAGGTAGCTCAGGTCGACGATCAGGTTGAGGATCGCAAACAGCGTGACGATGACGAGGATATAGGCCACCACCACCGGGCGATCGAGCGCATTGATCGAATCGATCAGCAGCTTGCCGATGCCGGGCCAAGAGAACATCGTCTCGGTCACCGTGGTGTAGGCGATCATGTTGCCGAATTCGAGGCCCAGCACGGTGACGACCGGGATCATCAGGTTCTTCAGCACGTGCACGCCGTAGACGCGCGACGGCGCCAGCCCCTTGGCCCGGGCGAAGCGGACATAGTCGAGCAGCACGATCTCGCGCGTGCCGGCGCGCGTCAGCCGCATCACCAGCGCGATCTTGAACAAGGCGAGGTTCAGGGCCGGCAACGCCAGATGCGCAAGCCCGTCGAGCGTCAGGAAGCTCGCGTCGATACCGGCGATCATGACGGGATCGCCTCGCCCGCCGGTCGGCAGCCAGCCCAGCCAGACGCCGAAGACCAGGATCAGCAGGATGCCGATCCAGAACGACGGCAGGCTGATGCCGAGGATCGAGGCGCCCATCGCGGTCTTGGCCAGCCGCGATTGCGGCCTGACACCGGCATACATGCCGAGCGGGATGCCGATGGCCAGCGCCAGCAGGAAGGCGGCCAGCGCCAGTTCGACCGTCGCCGGCATCCGCTCGAAGATCACCTCGATGACCGGCCGCTTGAACACGAAGGACTGGCCGAGATCGCCTGACGCAAGGCCCTTGAGGAACCTGCCGTATTGCTCGATCAGCGGACGGTCGAGGCCGAGCGACTGGCGGATCTGGGCCCGCTCGATTTCGGTCGCCTCGGGCGAGGCCATGACGTCGACCGGGTCGCCCAGCGCGAACAGGGCGACGAACAGCACTGCCGACAGCACCAGTATCGTCAGCAGCGCCGCCGTCACCCGCGCCAGGACGTAGGCGATCATCCGCCTACTTGCCCTCGGCCGTCATGTGCAGGGCGTTGAACATGCCGTCCTCGCGCGTCACGTAGCGCAGGCCCTTGCGCGTCGCGACGATGGTGACCTGGCGATAGACGGGCGCGGCGGCGGCGTCCTTGCCCACGTAGATGTCCATCGCCTGCGCCTCCATGCCCCAGCGCGCCTTGTCGTCGATCGTTCTGGTCGCCTCGATCAGCAGCTTGTCGACTTCCGGATTGGAGTAGTTGTTGGAGTTGGCGCTGCCGACGCGCAGCTGGGCGTTGGGCGTCGGCGCCACGGCGATGAAGGTGTTGAGGATCTCGCCCCAGCCGGTGCCGCCGGAATACATGTAGAAGTTCAGCTCCTTGGTCAGGCGCTGCTGGGTGTGCACGGCGAACGGCAGGGCCTGGACCTCGACCTGCAGCCCGACCTGGGACAGCATCGCCGCCACGGTCTCGCAGACCTCGCGGTCGCGCAGGAAGCGGCCCGAGGTGCATTGCATGGTCAGGCCGAAGCCCTTGGGGTAGCCCGCATCGGCCAGCAGCTTCCGGGCGCCGGCCGGGTCGTAGGCTTCGACCTTCAGGCTGGGCGAGGCGCCGGCATAGGTCGAGGGGAAGATCTGCGAGGCGGTCTCGCCGAGGCCTTCCAGCACCTTGTCGAGGATCGCCTCGCGGTCGATCGCCTTGGACATCGCCTGGCGCACCCGCAGGTCGCGGAACGGGTTCTCGGTCAGCGGCTTGCCATCGGCGCCGCGCACGAACCTGATCGAGCTGCCGAAGTTCGAATAGAACGAGATCACCCGGTCCTGCGGCCCGACCGTGACGGTCAGGGCCGAATTGCGCTTCAGCTGCGGCACGTCGCCCGGCGGCACGTCGAGGATCGCGTCGACGTCGTTGGCGAGAATGCCGGCGACGCGCGCGGCATCGTTGGGGATGGTGCGGAAGACGATGCGATCGAAGGCCGCCGGCTTGTCCCAATAGCCGTCGAACTTCTGCACCGTCACGCGCTGGCCCTGCACGTAGTCGCCGAACTTGTAGGGGCCGGTGCCGATGGCGGCCTTGCCCGAGTTGAAGTCGGCCGCCGGCGCATCCTTGAACCTGGCGGGGATGATGAACAGGAAGGACAGCTTGCCGGGCAGCACCGGATCCGGGCCGTTGGTGCGCACGATCAGCTTCAGCGGCTCGGGCGCCTCCATCGCGGTGATCGACGAGGTGTAGAGGCGGAAGGAGACCGGCACGTCCAGCGCCTTGATCCGTTCGATCGTGCCGATCACGTCGCTGGCGGTGAAGTCGCTGCCGTCATGCCACTTCACGCCGGGGCGGAGCGTAAATTCCCAGGTGGTGTCGTCCACCGCCTTCCAGGCGGTGGCAAGGCCCGGCTCCAGCTTCATGTCCGGCGCGCGGCGGATCAGTCCGTCGTAGAGATGCAGCGAGATCGAGGCATTGTAGGGCACCACCATCGCGGCGGGGTCGATCGAGGTCGTCTCGATCGGCATGCCGACGCGCAGGTCACGCGCCGCGGCCGGCGATTGGATGATGGCCAGAGCGCACGCCGTCGCGAGCGCCATGATCGGCGCCTTCAGCCCTTCCAGCATTGTCCCCTCCCAGGGTTCGATCGGATTTCTTGAATTCTTCGATCTCTAAGTTTTACGATACCGACCGGGTCGCCTGTGTCAACCATCGCAATATGGTTCATCAGACGAAATAGCGATAACATCAGGGAAGAAACGCGGATGAGCGAGCGGCCATTGCCGAACCCCAGCCCCGAAACCCGGCATTACTGGGAGGGCCTGGCAGCGGGCGAGATTCGCCTGCAGCATTGCGGTCCCTGCGACCAGGCCTACTTCCCGCCCCGCCCGTTCTGCCCGCGCTGCGGCGGCACCGATATCGCCATCATCAGGGCCTCGGGGCGTGCCAGCCTTTATTCCTACGTGATCAGCCACCTGCCCGCACCCGGCTTTGCCCCGCCCTATGCGGTGGCGGTGGCCGAGCTGGCCGAGGGCCCGCGGCTGATGACCAACATCGTCGGTTGCCCGGCAACGCCCGAGGCGCTGAAGATCGACATGACCCTGACGGCGGTGTTCCAGCCCGTGGCCGACGGCACCACCCTCCTGCATTTCCGGCCGGCGTCATGACCGGCATCGCGATCATCGGCGCGGCCGAAACCACGCGCATCGGCGCCCTGCCCGACATGGCGCAGATCCAGCTGATCGCCGACGCGGCGCTCAACGCGCTCGACGACGCCGGCCTCACGGTGCGCGACATCGACGGGGTGGCGGTGGCGACCGAACTGCCCAGCCTGGTCTGCGACTATCTCGGCATCGAGGCGAAGTGGCTCGACGGCACCGACGTCGGCGGCTGCAGCAACATGCTGCATATCCGCCATGCCGCCGCGGCGATCCGGGCGGGGCTGTGCAAGACCGTGCTGGTCGTGCATGGCGAAAGCGGCCGGTCGGGCACCGGCCGCGGCCCGGTCGACATGCAGTTCACCGATCTGCACAAGCAGTTCGAACTGCCCTACGGCACCATCGGCCCGGTCACCGCACTGACCATGCCGATCGCCCGCTACATGGCGAAATACGGGCTGACCTCGGAACAGCTCGCCTCGGTCGCGGTGGTCCAGCGCGACTGGGCGATGCGCAACCCGCGCGCCTGGGCGCGCAAGCCCCTGATGGTCGACGACGTACTGGCCTCGCGGCTGATCGCCTGGCCGGTGCATCTGCCGGAATGCTGCGTCGTCACCGACGGCGGCGGCGCGCTGATCCTGACCGCCGCCGACCGGGCGAAGGATGGAAAGCAGAAGCCGATCCACGTGCTGGGCGCGGGCGAGGCCTTCGGGCCGGTCATGGTCAGCCAGATGCCGGACTATACCCAGGCCGATGTCTTCCGCCGGTCGGGGGAAATGGCCTTTGCCGCGGCGGGCATCGCGCGATCGGAGGTCGATCACCTGATGCTCTACGACGCCTTCGCCCATCTGCCGATCTTCGCGCTGGAGGCGCTGGGTTTCGTCAAGCCCGGCGAGGCCGGGGCCTTCTTCGCCAGCCGGGCCAGCGCGCCGGGCGGCAGCCTGCCGGTCAATACCAACGGCGGGGGCCTGAGCTATACCCATACCGGCCGCTATGGCATGTATGCGATCCAGGAAAGCGTGCGGCAGCTGCGCGGGATCGCCCCGGCCCAGGTGCCCGGCGTCGAGGTTTCCCTGGCTCACGGCATCGGCGGCATGTTCGCCGCGGCCGGCACGGTGATCCTGGCCAATGACCGCGGCTGACCTGCATGTCGCGGCGGCGATGGCCGGGGCCGGCCGCCGCTTCGCCGGCCGCCCCGCCGTGGCCGAAGGCACGGTGCGGCGC
>JAEYTW010000523.1 GCA_023433835.1 Pseudomonadota bacterium | reverse complement strand
CGGCGGCTCGAGCCCGGGGCGCGCATGGCGCTGGGGCTGGGGCGGGGGCTGTCGATCGTGAAGCGGCTGGTCACGGCGCTGGGGGTGACGCTGGAGCTCGACAGCAGGGAGGGGCACGGCTCGCGCTTCTCGCTGCTGCTGCCGCTGGCGCCGCGCACCGAGAAGCCCGTTTCAGATGCCGGACTCGGACGCGAGCCGGCCTCGAACCTGCATGGGCTCAGGGTGCTGTGCGTCGACAACGAGAAGGCGATCCTCGATGCGATGGAGGGACTGCTGGGCGGCTGGGGCTGCGACGTGCGCTCGGCCCGCTCGCTCAAGGATATCGACAAGGATCGCCTGCTGGTGGGCTGGTTCCCCGACCTGGTGCTGATGGACTACCACCTCGACCAGACATCAGGGCTCGATGCCATCGAGTGGCTGCGCCACAATGTCGGTGGCCATCTCCCGGCCGCACTGGTGACGGCCGATCGCAGCGCCGCGGTGCGGGCCCTCGCCGAGGAGCGCGGCATCACCGTGGTCACCAAGCCGGTGAAGCCGGCAGCGCTGCGCGCCACGATCAGCAGCCTGACCAGCGCCCGCAAGCGGGTGCGCGAGGAGTAGGGCTTTTCCAAGTTGATGCACACGGCGGGGGTGCGCGGCTCTTGCGCTTCCGGCAGCGTCAGCGGCTATCCGGATCAGTTCGCCAATCTCGAAGGGCTGCTGGCGCAGCTGGCAGGCGGCGGACAGGCCGCCTGACGCGGGATCACACCGGCTGGCTGCCGAGAACGGCGAGCAGGCGGGGGTTGATGGTGCCGGTTTCATTCATGCCGGTGCCACGTTCGAAGGCGCGGATGGCCTCGGCGGTCTTCGGGCCGGCGAGGCCGTCCGGGGTGCCGACATCGTAGCCAAGGCGGGCGAGGACCTGCTGGACGCCCTTCACCACCTCGACACGGGCAATCACCGCACCGGGATCGAAGTTCTTCATCCAGGTGCCGATGGGGGCGAAATTGGCGGCCAGGTCGATCTGGACCGGCTTCCAGGCGGCGATCTCGTCGTCGAGGCGCAGCATCGTGGCGGCGTCGAGCGACTTGGCGACGTCGTCGCGTGCCTTGGCTGCATCGGCGTCGCCGCGCAGGGCGGCCAGCGCAAACCACTTGAACGAGGCCGCGAGATCCTGCTTCACGCCCAACCCGCGCGCATAGAGCATGCCGAGGTTGAACTGGCTGTCCTTCATGCCGAGATTGGCGGCTTCCTCGAACCACTTGGCCGACGAGTCGAACTGCTGGGTGCCGAGCCCGCCCGAGGCATAGAGCGCGGCGAGGTTGTGCATGGCCATGCGATTGCCGGCCTCGGCGGCCTGCTGGTACCAGATGCGGGCCTGCGTCAGGTCCTTGTCGACGCCCTTGCCGGCTTCGTAGAGGTTGCCCAGACGGTATTGCGCCGGGGCGAAGCCCTGGCTGGCGGCGCGCTCGTACCAGACGGCGGCGGCGGGCAGGTCCTCTGGAACGGCACGGCCCTCGGTGTAGATCGCGGCGACCTCGAACTGGGCGCGCGCATCGCCATTGGCGGCCGCCTGGCGCAGCTCCAGAGGCCCGATATTCTCGGGCGGCAGTTCGACTTGTACCGGGCTTTCGAGCGGCTCGACGCCGGCGGCGAGGTTGGCCGGGTCGGTGGCGACAACGGCCGGCGGCATGGTCTGGTCGGCTGCGACGAAGCCCTGTGCGGCGGCTGGATCGATCGATGCCGTCGCGAGTGCATCCGACATCTCGATGACGCGGGCCGGCACCGTCGGCAGGGTCAGTTGTTCGGCGATCGGCGTGGGCGAGAGGGCGGCATCGCCGACATCGACCGGTGGCGTATCCGCCGTGACGGAAGCCTGTTCGTCGAGCCGCTGGTTCAGGAAGTTGATTGTTAGACAGACCACCGCAACCACGGACGCGGCCAGCAGGATGGGCTGGCGATGGCGCAGCAGGAAGCTCTCCTTCGCGGCCGGCTTCGCGTCGTCGGCAGGAGCCGTCTCCTCGGCTCCCAATGCCACCGTATGCGGCTCGGGCGCGGCGGGAAGGGCCTGCGCCTCGGCATCCGGCTTCCAGGCGACAGTGGGCTCCTTGTCGCCGGCCAGCTGGCGGCGACCGAGCCTGAAGCGGCTTTCCTTCTTCGGCTTTTCGGGTTTGTCGGCGGCGGGCGGCACCACCGGCGCAGGCGGGGCAACCGGCTCGGCCTTCGACTCGGCTTCGGCGGCTCGGGTGGCCTGGAAGCGGGCGAAGGCGCGGGCGATCAGCGAGCTGCCGGGAATGGCGGCGGCCGCCGTCGTCGGACCAGCCGCCTGCCGCATGGCGGCGCGGCGCGCGGCGGCGATGAAGGTGTTGCGGTCGGCAGTCGGCTCCACCGCCTCGGCCGGCCGGCTGGGCAGCGGAGCCGCGCCTGGATCGTCGAGGCCCGACAAAGGTGGCAGCGGACGATCATCGATCATCGGCTCATAGGCTGCCGGTTCCGCATCGGCGAACTTGAAGCTCGGGACCGGCGCGGGCGGCAGATCGTCGGCGACAGGCTCGACAACCATGCCGGGG
>JAEYTW010000360.1 GCA_023433835.1 Pseudomonadota bacterium | reverse complement strand
CGCCTGCGGCGCCAGGATCCGCCGCAGCCGGCGCAGGAGGCCGGCCCCGGCGATGCTGGCGGCTTCCTCCAGCGCCGGATCGATCTGGGCGAAGGCGGCCGCGGTCGGGCGCAGCGCCAGGCTGAGGAAACGCGATAGATAGGCGACGGCGAGGATGCCGAGCGTGCCGTAGAGGCTGACGCCCAGCACGGGCAGCGGCTTCAGGAACACCATGATCAGCGCGATGGCCAGCGCGATGCCGGGAATGGCATAGGGCGCATCGACGATGACGTCGAGCACGCGCGCCGCGGCCGATCGGCGGAAGACCGCGAGATAGCCGAGCGGCAGGGCGACGGCCGCGCTGACCACGGCGCAGAGGCCGGCGAGGAACAGGGAATTGGCGAGCGCCCGGCGCGTCGCATCCTGCTCGAACAGCACGAGGCGGAGATTGGCGAGCGTCGCCGTCTCCCAGGTCAGGGCGACGCCGAGGGCCGGCACCAGCGCGGTGCCGACCAGGGCCGCGAGCGGCAGCAGCGCGAGCAGGGCGGCCAGCGTCCAGGCGGCGAGCTCGATGGGCCTGCGCCAGCGGCCGAGCGTGAAGGGCGCAAGCGCCGGGCCGACCCGGTCGACCGCGACCTGGGCCCCGCGGGCGGCCAGCCCGCGCAGGGCGAGGCCGGCGGCGGCGAGCAGCATCAAGAGCAGGGCGATGGCCGCGACCTCGCCGAGCACGCCGGGGCCGAAGCCGTTGAGGCGCTGATAGACCAGCGTCGTCAGCGTCGGATAGCGGCCGGGAATGCCGAGCAGCGCCGGCACGCCGAAATTGCCGATCGCGGCGACGAAGGCGAGGGCCGCGCCCGACAGGATCGCCGGGCGCAGCAGCGGCAGGATGACGGCGCGCAAGACCCGCCAAGGGCCCGCGCCGTTCAGCCGCGCCGCCTCGATCAGGTCGCGCGGCAGCTGGCGGGCGCCGGCCATCACGGCGAGGAAGACGATCGTCATGTGCTCGATGCCCATCACCAGCGCCACGCCCGCGCCGGAATGCAGCGGATTGGCCTGGCCGGGCGGCGGCGCCAGGCCGACGATGCCCAGCACCGGGCTGCCCGGACCCACCAGATCGGCCCAGGCCATCGCGGTGATCTGCGGCGGCACCAGCAGCGGGATCAGCAGGAGGAAGGCGAGGGCGCCGCGGCCGCGCAGGTCGGTCAGCGCCAGCAGCAGCGCGAAGCCGAGGCCGAGCAGGGTGGCGAGCGCCGTGGCCCACAGCCCCGATTCCAGCGTGTTGGCGAGCGCCCGCCGGGTGGCGCGCGACGACCAGACGTCACCGATCAGGCTTCCTTGCGCGGCTTCGACCAGCAGCCGGCCGAGCGGCCAGACGATCAGGATGCCGACATAGAGGGCCAATGCCAGAATCAGCAGCGCCGCCGGATCGGGACGGAACGACCGGCGGCGCGGGGCGGGACTGGGAAGGGAGGCGTCAACCACCGTAGAGGTCTGCGAACTTCTTCTTGTTGGCCTCGTCCTCGCCCAGCAGCCTGGCGGGATCGGCCTCGATGATCTTGAGCCCGGCGGGCGAGGGGTAGCCGGGCGGCGGGGTGATGTCGGGCAGGATCGGGAAATAGCCCTGGGCGACCGACTGGCGCTGCGCGGCCTCGCCCAGCTGCCAGTTCACGAAGGCCTTGGCCGCGGCCAGGTTCTTCGTGGTCTTCAGGATGGCGACCGGCTGGGTCACCGCGGTGATGCCCTCGGCGGGGAAGGCGAAGGCGACCGGCGAACCCTTGGCGGCGGCGTTATAGGCCATGTATTCGACGATGATGCCGTAGGCCTTCTCGCCGCGCGCCACCGCGTCGATCACCGAGCCGTTGCCCTTGCCGGCGGCACCGCCGCCGTCGGCCACCGTCTCGAACCATTTCCAGCCGAAGGCCGGCTGCTGCACCACGGTGCCGACATGGATGGCGGCGGCACCCGAGTACAGCGGGCTCGGCATGATCGTCGACTTCGCGGCATCCTTGGCCAGAAGGTCGTTCCACGAGGCCGGCGCCTTCTGCACCAGCCTGGTGTTGTAGACGATGCCGGTGGTGATCAGCTTGGTGCCGAAGAAGGTCATGTCCGGGTCGACCAGCGCCTTGGGCAGGCGGGCGACCGGCGCCTCCGGATAGGCCAGCAGCCGGCCTTCCTGCTTCAGCTGGGTCGCGGCCACCGAATCGGCGATCAGCACGACGTCGGCCTGCGGGCTGCCGGCGGCGAATTCGGCCTTCAGCTTGCTCATCACCTCGGTGGTGCCGGAGCGGAACAGCTCGACCTTTACATCGGGGTAATCGGCGTTGAACGCCTTCACCACCTCGGCCATCTGGTCTGACGGCTGCGAGGTGTAGACCACGAGCTTGCCGTCCTGGGCGAAGGCCGTGCCGGACAGACCGGCAGTGGCCAGGACGATGGCGAGGGTAGCGAGGCGGGCGCGCATCATAGGCTTCCTGATTCCAGGGCTGGATGCCCCGCTATTGAGCGCAGCCATGTTACAGGAGCATGACGGTCCGATGAAAGACCCTCAGCCCGGGGCCGGGTCGGGCGCCGGGTTGCTCAGGGGGCCGCCGCTGCCCATGGGCGGCACGGTTTCGCCGGTGACCGTCGCCGGCGGTATCATGGGGCGCGCATCGGCGCGGGCCGGGGTGCCGCAGGAGAAGCAGTAGCGGGCGAAGGCATTCTTGCGGGCCGAGCAGGCCTGGCAATGGTCGAACAGGCAGATGCCGCAATGGGTGCAGAAATTGCGGGTGGTATCGGCGGTGTCGATCGCGCGTTCGCAGCCCGGGCAGATGTTCTTGATCATCCGGCTGTGGGCCAGTTCGTAATCCAGCGCCTCGCGCCGCTGTTCGTCGGGCTGGGCCTCGACCTCGCGCTGGCGCACCAGGTAACGCTGCAGCGCGACGATCAGATAGCGCCCGGCGACCAGGGTGACGACGATGCCCACGACATAGCGCACATAGCCGCCATACGAGGGCAGGTAGGGCACGAGCTCGACGAAGAAGCCGAACAGCGCGAAGAAGATGAAGCCCCAGACGAAGGGCCAGTAGGTGCTCTTGCGGTATTTGGCGAACAGCCAGCCGGCGATCAGCAGCGGCGGCAGGGTGAAGGCCAGCCGGATGCCGAAGATGCGCATCTCCTGCAGGCGCTGGGCTTCCATCAGCCGTTCGCCCGCCTGGTCCTGCAGGGTGTTGAACCGGTCGCCCAGCCGTTCGCGCTGGTCCTGCAGGTCGCCCTGGGCGCGCGTGAGCGTCTCGACCTCGCGTTCGGCGGCGCGCTGGCGGGCGACCAGGGCATCCTGGCGCCGCGTCCGCTCCAGCACTTCCGCATCCTGCTCGGCGCTGCCGGTGGCGGTGCGGGTCTTCAGCCAGTTGTTGAAGCTGGTCGCGCCTTCGCGGGCGTCGCCCGCCGCGCTCTGCGCCACCTGGCGGGCGGTGGTCAGCGCGTCCTCGGTTTTGGTGATCTCGGCGTCGACCCGGTCGATCTCGGCCTGCAGGGGCTTGGATGCCGTCTCGTCGACGAAATCGGCGATGCGGTAGCTGCGCTCGACACTCGGCAGGTCGTCGACGATCAGGCCGCCCAGACCGATCAGGAACAGCGCGAAGATGACGGCGATCAGCCATAGGCCGCGCTGGAACCATTTCTCGGAAAGGCGCAGGCCCTTGCTCATCGATTCGCTCCTGAGCTCGTGAAATCGGCGGTCAGACTAGGGCGGCTGACGCTGGCGGTAAAGTAATCGCGCATGCCGGTTGCCATTACCGCCGGGTTCGGGCATCTAGCTTCAGTCATGTTGACGGGACTTCGCATCGAGAACTTCAAGGCGTGGCGCGACACCGGCCCGGTCAGGCTGGCGCCGTTGACAATCGTCTTCGGCGCCAACAGTTCCGGCAAATCTTCGATCGGGCAGTTGTTGCTGGCGCTGAAACAAACCGTGCAGATGTCCGATCGCCGCCGGGCGCTTTCGCTTGGCGACCCCGGGTCGCTGGTCGATCTCGGCACCTTCGCCGACTGCCTGCACGGCCACGACCTCACCCGGACGCTCGCCTTCATGCTGCGCTGGAAGCTGGCGCAAGGCATGACGGTCGAGAATTCGGCGGGTCCTGGCGAGACCTATGACGGCGACGAGATGATGCTGGCCGCGGCATTGCGCGCCGATGCCGCGGGCCAGCCGCAGACCGACGAGGTGGGGTATGTGCTGCTGCGGCATGGCGCGGAAACCTTGCGCGTGACCCATGCGCGGCAGGACGGGGGCGGCAGCCTCGATTGCGCGCCGCTGCGGCTCGAGGCCGCGCCCGGCCGCCGCTGGCCGGCCGAGCCGCCGGAGAAATTCTACCGCTTCGCCGACCGCACCCTGCTGCATTACCGCAACGCCGATTTCCTGGCGGATTTCATGCTGGAGGTCGAACGCATCCTCGACGGGCTGTCGCATCTCGGGCCGCTGCGCGGCGCGCCCAGGCGGGTCTATCAATGGGCCGGCGAGACGCCGGCCGATGTCGGCGGCCAGGGGGAATATGCCGTAGCCGCCCTGCTGGCCGCGACCGCCCGGCGGCGCGACATCGCATTGCCCGGGCTTGACCCGCAGGCCTTCGACCTGCTGATCGCGGGGCAGCTCGTCGCGCTGGGCATCATCGAGGCCTTCCGCGTCAATCCGGTCGCTGCCGGCCGCACCGAGTACGAGGTGCTGGTGCGCACTCATCCCGGCCTGCCCGAAACCCGGCTGACCGATGTCGGCTTCGGCGTCTCGCAAGTCCTGCCGGCGCTGGTGCAGGCCTTCTATGCGCCGCCGGGGGCCACGGTGTGGATGGAGCAGCCCGAAATCCACCTGCATCCGATGGCCCAGTCGAACCTGGCCGATGTGTTCATCGACGCGATCCAGGCCCATGAAGGCGGCAGGCCGCGCGGCGTCCAGCTGGTCGTCGAAACCCATTCGGAGCATTTCCTGACCCGGCTGCAGCGCCGCATCGCCGAGGGCCGCGTCGCCCATGACGACGTCGCCGTCTATTTCGTGCGCAACGACCAGGGCGGGGCCGAGCTCGAGACGCTGCAGCTCGATGCGACCGGCGAGATCCTGAACTGGCCCGAGAATTTCTTCGGCGACGAACTGGCCGACATCGCCGCCCGCACCCTGGCCGCGATGGGGCGCCGATGACGGCCGTCGTGATCGATACCAATGTGCTGCTGGTCGCCAACGGCGCCCATGACGACGTGTCGGACGGCTGCCGCCGGGCCTGCATCGACCGGCTGCTGGCCCAGCAGAAATCCGGCGTCACCGTGATCGACGACGGTTTCCGCATTCTCGGCGAATACCTGCACAAGACCAGCCCGGCGCGGCCCAAGGGTGTCGGCGACGCCTTCCTCAAATGGCTGCTGCAGAACCGCCGCAACCCGGCCCGGGTGCAGGAGGTCGCGCTTACCGAGACCGACGGTGAGGGCTTCGCCGAATTCCCCGGATCCGCGTTGCAGCCGCAATTCGATCCGTCTGATCGCAAATTCGCGGCGGTGGCCCACGCCCATCCCGATCGCCCCGTCGTCTGGCAGGCGGCGGACTGCAAGTGGCTCGACTGGTGGCAGGCCCTGGGCGAAGCGGGCGTCCGCGTCGAATTCCTCTGCCCGGACGACGCCTGCCGGTTCTACGCCGCCAAGTTTCCCGACCGGCCGGCCCCGCGGATGCCGCCGGCATGACCGAATTCTTCCGCTTTCCCCATACGCCGCATATCGCCTGGCTGGGTGCGGGCCAGCCGCGCGACGACAAGGTCCTCTCGGCGCCCGAGGTCGCGGCGCTCCTGTCCGGCGAGGTGATCGTCGAGGAGAAGGTCGACGGTGCCAATCTCGGCCTGTCGCTGGGCGAGCATGATCGGCTGCAGGCCCAGAATCGCGGCCAGTACCTGATCCCGCCCTATTCGGGCCAGTTCGCGCGGCTGCCCGGCTGGATCGCCCAGCATGGCGAGGCGCTGGCGCGGGTGATCCGGCCCGGGCTGATCCTGTTCGGCGAATGGTGCGCGGCGCGCCATTCGCTCGACTATGACCATCTGCCCGACTGGTTCCTGCTGTTCGACGTCTACGACCGCGATATCGGCAAGTTCTGGAGCGCCGCGCGGCGCAACGCGATGGCCGAAGAACTCGGCTTCAACCATGTCCCCCGGCTGGCCGAAGGGCATTTCACCCTGCCGCGGCTGAAGGAGCTGTTGGGCAGCGTGCCCAGCCGCTATCGCCAGGGTCCGCCCGAGGGGATCGTGATCCGTCGCGACGATGCCGATCACTGCCTGTCGCGGGCCAAGCTGGTTCGCGCGGATTTCACCCAGGCGATCGAGGGCCACTGGCGCAGCCGCGCCATCACCTGGAACCGGGTGGGCGGTTAGCCGTCACTTCCTGAGCGGCAAATCCAGCAGCGCCTCGAGCTCGACCAGCGCCTGGGGCGCATCGAGCACCTTGATCGTGGTCATGCCCATCGCCTTGGCCGGCTTCAGGTTGATGCCGAGATCGTCGAGATAGATGCATTCGGCGGGATCGAGGCCCATGGTGTCGCAGGCATGGCGGTAGAATACCGGATCGGGCTTGCGGGTGCCGACCTTCGAGGATTCGAAGACCTGTTCGAACAGGGTCATCACCTCGGCGATCTCGGCGGCCCGATGCGGGTCGCGCGCCATGCCCGGCCCCGAGCCCGTGGCGACGTTGTTGGTCAGGCAGGCGATGCGGTAATGCTGCCGCACGCGGCGCAGCGCCTCGACCATTTCGGGCCGCACCGAGCCCGACAACAGCGGCAGGATGTCGGCGCCGGCCACGCGGTGGCCCAGCGCCTCGGTCTCGGCCGCGAACAGGCCGTCGAATTCTTCAGGGCTCACTTCCGAGCGTTCCAGCTTCGCCCAGGCATTGGTATCGGGATTGACCGAATTGACCCGGCGCAGGAAGTCGCGCGGCAGGCCGCGCGCTTCCTCGTACCGGCCGAAGGCGGTGAACGGGCTGTCGAGGATGACGCCGCCGAAATCCCACAACACCGCCTTGAACGCCGGATTGGTCATTTTGCCTCGTCCGCTGCACTGAGAATCGAGAGATAGAGATCGCGATCGATATTGCCGCCGGAGAGGATAACGCCAACCCTTTTCCCACGCATAGCCGCCTGTTCCTGCATCAGCGCGGCCAGCGGGGCGGCGCCCGCCCCCTCGGCCAGGTTATGGGTGTCGGCGTAATAGACCCGCATCGCCCGCGCGATCTCGTCGTCGGTCACGGTGACGATGCGGGCCGCACCCTTGTTGATGATCTCGACCGCCTGGGCGTCCGGATTGCGGCAGGCCAGGCCATCGGCCATCGTCACCGCCTGATTGGTGGCGACCGGCTTGCCGGCCGAGAACGACAGCGCATAGGCCGGCGCGCCGTCGGCCACCACGCCGACGATCTCGGTCTTGAGGCCCAGCACGTCGCGGGTGCGGATCATGCCGCAGATGCCCGACCCCATGCCGATCGGCACGTAGACGGTGTCGAGGTCGCGCACCGCCGACAGGAACTCGAGCGCGTAGGTCGCGACACCCAGCATCAGGTCGGGCACGAAGGGCGGCACCATGACATAGCCGCGCTCGTCGCCGATCCGCGCCGCCGTCGCCCGGCTGGCCTCGAAGTCGTGGCCGGCCTCGACCAGCTCGACGCCCAATGCGCGCATCGCCCGGTTCTTCTCGATCGAGTTGCCCTCCGGCACGACGATCGTGGCCTTCAGCCCCAGGCGGCGGGCCGCCAGCCCGATGCTCTGGCCGTGATTGCCGCGGGTGGCGCTGACGATGCCGGGCAGGCCGGGCCGCTCGCGCTTCAGCCGGTCGAGATGGACGAAGCCGCCGCGCACCTTGAAGGCGCCGATCGGCGTGTGGTTCTCATGCTTGACCCAGACTTCCGCGCCCAGCCGCTGGCCCAGCAGCGGCCAGGCCAGCTGCGGCGTCGGCGACATCACGCTGTGCACCAGGTCGGCGGCGGCGGTCAGTTCGTCTTGGGAAAACATGCTCATATCCTCTGGTTGGCTGCATCCGCGCCGCGTTGAGCCGCCATGGTGGCCAGAGGGTCGATCGTCGCCCCCGCCGAAGCCGGGGGCCCGGGGTAACGCC
>JAEYTW010000446.1 GCA_023433835.1 Pseudomonadota bacterium | reverse complement strand
GTTCGGCGCCAAGGGCGCCGGCGAGCTCGGCATCAACGTCATCCCCTCGGCCATCGCCAATGCCGTGGCGGTCGCCACCGGCCATCGCCACCACCACCTGCCGCTGACCTCGGAGCGGGTGCTCGACGGCCTGATCGCGGCGGAGGAGGCGGCGTGATGGACTATCCCGCCCAGGAACCGTTCTCAGGCGTCGGCCAGGCGTATCACGACCGGGTGATGGCGCTCGGCGCCGGCGTCGGCCGCGGGCAGGAGATCGCCTACGGCCCCGACCGCTACCAGCGCCTGTCGATCTGGCGGGCCGCGGCGGCCGACGCGCCGGTGCTGGCCTTCATCCATGGCGGCGGCTGGACCAACGGCTACAAGGAGTGGATGGCGTTCATGGCGCCGGCGGTGACGGCCGCCGGCATCACCTTCGCCTCGATCGGCTATCGCCTGGCGCCCGGCCATGTCTTCCCGACCGGCCTCGACGACTGCGCCGACGGCCTGTTGCGCCTGAAGGCCGAGATCGGCGACGCCCCGCTGTTCGCCGGCGGCCATTCGGCCGGTGGCCACTACGCCTCGCTGCTGGCCGTGCAGGATGCCTGGTGGCTGGCCCGCGGGCTTGCGGCCAATCCGCTCGAAGGTTGCCTGCCGGTCTCCGGCGTCTATCGCTTCGGCGAGGGGGCGGGCATGGCCATGCGGCCGCGTTTCCTGGGGCCCGAGGGCACCGAAACGGCGGCCAGCCCGATCCTGACCATCGCCGGCAAGACGCCCTTCCTGATCGCCCATGGCGACCGCGACTTTCCCCATCTGATGGCCCAGGCGGCCGAGATGGAGGAGGCGTTGCGGGCCCGGGGCATCGCGGTCAGCCGGATCGTCCTGCCGGATTGCGACCATTTCGGCGCCAGCTACCACGCCGGTGATCCCGCCGGGGTGTGGCTGCCCGCCGCCAAGGCTTTCATCGAACAGTATCGCCAGTAATCACAACGGGAGGCTTACATGAACAGGCGTCACCTCATTGCCGGCGCGGTGCTGGCAGCAGCGTCCTTCGGTCTCGGCGGCGGTGCCGCCTGGGCCGCCGATCCCGTGCGGATCGGTTTCTCGATCGCCAAGACCGGCCTGTTCGCCGATGCGGCGCCCTCGCAGCTCAATGCCTACGAACTGTGGCGCGAGCAGGTGAATGCGTCGGGCGGTCTCGACGTCGCCGGTACCAAGCGGCCGGTCGAGTTCGTGCAGTACGACGACCAGTCGAACCCCGGCCAAGCCGTCCGCATCTACGAGAAGCTGATCACCGACGACAAGGTCGACCTGGTCCTGGCGCCCTGGGGCACGCCGCATCATTTCGCGCTGGCCCCGGTGCTGGAGAAGTACAAGTTCCCGATGGTCGGCAACTCGGCGGCCTCGGCCCAGCTGCGCGAGATCAAGCCGGGTTATATCTGGTTCCCGACCTCGGCCATTCCCGACAAGATCGCGCCGGAACTGGTGGCGATGATGAAGGCCAACAAGGTCACCTCTGTCGCGATCCTGTCGAGCGTTCTGCCATTCTCCAAGGAGATCAAGACCTTCCTGTTGCCGGCCCTGAAGAAGGAAGGTATCGAGGTCAAGGTCAACGAGGAATATCCGCCGACCACCAAGGACATGACCGCGATGCTGACCGCGGTCAAGAAGGCCAAGCCCGACGCCACGATCGCCTTGTCCTATCCGTCGGACTCGGTCCTGTTCGCCAAGCAGGCCAAGGAGATCGGCATCGACTCGCCGTTCGACTTCGTGCTGGTCGGCCCGACGATGGATTTCTACCAGAAAGTGGTGGGCCCCGCGGCCAACAACATCGTCACCGTCGGCCACTGGTCGCCCTACCGCGCCGACTGGACCAAGGCCAAGCCGTTCTATGACGCCTACGTCAAGAAGTTCAACGAGATCCCCGATCATCTCGACAGCGCGCTGGCCTATATCTCCTGCGAGATCCTGCAGCAGGCGGTGGCCAAGGCCGGCCTCGACAAGGAAAAGCTGCGTGAGGTGATCTCGACCACCACCTTCGACACCATCAACGGGCCGGTGCAGTTCAAGGGCGTCGAGAACGTCACCACGCCGACCGCCTTCCTGCAGATCCAGGGCGACAAGATCGAGCTGGTCTGGCCGGCCTCGATCGCGACCGCGCCCTATCGCCCGAAGACCAGCTGGTAGCCGTCTCGAGGCCCGAGGGAGGTAGAGAAACGTGGACGTGCTGCTGTCGGGACAATTGCTGTTCGCCGCCCTGATCACCGGCGCGCTCTACGCCCTCATCGCCCTCGGCCTCAACCTGGTCTATGGCACCATGCGCCTCCTGAACGTGGCGCATGGCGACCTGGTGATGATCGGCGGCTATGTCGCCTTCTGGGGTCTGACCCTGTTCGGCCTGTCGCCGGTGGTCGGCCTGGCGCTCGCCGCGGCGGCCGGCGCGCTGCTCGGCTGGCTGACCTATCTCGGGCTGTTCCGCCGGCTGCTGGCCTCGCCGCAGCTGATGCGGCGGCTGGAGGGCAACTCGCTGCTGCTGTTCTTCGGCATCTCGGTGATCCTGCAGAATCTGGCCTCGCTGGCCTTCACCGCGTCGGCGCGCGGCTACCAGTTCATGGACCAGGTCTACCGCTTCGGCGACGTCGCGCTGACCGGCAACCGCATCTTCGTGCTCGTCGTCGCCGTCACGATCTGCGCCGCCGTCTACCTGCTGTTGCGTTTCCACGTCTTCGGCCTGGCGATCAAGGCGCTGATCGAGCGGCGGGATGCCGCCCTGATCGTCGGCGTCAATATCGACCGGGTGCAGATCGCGGCGATCTGCCTGGGGTTCGCCATCGCCGCCGTCGCCGGCGTACTGGTCTCGACCACCGAGCAGATCTCGCCCTTCATGGGCTTCCCCTTCACCATCTCGGCCTTCGTCGTGATCATCCTGGGCGGCCTCGGCAATATCAGCGCCGGCCTCGTCGCCGGCCTGCTGCTGGGCGTGCTCGAGGTCTACGGCGTCGCGCTGACCTCGGCCGCCTACCGCTCGGTGCTGATCTACGGCGTGTTCATCGCCATCCTCCTGGTCCGGCCGCAAGGCCTGCTCGGTCGCGGGAGTGCCGCCCGATGATCCGCGGCCTTGCCCTGCCCATCCTGTTTGCGGTCGTCGGCCTGATCCTGCCGTTCGCGGGCTCCAGCTACCTGTTGGGCGTCGGTTTCGCCCTGTGCTGCTCGATCGCGCTGGTGCAGAGCTGGACGGTACTGTCGGCGATGACCGGCTACGTCTCGCTCGGCCACGCGGTGTTCTACGGTCTCGGCGCCTATGTCGTGGCGCTGTCCTGGGGCGCGCTGCCGATGCCGGTCGGCCTCGTCCTGGCGGGCCTGGTCGCCGGCCTGTTCGCGCTGCTGGTCGGCGGTCCGGTGCTGCGGGTGCGCGGGCCATACTTTGTCATCCTGACGTTTGGCCTGGCCGAGCTGGTCAAGTACCTCGTCATCATTCTGGAATCCGAGCTCGGCTCGTTCAGCCGGCTGATGTTCGGCGCGCCCGACCTCGACATCCTCTACGCGATCGCCTTCGCGCTGGCGGCCGTCGCCACCGCCGGCGCGATCGTCGTCCGCCAGTCACGGCTGGGCCGCGGCCTGCTGGCGCTGCGCGAGAACGAGGAAGCGGCCGAGACGGTCGGCGTGCCGGTGGTGCGGCTGAAGCTGATCGCCTTCGCGCTGTCGGCCGTCATCCCCGGCATCGTCGGCGGGCTGGCGGCGATGCGCACGACCTATTTCGAGCCGATGCAGGCCTTCGATCCCACGGTGTCGTTCACCATCGTCACCATGGCCGTCGTCGGCGGCTCGGACGATGCGCGCGGGCCGCTGCTCGGCGCCGCCTTCTTCACCATCCTGTCGGAAGTGCTGTGGGCGCGGCTGCCGCAGGTCTACATGGTGGTGCTGGGCGTGCTGCTGATCCTGTTCGTCCTGTTCATTCCGCGCGGATTGGCCGGCATCTTCGCGGCCAAGCCGGGGAAGGCCGCATGACCGCGCTGTCCGTCCAGGGCGTCTCGAAATCCTTCGGCGGCCTGCGCGCCCTGACCGGCGTGACGTTCACGGTGGCCGAGGGCGAGACCGTCGGCATCATGGGCGCCAACGGCGCGGGCAAGACCACGCTGTTCAGCCTGATCGCCGGCCATGGCCGGCCGACCGAGGGCGATATCCGGTTGGGCGACCGTTCATTGGTCGGGTTGTCGCCCGACCGCATCTGCCGCTTGGGCATCGCGCGCACCTTCCAGATCGTCAAGCCGTTCGGCGGGCTGTCGGTGCAGGACAACGTCGCCGTCGCCGCGCTGTACGGCAATCCGGACCGGCCGAGCCAGCGCGACGCCGAGGCGCAAGGGGCCGCGGCCCTCGCCGCGGTGGGCCTGGCCGACCGTGCCGGCGACCTCGCCGAAACCCTGACGCTGTCGGGCCAGAAGCGGCTGGAGGTGGCGCGCGCCATCGCCACCGGCGCGCGTTTCCTGCTGCTCGACGAGGTGATGGCCGGGCTGACGCCGCCCGAGGTCACCGAGATGCTGGGGATGCTCGACGCGGTGCGCCGGCGCCATCACCTGACCCTCCTGGTCATCGAGCATGTGATGAAGGCGCTGATGCAACTGTCCGACCGCATCCTGGTGCTGCACCATGGCGAGCTGATCGCCACCGGCACGCCTGCCGAGATCGCGCGCGATGCCACGGTGCTGCGCGTCTATTACGGCGAGGGCGCATGACCGAAGCCTTGCTGACCCTCGACAACCTCGCCGCCGGCTATGGCCAGGTGCGGATCCTGCGCGCGCTGTCGCTGTCGGTCGCGGCCGGTGCCGTCACCGCGCTGATCGGCGGCAATGGCGCCGGCAAGACCACGGTGATGCGCACCATTGCCGGGGCCATCGGCGCGCAGGGCGGGCGCCTGCGCTTTGCCGGGCAGGACATCACCGCCTGGCCGGCCCACGCCCGCGTCGATGCCGGCCTGGTGCTGGTGCCGGAAGGGCGGCTGGTATTCCCGACCATGACGGTCGACGAAAACCTGCGGCTGGGCGCCATCGCCAGGCGCGCCCGCAGCGGGGCCCGGGCGCGGCGCGACGAGATCTACGACATGTTCCCCCGCCTGCGCGAACGGCGCGACCAGCGTGCCGGCACGATGTCGGGCGGCGAGCAGCAGATGCTGGCGATCGGCCGCGGGCTGATGGCCGATCCGACCATGATCCTGCTGGACGAACCCACGCTGGGCCTCGCCCCGGTGATGGCCAACGAGATCTTCGCGATCGTCCGCGCGCTGCGCGCCCGCGGCCTGACCGTGCTGATCGCCGAGCAGGACGTGCGCCAGACGCTGGCCGTCGCCGATCACGGCCATGTCGTGGAGAACGGCGATGTCGTGCTGTCGGGGTCCGGGCCGACGCTTGCCGCCGACGAACGCGTGCGCGAAGCCTATCTCGGCCTGTAGAGGAGCATCCCATGGTTACGCATATCGGGCCGGCGCCGCGGCTGGCGGTCGACGTTCAGGGCGCGGGCGAGCTGGTCGTGTTCCTGCACGGCATCGGCGGCAACCGCACCAACTGGAGCGACCAGTTGCCGGTGTTTGCCCGCCATTTCAAGGCGGTGGCGTGGGATGCCCGCGGCTATGGCGACAGCGACGATTATGACGGCCCGCTCGCCTTCGACGACTTCGCCCACGACCTCGCCCGCGTGCTGGACCATTTCGGGGCCGGGAAGGCGCATCTCGTCGGCCTGTCGATGGGCGGGCGCATCTCGATGCGCTTCGCGCTGCTCTACCCCCAGCGCGTCGCCACGCTGACGCTGGCCGATACCGATCGTGGTTTCTCGACGCTCTCGGCCGAGAAGCGGGCCGAGTTCGTGGCCAGCCGCCGCGATCCGCTGCTGGCCGGCAAGGAGCCGCGCGACATCGCCGACCGCGTCGCCCGCTCGCTGATGAGCGAAGCGGCCCCGCCGGCCGTGCTGGCCCGGCTGGTCGACAGCATCGGCGCGTTGCACAAGGACTCCTACCTGAAGTCGCTGGAGGCCACCGTCAACCAGGACCTGGTCGGCGACCTGACCGGCATCACCATGCCGACGCATTTCGTGGTCGGCGCGGAAGACCGCCTGACCCCGCCGCATCTGTCCGAGGCGATGCATCGCGACCTGGCCGGTTCGGCGCTGACGATCCTGCCCGGTGCCGGCCACCTCAGCAACATCGAGGCACCGCAGGCCTTCAACGACGCGGTGCTCGGTTTCCTGCTCGAAGTCAAGCGCTGATCTCGATCAGTTGCATCATGCCGAGATCCTCGTGCGACAGGATATGGCAATGCAGCACCATCCGGCCGGTGAAGTCGGTGAAGCGCGTGCGGAAGGTGATCGAGCCCAGCCCTTCGACCAGCGCGGTGTCGCACCAGTAGGGTGTCGCCAGCGGCTGGCCATTGACCCGGGTGACGTAGATCGGGTTGGTGTGGATGTGGAACGGATGGGCGGTCGTCTCGCCGGGGCTGACCGGCGCGACCGAAACCGTCCATTCCTCGACCGCGCCGAGCCGGACATGGTGGTCGATCCGATCGGCATCGAACCGCCTGTTGTCGAACATCAGCCCGACGCCGAGATAGGCATCGGGATAGCCGCCGGCATATTCGTTCATCACCAGTGAGCGGCGGCCGGTGATCTCGCCGTCCGCGATCGGGGCGAGCGAGGCCGGCAGCGGCAGCGCGCCGGCGGGCAGTTCCATGGAAACCGGGGCACCGGCCACCAGCACCACCGCCAGCGTCGTCTCGCCGTAGGCTACCGTCGTGCCCGGTCCGCTGGTGGCCGCCGCCTTCAGGAAGTAGAGGCCGGGGGTGCCCGCCCGCACCAGGAACGAGGCGCGGTTGCCCGGGGCCAGCTTGATGCCGCTGGTTCGTCGGAACGCAGGCAGCGGATTGCCGTCGAAATCGTATTGCGTCAGGCCGTGGCCTTCGAGATAGAGCGGGACGACGCGATAGTTGCAGGCATTCACCACCCGCCAGTTCTGCACCTCGCCCGGTCGCATCGTGATCACCGGATGCTGGATGCCGTTGATCGTCACCACCGATTCATCGGCCGAGAAGAGCAGCTGGAAGTCTTCCAGCCGGCCGCTTTCGTCGGTGACGATCGACTGCAGCACCATGATCCGCTCGCGCGCCGCGGCGACGGCGGGCAGGGCGTCGGTTGCACCGCGGATGACCAGCGCGCCGGCCAGGCCGCTCGACACCTGGATTGCGGTCGCGCCGTGGCGATGCGGGTGATACCAGTACAGACCCGGCGGATGGCCAACCGGCACGTAGATTTCGTTGACGAAGGTTTCGCCTGGCGCGACTTCGACATCGACGACATTGTCACTGTTGCCGGTCGGCGAGACATGCAGCCCGTGAGTATGCAGGTTATAGGTATTGAACCGGTTGGGATAGTTGTGGCCGGCGAACACCCGGTCGGCGGGCAGGCTGTTGGTCGACGTCACCCTGAGCCATTCGCCGGCGTTGATATCGAGCGTCGGGCCGGTGGTCTGGCCTTCGTAGCTGCGGGTGTAGATCGTCCGGCCCGGCCGCCCGTCGGCGCGTCGCGGATAGCTGTGGGTAGCGTAGCCGATATCCAGCCGCGTATCGAGCATGCCGCCGTTCGAGCGGCGGACCGGCAGATCGAAGCCTTGCCCTTCGGCCATCGCCAGCAGCATCGCCTCTATTCGGTCGTTCACCGGTTGGGCGCGCGTACCCGTCGGCAGCAACGTCGCCAGGCCGGCCCCGGCGCCGAGGGCCATCAGGTCGCGCCGCGACAGCAGGGGCCCCGGATGCAACGCCGTGGTGAACGACTTCGTTTTGCCGACGCGGCCCATACTATTGTCCCCTGCACGAACTGGCGGAACCCTAGCAGGCGCAGGGGTGGGACCTAAGCATTGAATCCTGTCATGAATGAAACATTTCCGCAGTGAAATCAGGCGGTTGCCATGCGGGAGGGGCGGCAAGGCTGACATAGCGATCCCTGAAATCCGGCATTATCCGGAACCCGGGCCGATCGTCGCCGACGTCGGGCTGGAGACGTTGCCGGCCGGGCATCCTCTGACGCCCATGTGAAGCCGGGCCGGCTTGCCCGGCAGGCCGGGATCGGGATAATGGCGCAACCCTCGCCTTTCGGAGGATCGGTCATGCTCCAGCCTGCCGTGTCGTCCATTCCCGCGAAAGACAACCGGCTCGCCTGCGCCCCGATGGTGACGCCGCGGGCCGGTGATGGGCGGCGGGTGCGGAGCGCGGCGCGCGAGGCATTTTCATTCGGCTAAGCCAGCCTGGGAGGGCGAGCGATGACGGCCTACAGTTTCTCGGTCAACGGCACGATGCGGACGGTCGAGAGCGAGGCGGACATGCCGCTGCTCTACGCGCTGCGCAACAATCTCAGGCTGACGGCGACCAAGTTCGGTTGCGGCCTCGGCCAATGCGGCGCCTGTACCGTCATCGTCGACGGCCAGGCGGTGCGGTCCTGCGCGACGCCGATGGCGGCGGTGACCGGCGCCAAGGTCACGACGCTGGAAGGCCTGGGCACCCCGGACAAGCCGCATCCGGTCCAGGCCGCCTTCATCGCCGAGCAGGCGGCGCAATGCGGCTATTGCATCAATGGCATGGTGATGACCTCGGTCGCGCTGCTCGACCGCACGCCGTCGCCCGATCTCGGCCAGATCAGGCAAGCGCTGGCCGGCAATCTCTGTCGCTGCGGCACGCATCAGCGTATCCTGCAGGCCGTATCCCGTGCCGCCGGGAGGACCGCGCCATGATCTCGCGCCGTTCATTGCTGCAGGCCGGCGGCGCGCTGGTCGTCGCCCTGTCCGCACCGGCGGCCGCGCAGGTGCTGGTCGACGGCGACAAGGCGCTGGGCAAGCCGCTCGCTTTGACCGACCTCGACAGTTTCCTGGCGATCCATGCCGACGGCAGCGCGACGCTCTATTCCGGCAAGGTCGATCTCGGCACCGGCGTGCGCATCGCCAACCGCCAGATGGCGGCCGAGGAACTGGCAATGCCGCCCGACCGCATCCGGCTGATCGAGGGCGACACGGCGCTGACCCCCAACCAGGGTCCGACGGCGGGGTCGACCGGCATCGCCCGCGGCGGCGTCGAGATCCGCCAGGCGGCGGCCACCGCGCGCGCCGCGCTGATCGGCATGGCCGCCGAGAAGCTGGGCCGTCCGGCGGCCGAGCTGGAGGCGGTCGATGGCGAGGTGCGGCCCAAGGCGGGCGGGCCGGGTATCGGTTTCGGCGCGCTGGTCGGCGATCGCCGCTTCGGGCTTAAGATCGATCCGAAGGCGCCGCTGAAGCCGGTCGCCGACTACCGGCTGGTCGGCAAGTCGCTGCCGCGGCCCGACGTGCCGGCCAAGGTTACCGGCCGTCACCCCTATGTCCACGACTTCGCGCTGAACGGCATGCTGCATGCCCGCGTCGTTCGCCCGCCGGCGATCGGCGCCAGCCTGCTGTCGGTCGACGAAAGCACAGCCGGCGGCGCCCGTATCGTGCGCATCAAGGATTTCCTGGCCGTGGTGGCCGAGGATGAATGGACCGTCGTCAAGGCGCTGGGCACGCTGAAGGCGTCATGGTCCGACAGCCAGACCCTCACCGGCCACGAGAAGGTCGCCGACGCGATGCGCGCCGGGCCGTTCGCCGGCGACGAGACGGTGGTGAAGAAGGGCGATCCCGGCCCGGTGCTGGCCGCGGGCAAGGTGCTGACCGGCACCTTCTATTGGCCGATGCAGACCCACGGGTCGATGGGCCCGTCCTGCGCGGTGGCCGACGTGCGGCCCGACAAGGCGACGATCTGGACGGCCTCGCAGGCGACCCACCGCTTCCGCGATACCTACGCCCGCATGCTGGGCCTGCCGCAAGACGCGGTGCGGCTGGTCTATCTCGACGGGGCCGGCTGCTATGGCATGAACGGCCATGACGATGCCGCGGCCGATGCCGCGCTGATCTCGCGCGCCGTCGGACGGCCGGTGCGGGTGCAATGGATGCGCCAGGACGAGCATGGCTGGGACCCCAAGGGCCCGCCCCAGTTGCTGTCCTTGACCGCCAGCCTCGACGATCAGGGCAATATCGGCGCCTGGAAGACCGAGATGTGGCTGCCCAAGGCCACCGCCAACCTGCCGAACGTGCCGCTGATCGGGCCGCAGGCGGCGGGGATCAGCCAGACCCCGGGCCTGTCGACCGGACTGATCAACCAGAATGCCTCGCCGCCCTATGCCTGCCCCCATGTCGAGGTGCTGGTGCACTGGCTGCAGGATTCACCGCTGCGCCCGTCCAACATCCGCGCGCCGGGCAAGATCGCCAATAGCTTCGCGGTGGAGAGTTTCGTCGACGAACTGGCGGCGACGGCCAAACGCGACGCCGTCGAATTCCGCCTGGCCACCTTGAGCGACCCGCGCGGCATCGAGGTGCTGAAGCGGGCGGCGAAACTGATGGACTGGCAGGCGCGGCCCTCGCCCGGCCCCGGCGGGGTGGGGCGCGGCATGGCCTATGTCCATTACAAGTTCAACGAAACCTATGTGGCGATCGGCATGGAGGTGGCGGTCGACCGGGCCAGCGGCGCGGTCAAGGTGCAGCGCATCGCCTGTGCCCATGATTGCGGCCTGATGATCAACCCCGATGCGGTGCGCGCCCAGGTCGAAGGCAATATCCTGCAGACGCTGAGCCGCGCCTTGTTCGAGGAAGTCACCTTCGACCGCGCCCAGGTGACCAGCCTGGACTGGTCGAGCTATCCGATCCTGACCTTCCCCGACGTGCCCAAAATCCTGATCGACCTGGTCGAGCGCCCGAACGACCCGCCGCTCGGCGCCGGCGAGGCCGCCGCCGCCCCGGTCGGCGCGGCGCTGGCCAACGCGATCCATGATGCGGTCGGCGTGCGGCTGCGCACGGTGCCGCTGACGCCGGACCGGCTCAAGGCGGCAATGGGTTAGGGACGGGCGCGGCCGAGCTTGCCGAAGACCTGTTTCAGGTAGGCATCGGCCGCATCGCCCAACAGGTCGCGTTCCATCCGCAGCGGGTCGCCGAAGGTGACGGCGGCAAGTTCCCGGTCTGTCAGCACGGTGCCGAGCAGGGCCAGCGCGCCTTTCTCGTCGAAGATGTTCTCGGCGTAGATCACCCTGTCGTCGTCGCCCAGCGCATAGCGGAAGTAGCTGGCCTGCAGGTTCATCGCCCGCGGCTGATGCGGGCCCTGGATCACGACGATGACCTTGTCCCAGGCCGCGGGCGGCAGTTGCGCCCGCCAGCCCTGCACGGCCTGGTGCAGCATGTCGATCTGGGCCTTGGCCGCGTCGTTGACGCTGGCCAGCAGCAGCGGGGTCAGCGATCGGGCCATGGCGGTCAGGTCCGACCGGGCATAGAGGCCCTCGGCCAGGGCGCGGTCGATGAAGGCCAGCAGATGGTCGGACAGATAGCGGTGGCGGGCCAGCGCATCGGCGCCGAGGCCCAGCTGCGCCAGATGGGGCTCCAGCGCCCGGGCCCGGTCGCGCATGGCGGCCAGATGCGGCCGCCACGAGTCTTGCGATCCGCCGGGGTCGTCGGCATGGGCCTGCAGCAGGGTGACCGTGCCGAGGAACAGATGCGACAGTGACTTGACGACGGTGTAGCTGCGCGGCGTGTAGGGCGCTCGGGTGGTCTGCCCGTTCCACCGGAAGGTCAGGTCCTGGCCGACGATGATGACGGGATCCGCCCGCTGCTGGATGGCACCGCGCCCGGCACCGTAGGCCTGCAGCGATGCGGCGTTGAGGTCCAGCAGCAGCTGGTCGTTGGCGTCCGCCCGGGCCGGGCCGATGCCGGCGAGGGGCATCAGCAGGACGAGCAGCCTCAAACGGCGGAGAATCATCGGGGTTGTTTCCGGTGCGAAACGGGACGGGCGGTCGAAGGGCAGGCTAGCAGGTTTCGTAACGGATCGGGTCGCATTCGTGATTGTCTGAGGGCATCGCGGGGTGGTAACGACGACGATCTGAGATCCCAGGAATTGGAGGGCTTCGGCATGGACGTTCGTGCGGCAGTGGCGTTCGAGGCGGGCAAGCCGCTGCAGATCGAGACGGTGCAGCTGGAAGGCCCGCGCGCGGGCGAGGTGCTGGTCGAGATCAAGGCGACCGGCATCTGCCATACCGACAAGTACACGCTGTCGGGCGCCGATCCGGAAGGGCTGTTTCCGGCGATTCTCGGCCATGAAGGCGCCGGCGTGGTGGTCGAGGTCGGGCCGGGCGTAACCTCGCTGAAGCCGGGCGACCACGTGATCCCCCTCTACACGCCGGAATGCCGCGAGTGCGAGTATTGCCTCAGCCGCAAGACCAATCTGTGCCAGAAGATCCGCCTGACGCAGGGGCGCGGTCTGATGCCGGACGGGTCGAGCCGCTTCTCGCTGAACGGCAAGCCGATCCTGCACTACATGGGCACCTCGACCTTCGCCAACTATACGGTCGCCCCTGAGATCGCGCTGGCCAAGATCCGGCCCGACGCGCCGTTCGACAAGGTCTGCTACATCGGCTGCGGCGTCACCACCGGCATCGGCGCTGTCATCTTCACCGCCAAGGTCGAGCCGGGCGCCAATGTCGTCGTCTTCGGCCTGGGCGGCATCGGCCTCAACGTCATCCAGGGCGCCAAGCTGGCCGGCGCCGACATGATCGTTGGCGTCGACATCAACCCGGCGCGCGAGGCGATGGCCCGCAAGTTCGGCATGACCCATTTCGTCAACCCGGCGACCGTGTCGGGCGACCTGGTCGGCCATCTGGTCGAACTGACCAAGGGCGGCGCCGATTATTCGTTCGAATGCGTGGGCCATCCGACGCTGATGCGCCAGGCGCTGGAATGCTGCCACAAGGGCTGGGGCGTCTCGACCATCATCGGCGTGGCCGCCGCCGGCCAGGAGATCTCGACCCGGCCGTTCCAGCTGGTCACCGGCCGCGTCTGGCGCGGCTCGGCCTTCGGCGGCGCGCGGGGGCGAACCGATACGCCCAA
>JAEYTW010000368.1 GCA_023433835.1 Pseudomonadota bacterium | reverse complement strand
GTGCCTTCACCGCGCTCGACGGCATCGACCTCGACCTGCGCCAGGGCGAATTCCTCAGCCTGCTGGGCCCGTCCGGCTGCGGCAAGAGCACGCTGTTGAAATGCATCGCCGGCCTGGAGCGCGCCACCGCCGGCCGCATCGACATCCTCGGCCGGCCGATGAACGGCCCGCCCGAGGGCCTGGGCGTCGTGTTCCAGCGCGACATCCTGCTCGACTGGCGCACGATCCTCGACAACGTGATGCTGACCGCCGAATTCCAGGGGCGCGATCTGAAAGCGTTGCGCGAGCGGGCGCGCGCCTTGCTCGCCCGCTTCGGCCTGGACGGCTTCGAGAACCGCCACCCCTGGGAGCTTTCCGGCGGCATGCGCCAGCGCGCGGCGATCTGCCGGGCGCTGCTGGTCGACCCCGAGCTGCTGCTCATGGACGAGCCGTTCGGCGCGCTGGACGCGATGACGCGCGACGACCTGAACGTCGAGCTGGCGCGACTGTGGCAGGATACGCGCAAGACCGTCCTGTTCATCACCCACTCGATCACCGAGGCCGTGTTCCTGTCCGACCGCGTCGTCATGCTGTCGCGCAATCCCGGCCGCATCGTCGAGGTCATCGACATCGACCTGCCGCGGCCGCGGCCGCTGCGCATCCGCGAGACGCCGGAATTCGGCCGCTATACCGCCCGCATCCGTCACCGCTTCGCCGAACTCGGCGTGCTGAAGGAGGAATGATCATGAACACGCTGTGGCAGCGGTCCGAGCGGGCGCGGTCGGTCGTCCTGGTGCTGATCGCCTCGATCGCCCTGTGGGAGGCCGCGGTGCGCCTCCTGGAAGTGCGCAAGTTCATCCTGCCGGCGCCCAGCGCCATCGTCGTCGATCTATGGCGTGAGCCCGGCTATTTCCTGCAGCAGACCGGCTATACGCTCGGCACCACCGCGCTCGGCTTCGCGCTGGCGGTGGCGCTGGGCCTGGCGCTGGCGGTGATGATCGTGCATTCGCGCTTTCTCGACCGCACGCTCTACACGTTTTTGGTGGTATTGAACTCGATCCCGAAGGTGGCGCTGGCGCCGCTGTTCGTCATCTGGCTCGGTACCGGGATCGAGCCGAAGGTGGCGATCGCGGTGATGATCGCGATCTTCTCGATCGTCATCGACGCGGTGCTCGGCCTGCGCTCGGTCGATCCGGAAGCCTTGAACCTGGCGCGCGTCTCGCGCGCCCGGCCCTGGGCGGTGCTGGTCAAGATCCGTCTGCCGAACGCGCTGCCCTACATCTTCTCCGGGATGAAGGTCGCGATCTCCTTCGCGCTGGTCGGCGCCATCGTCGGCGAATTCGTCGCCGGCGAGGTCGGGCTGGGCAGCGTCATCCTGCAGGCCCAGTCGACCTTCGACACCACCCGGGCCTTTGCCGCCATCCTGCTGCTCGGCGTGATGGGCACGGTGCTGTTCTTCCTGGTCGAACTGGCCGAGCGCTGGATGCTGCCCTGGCACGTCTCGCAGCGGGCCGAGGCCGGGCAGCACGCCTGAGGACGGGCGAGGCCGGCGTCAGCCGGCCTCGATGATCTTCCAGGCCTCGGCGCCGAGCCGGGCGACGGTCGCCAGCCGCTCGGCCGGGAAATGCGCGCGCAGGCCGGGTCGGTAGGCCGGGCGGGCTGCGGCGCGGTCGTACCAGTCGCCGACCTTGGCCTGCCGGCGGTCGAACACCGCACGCATGCCGAAGGCGTCGAGCGCGAAGAAATAGGGCAGCAGCGCCAGGTCGGCGAGGGTGTAGTCGGCGCCGGTCAGCCAGGGCCGGTCGGCCAGCGCCTCGGCCATGCGGTCGCACACCCCTTCGACCATCGCCAGGGCGGCGCGGCTGTCGGGCGAGGCGACACCCTCGCGCAGCATCCGCCGCTGGCGATCGCGCCGGGCGGGATCGAGCAGTTTTTCAAGCATCAGTTCGACCGCGTCGGCCGGTTGTTCCAGCCAGCTCGGCCGCACCAGGATCGGCCAGGCGATGGCCGGCCAGGCCGGATGCACGGTCTCGTCGACCAGCTTGGTCCACAGCCGCATCTCCGCCCGCGCCTTCGGCGCCGCGGGCTTCAGCGGCGCGTCGGGGAAGACCTCGTCGAGATATTCGTTGATGACGGTCGATTCGTTCAGCACGTCGCCGCCCACCACCAGCGTCGGCACGTAGCCTTTCGGATTGAGGCGCAGATAGTCGGCCGCGAGGTTGGCCTTGCGCGTCAGGTCGACGTCGACGAAGCGGAAGGCAAGGCCCTTTTCCATCAGGGCGAAGCGCACCTTCTCGCCGCAAGGCGACAGGGGATAATTGTAGAGGGTGATGTCCGGCTGGCCCATGTCGCGGCTCCAATTAATTTACTAACTGGTTAGTCAATTGTAGACCGAGGTCGGGCGCGCCGCTACGTCTTTTCCGTTCTGGCATCGGGCAGGGATCGCTCTATATCGTGGCCGTCATGATCTCATCGCGTTCCACCGGCGCCGGCGTCGGTTATCTCTCGCTCGTCGTCGCCGTGCTGCTCTGGGCCGCCAATGCGGTGACGTCGCGGGCCGTGCACGACGGCGTGCCGCTGCCCACCCTGGCCTTCCTGCGCTGGAGCCTGTGCGTCCTCGTGCTGCTGCCGATCGCCTTGCCCCGGCTGCGGCGCGAGTGGCCGGTGATCCGCCGGGTGCCGGGTCTCCTGGTCCTGCTCGGCCTCACCGGCGTCGCGCTGTTCTCGCTCGGCATCTTCGGGGCGGCCTATCTGTCCTCGGCGACGACGGCGAGCCTGGTCAACGCCGTCGTGCCGTTCGCCATCATCCTGCTCAGCCCCGTCTTCGGCGCCGGCCGGCCGACGCGGCGGCAATTGCTTGGCCTCGCCATCGGCCTGCCGGGCGTACTGATCATCGCCTGCCGCGGCGACGTCGCCGGTTTCTTCGGCCAGGGATTCGATCTCGGCATGGTGATCGGGATCGGCGCCGCGGCCGTCTGGGCCTGCTACACCCTGCTGCTGCGCCGCGTGCCGGCCGGCATCAGCCAGATCAGCGTGCTGACCCTGTCGGGCCTGGCCGGCGCACTGCTGCTGGCGCCGGTCTTCGTCGTCTCCGGCCTCGCCACCGGCCATTGGCTGATCACCGTGCCGGACTGGCAGCCCTACGCGGCCGCGATCCTGTTCATCGCGCTGGGCCCGACCCTGCTCGGCACGCTGTGCTGGAACATCGGCGTCAAGGCGATCGGGCCGGCGCGGGCGGGCATCGCGCTCTATGCCATTCCCGCGGTCGCGGTGATCATGGCCGCGCTGCTGCTGGGCGAGCGGCTGGCGGGGTACCACGCCGTCGGCATCGTGCTGATCGCCGCCGGCATCGTCGCAACGCTGGAGCGTCGCTAGTCGCCCAGCAGATGCAGCACGACCTCGCGCCGATGGGGCGCGCGGCGATGCTCGAACAGATAGATGCCCTGCCAGGTGCCGAGCACCGGGCGGCCGCCCGACACCGGGATCGAGAGTTGCACCTGAGTCAGCGCCGTGCGCAGATGCGCCGGCATGTCGTCGGGACCCTCGTCGTCGTGGATGTAGGCGTTCGGGTCCTCCGGCGCGATCCGGTCGAAATAGGCGATCAGGTCGCGCAGCACGTTCGGGTCGGCATTTTCCTGGATCAGCAGCGAGGCCGAGGTATGCCGGCAGAACACCGTCAGCAGACCGGTCGTGATGCCCTGGCCGGCGGTCCAGTCGGCCACGGCACGGGTGATCTCGACGAGCCCCCGGCCGCGGGTCGGCACGGTCAGCTGATGCAGGGCCTGGCGCATCGGATTCTCCTTGGACACCTACTGATACGAATCTTGTAAGCCAGTATTGCATGCCCCGGCTTCGCGGCGGTTCCGCCGCAATCGGGACCTAATTCGGCCATTGCGGGCGCGCCCAATGGCAGGGAGCAGCGTTCCCCTGTCAACAGGTGCCGTCATGGCCAGGACCCGTTTCCGCTCGTTTTTCGCGCTCGGCGCCGTGCTGGCGCTGACCGTTGCCGGCCCCGCCCTGGCGCGGCCGCCCGAGGTGATCATCGTACCGCAGCCGCCGCCGCCGATGGTCGTCGAGACCAGGCCGTACCGGCCCGGCCCCCATGCCGTCTGGATCGACGGCCATTGGGAATGGACCGGCCGCCGCTATGTCTGGGTCGGCGGCTATTGGGAAATGCGGCCGCGCGGCTATTGGGCGCCGGGCCAGTGGCAGCCCGGGCGCGGCGGCTGGGCCTGGGCGCCCGGCCGCTGGCGCTGAGCCGGGGAGGGTAGGATG
>JAEYTW010000339.1 GCA_023433835.1 Pseudomonadota bacterium | reverse complement strand
GCATGGAAGGCGTCGACAGCGTGCGCCGGGTGGTCGACCTCGTGCCGACGGCCCCGGTGGTGGTGGTCTCGGCCCACCACGCCGCCAGCTTTCCCGCCGCCCTCGCCGCGGCCGGGGCCGCCGGGGGGATGCCCAAGAATGTCAGCGAGCCGGTCGTGGTGGCCGCCCGGCCTGCCCGCCCTGCGCCGGCCGTTCCAGCCCGGCAACCTCGCCAGCCTGCTCCGCCACCTCGCCCGGCGCCTGCGGGTGGAAGCGGCATGAAGGTCCTGATTGCCGACGACCACCCCCTGGTCGTCGCGGGGCTGCGCGGTCAGGTCGCCCTGCTCGCCCCCGCCGTCGACACGCTGGTCGCCCGCTCACTGTGGGAAGTCTGCGAACTGATCTCGATCCATCCCGACCTGTCGCTCGTGCTGCTGGATTTCCGCATGCCCGGCATGGAAGGCGTCGACAGCGTGCGCCGGGTGGTCGACCTCGTGCCGACGGCCCCGGTGGTGGTGGTCTCGGCCCACCACGCCGCCAGCTTTCCCGCCGACCTCGCCGCGGCCGGGGCCGCCGGGCTGATCCCCAAGAATGTCAGCGAGCCGGTCGTGGTCGCCGCCCTGCGCCAGGTGCTGGCCGGACAGCGCTATTTCCCCGCCGCTCTTTTCGCCATGCCGCCCCAGGTCGAGGAAGCGGACCGCCCGCCGGCCGATCTGCCGCTGGCCACGCGGCTGGCGACATTGACGCCGCGAGAGCGCGAGGTGCTCGACCATCTGGCGACCGGCCTGTCGAACAAGGGTATCGCCCGGCTGGTCGGCTGCTCCGACGCGACGGTGAAGGTCCACGTCAAGGCGATCCTGAAGAAGCTCGACGCAGCCAGCCGCGGCGTGGTGGTGGCGATGATGCACGGCGGGGGCTAACCCCAGATCTACCCACAATGGCCGATGGTGCGCGGCCATCGGCCCAAGCACGATCCGTCCAACGAAATCGTCAGGGTGGATCCGATGTTCCGTGCCGCAGGTACCCTCCTTCTGCTCGGCCTCGCCGGCTGTGTCGGGGCTGTCGCCGAGGGGGCCAATATCGCCAAGGACAAGGCGACGATATCAGCCAATTACGATGCCGCCCGCGCCGGCAATGCCGAGGCGCAGTACAAGGTCGGCGACGCGTTCTGCTGCTCGATCAACGAAGGCGAGGGTTTTTACGATACCCCGCGCGCCGTCGCCTGGCTGTGCCGCGCCGCCAGCCAGAACTACGGTCCGGCGGCCAACAAGCTCGGCGAGATCTATGCCGGCGAGGTGGTGTCCGGCGCCCGCGTCGCGCGCCGCATCGGCCAGAAGCTGGTCGGGACCAGCACGAACAAGACGATCGCCTATGCCTGGTTCAGCAAGGCTTCGGCCCTTGGCGTTGCCGATGCCCGCAAGGCCGCGGCCGATCTCTGGCCGAAACTGTCCACCGTCCAGCAATCGGATGCCCAGGCCATGGTTTCCGGCCGCAAGGCACTGCCCTGCGAATGGGAAACGGTCGTCGGCCGGTCGTAGCTGCCTTCTGTCAGCCCATCAGGCTGACATGGGCGGCCACCACGCGCCAGCCGTCCGGCGTGCGCATCCACGTCTGGCTCTGCCGTCCGGTCTTCGGGCTGCCGTCGCGCTGAAACTCGGTATTGGCCGTGGCGAAGTCGCGGCCATAGGTGGTGATCACGGTGTTCCAGATCCGGCGGGCCAGCCCGGCCGGCGATCGGCCCGCCCGAAAGGCGGCGATGGCGGCATGGCCGTAGAGGTTTTCGTGCGTGCCATAGCGCAAGGTGCGCCCGTCGTTCCAGAACAGGGCGTCCAGCATGGCGACGTCGTTCTCGACCAGCGCCTTCTCATAGCGGGCGAAGGCCGCCTCGACCTCGGCCTTGACCTCGGGGATGTCGATCTCAGGCATGGGCGATCTCCGCAACGGGCGCGGCGCAGACGCCGCGGGCTTCGAGTTCGGCGGCAACCCGCAGGGCCTTCTCCTCGGCCCAAGGCGCGGCGATGACCTGGACGCCGACGGGCAGGCCGCCGGCCGATTTCAGCGGCACGGCCGCGACCGGCAGGCCGATGAACGAGATCGGCTGGGTGAAGATGCCCAGCGAGGCGCGCACCGGCACGGTCTGCCCGTCGATCACCATGGTCTGCTGGTCGACCGCCGGCGCGGCGCATGGCGTGGCCGGCGCCAGGATGATGTCGACCGCGTCGAACAGCCTGCGCATTTCGGCCTGGTACCAGCGGCGGAAGCGCTGAGCCTGGACATACCAGGCGGCGGGCGCCAGCGCGTTGGCGAGGAAACGGTCGCGGGTTTCCGGATCGAAATCCCCGGGTCGGGCCTTCAGCCGGCCGAGATGCAGATTGGCTCCCTCGGCGGCGGTGATGACGAAGGCGGCGGCCCGCGCCCGGGCCGCTTCCGGAATCTCGATGCGGGACGTGGCGCCCAAGGCCGCGGCGACACGGGCCACCGCGCCCAGCGCATCGGCATCGGCGCCGCGGGCGAAATAACCGTCGGCGACCGCGATGCGCAAGCCCTCGGCCCCGCGCGCCAGCAGGCCAGAGACCGGTTCGGGCGGCCGCGCCGTGCATGCCGGATCGTCAGCGTCCGGCCCCTGCATCGCGTCATAGGCCAGTGCGAGATCGGCGGCGGAACGGGCAAGCGGCCCGAGATGGTCGAGGCTTGCGACGAACATGAAGCTGCCGGCGCGGCTCAAGCGCCCGTAGGTCGGCTTCAGCCCGAAACAGCCGCATAGGGCCGATGGCACGCGGATCGAGCCGTTGGTATCGGAGCCGAGCGCCAGCGGCACCATGCCGGCGGCCACCGCCGCGCCCGACCCGCTCGACGAGCCGCCGGTCATCCGGCTGGGATCATGCGGGTTGCGGCAGGCGCCGTAATGGGCGTTGCGGCCGCTGAAGTCATAGGCATATTCACCCATGCCCAGCGTGCCGACCAGGATTGCCCCGGCGGCCTCCAGCCGACGCACCAGCGCGCCGTCGCGCGGCGCCGGCGCCATCTCGCGGTTGATGGCCGATCCCGCCTTTGTCGGCAGGCTGGCGACGTCGATCAGGTTCTTGACCGCGAAGGGCACGCCGGCCAGCGGCCCGACATCCTGGCCCGCCGCGATCGCGGCATCCAGGCGATCGGCACGCGCTCGCGCGCGGTCGGCCAGGGTATCGACCACGGCATTGACCACCGAGTTGACATCGGCAATGCGGCGCAACGCCGTTTCGGCGACGCTGCGGGCGCTGACTTCGCCGCGCCGCACGGCCCGGGCGATCGTGGTCGCCTTCATGCCGCGAACACCGGTGCGGCCTCAAGATCGTCCGGCAGCGGGAAGTCCGTCACCAGGCGGGCGACGGCGGCAAGACGCTCCAGATTCTCGACCACGCCGGGCCGGTGGGCCTCGTCGATCTCCAGGCCGACCAGGCTTGCCGCCTGGTCGAGATAGGCTGAGGCATCGAATGCCATGGATTCTTCTTTCCTCATGCGAAATGGCAGGCGGCCACGTGGGCCGGGCCGACCGATGCCAGTTGCGGCATCGTATCAGCGCAGGCCGGTCGGCCGTCGGGGCAGCGCCCGAAAAAACGGCAGACCCTGGGGTCGGGGTTGATCGGGCTGCGCGGCTCGCCGCCCAGCCGCGGCCGGGGGCCTGGCGGCTCCAGCGTCAGCTCGGGCACGGCCGACAGCAACGCCCGGGTATAGGGATGGGCCGGCCGGCTCAGCACCTGCCCGGTCGGGCCCTGCTCGACGATCTTGCCGAGATACATGACCATCACCCGGTCGCAGATCAGCCGCACGACATTGATGTCGTGGCTGACGAACAGATAGGACAGCCCAAGAGTCTCGCGCAGCTCCATCAGAAGCTTGAGGATCACGACCTGTACCGAGACGTCAAGCGCCGCGGTCGGTTCGTCGAGAATGAGCAGCCGCGGTTCGACCGCGATGGCGCGCGCGATGCCGACTCGCGCCTTCTGGCCGCCGGACAACTGATGGGGAAAGCGCCCGAGCAGGGCGCGGGGAATGCCGGTCGCGTCGGCCAGCCCCTCGACCCGCCGCTGCAGTGCCTGGCCGCGCAGGCCGCGCAGCCGGCGCAGCGGTGCGGCGATCGCCTCGAAGGCGGTATAGCGCGGGTTGATCGATTCGCCGGCGTCCTGAAACACCATCTGGATCGCCGATCGTTCGGGCCGGGCGGCAAAGCCCCGCGCCTTCATGCCGGCAAGGTCGACATCGCCGAAACGGATCGCGCCGGCGGTGGGGTCGTGCAGCCGCGCCAGGAGACGCACCAGCGTCGACTTGCCGCAGCCTGATTCGCCGACCAGGCCGACGGTCTCGCCGGGCCGGATGACGAAGCTGACATCGTCGACGGCATGCAGCTGGCCGCGCGCCTTGCCCATGCCGCCGACCGGATAGATCTTCTGCAGATTGATGACGTCGAGCAGCGCGGTCATAGCGGATTCCAGCAGGCAGCCTGATGGGCGGGGCCGGGCGGCACGGGGTCGAGGATGCCGCCGCAATCGTCCTGGCGGCGATCGCAGCGCCCGGCGAAGCGGCACAGTCCCGGTGCGGCCCGGCGCAGGTCGGGCAATTCGCCCGATATCGCGGTCAGGTCCGCCAGGGCGATGCCCTGGCGCGGCGTCGCCGCCAGCAGCCGGGCGGTGTAGGGGTGACGCGGCGCCGACAGGAGTTCGGCCACCGGCCCGCTCTCGACGACATGGCCGGCATGCATGACCACCACCCGGTCGCAATATTCCGAGGCCAGCGCCAGGTCGTGGGTGATCAGCAGCGTTGCCATCTCGCGCTCGCGCGCCAGGTCGCGGATCAGGTCCATCGCCACGGCCTGGGTGGTGACGTCGAGGCCGGTGGTGGGTTCGTCGGCGATCAGCAGCGACGGCTGGCAGGCTAGCGCGATGGCGATCATCACCCGCTGGCACATGCCGCCCGACAGCTCGAACGGATAGGCCTTGGCCCGTCGGCCTGGGTCGGGGATGCCGACCTGGGCCAGCAGCCGCACGGCTTCGCCCGGCGCTTCGGCGCGGCGGACATTGCCGTGACGCAGCAGCACGTCGGCTATCTGGGTGCCGACCCGGCGGATCGGGTTCAGCGCCGCACGCGGGTTCTGGAAGATCATCGACATCTCCCGCCCGCGCAGATCCTGGATCTCGGAGGGCCGCGCCTCGGTCAGGTCGATGCCGTCGAAGACGATGCGGCCCGCGGTGACCTGCCCCGCCTCGTCCAGGATACCCATCGCGGCATAGGCGGTAACCGACTTGCCCGAGCCGGATTCGCCGACCAGCGCGACCGTCTCGCCGCGCCCGATGCTGAACGACACGGCTTCCAATGCCCGCACCAGCCCGCCGCGCGTGCGGAAGGCGACCGAAAGATTCTCGACGCGCAAGACCTCGCTCATGACCGTCAGCTCCGTCGCCGGGGATCGACGATGTCGCGCAGCGCATCGCCGAGCAGGTTGAAGCAGAATACCGCCAGCATCAGCACCAGGCCCGGAAACAGCGCCACCCACCATTCGCCGGAAATCATCAGCCCGGCCCCCTCGGCCACCATGATCCCCCATTCCGGCGTCGGCGGGCGCACGCCCAGCCCGATGAAGGACAGGCCCGCGGCGTTGAGGATGGCGTAGCCCATGGTCAGCGAGGCCTGCACCATCATGATCGGCAGGATGTTGGGCAGCAGCTGGCCGAACAGGATCGCCGCCTCGCCGTCGCCCGACAGCCTTGCCGCCTCGATGAAGCCGGCGGATTTGCGCTGCGCCGTCTCGGCCCGGGCGACCCGGACATAGAGCGGAAAGTTGATGATCGCGGTAGCCAGCACGATGTTGGTCACCGTGTTGCCCAGCGCGGCGACGATGCCCATGGCCAGCACGAACAGCGGGAAGGCCATGATGGTATCGACCAGCCGCCCGATCGCCTGGTCGGTGGCGCCGCCGATGAACCCGGCGGCGAGCCCGGCCAGCGTGCCGAAGGCGAAGGCCAGGATGACCGACGAGATGGCGATCGCCATGTCCAGCCGGGTCGCCACCAGTACGCGTGAGAAGATGTCGCGTCCCAGCGCGTCGGTGCCGAACCAGTGGCGCGGCGACGGCGGCTGCAGTGCGCGGGCGGCGTCCGACGCGAAGGGGTCGAACGGCGTCAGCGCCGGCCCCAGCAGGGCGGCCAGCACGAAGAAGACGAAAAGGCCGGCGGCGACCAGCGTCACCGGATTTTCGGTCAGCACATGACGGATATGGCGCAGCGTCTCGTTCATGCCGCGGGCTCCAGCCGCGGATCGATGACGCCGTAGAGCAGGTCGATCGACAGGTTCAGCACGACATAGAGCAGCGCCATGGTCAGCACGAAACCCTGGATCGGCGCATAGTCGGCGGCAATCAGCGCCTCGATCGCGTAGGAGCCGATGCCGGGCCAGGCGAAGACCTTCTCGACCAGCACGTTGGCGCCGAGCAGGAAGGAGAACACCATGCCGAGCGTGGTGACCACCGGCAGCATGGCGTTGCGGAAGGCATAGACGAAGACGACGGTGGCACCCGACAGGCCGCTGGCCCGTGCCGTGCGGATGAAGTCGGCCGACAGCACGGCGAGCATCGAGGCGCGTGTCATGCGCGCCAGCGGCGCCAGGGTGAAGATGGCAAGCGTCGCGGCCGGCAGGATCAGCTGCGCGCCGGCGGCCAGGAAGGTTTCGACGTCGCCGGCCAGCAGGCTGTCGACGAGATAGAGGCCGGTGCGGTCCGGCGGGCCGGTGAAGAAGGCGTCGAGCCGGCCGAGCGGCGCCGGCGACCAACCCAGCAGGAAATAGAAGACGTAGACCAGGACGAGGCCGGTGAAGAAGGTCGGCATCGAGACGCCGAGCGTCACGATCACCCGGCAGAGATGGTCGATCCAGGAATTCGGCCGGGTCGCGGCGAGGATGCCGAGCGGCAAGGCGACGGCGAGCGAGATGACGAGGCCGAGCAGGGTCAGCTCGAGCGAGGCAGGCAGGCGGCTGGCCAGTTCGACCAGTACCGGCCGGCCGGTCGACAGCGACTGGCCGAGATCGCCGCGCAGGAGGTCGCCGACATAGCGCACGAACTGCTCGGGCAGGCTGCGGTCGAGGCCGAGCGCGGTGCGAATCTCGGCTATCGCCTTGGCATCGGCATTGGGCCCGGCGAAGTAGGCCGCGGGGTCGCCGGGCAAGGCCCGGGTCAGCACGAAGGTCACCACGACCACGCCGATCACGCTGGGAATCGCGGCGGCGAGCCTTCGTCCGATCAGGATCAGCATCGGCGACCCCTCCCCCTCAGTTCTTCACCAGCTGGCGGAAATCGAGCTGGCGATGGAACCAGTACTTGTAGCCCGAGATGTTCTTCTGGAAACCCACGTCCATGAACTGCTGGTAGAGCGGCACGCGCGGCACTTCCGTCATCGCCATCTTGATGAAGCCCTTGACGGCGCCGTCGTACTTTTCCGCGTCGTCCTCATAGCGCGCGGCATCGATGAACTTGTCCATCTCCGGGTTCTGGTAGCCCATCGTATTGAACGTGCCGTTCTGGCTGTGATAGCCCCAGTAGAACCAGTAGTCGGGGAAGTTCAGCCAGCCGCCGAACGACGCGATGTGGATCGGCAGATCCTTCTTGGCCAGCGCGCCGCGCCAGTTGGCGCCCGGCACCTTGTTGATCGTCGTCTTCACCCCGGCCTGGGCCAGCGATTCCTGCAGCAGCACGGCGGCCGGCTCGGACACCGTCGCATCCCCCAGGTCGATGGAGACGGTGGATTCGAAGCCGCTGGGGAAGCCGGCCTCGGCCAGCAGCGCCTTCGCCTTGGCGATGTCGGTCGTATAGGGGAAGGCCTGCGGCCAGGCCGACGTCTTCGGGCCGTCGGCGGGGGCGCCGAACATCGGCACGCCGCGGCCGTAGACGGCGGTCTTCATGATCGCCTCGTAGGGGATCGCATAGGCCAGGGCCTGGCGGACCTTGACGTTGTCGAACGGCGGCTGCTTGACCGCGAAGCCGACATAGAGCAGCGAATTCTCGACCGGCACACCGACGATGCGGTACTTGCCCGACGCGGTGATCTCCGCCGCATCCTTCGGCGGCAGGTCGATCGAGATGTCGGCGTCGCCCTTCTCCATCAGCGCGCGGCGATTGCCGGCCGAGGGCACCTCGCGCAGGATCACGCGTTTGACCGCGGGCAGCGGGCCGTTCTTCCACTCGTCGAACCGGGTGTAGACGGTTTCCTGCCCCGGCGTCCATTTCTCCAGCTTGAAGGCGCCGCCCGCGGCGACGTTGGTCTTCAGCCAGTCGAGCGCCCAGGGATCGGCCGCCGTCGCGTGCTTCTTGGCCAGTTCGGAATTGTAGACGGCCGCCACCGGCACGGCCATGTCGGGCAGGGTCAGCTTGTCCTTGAGCAGGAACTTGACCCTGAAGGTGTAGTCGTCGACCACCTCGAACTGGTCGGGCTTGGTCAGCGACCCCGCGCTCATCTGGAAGGTCGGGAAACCGCCGACCGAGACCGCGCGGTCGAACGACCACTTCACATCCTTGGCAGTGACCGGCGTGCCGTCATGGAAGGTCGTGCCGCGGCGCAGGTAGAACGTCACCGACATGCCGTCGGGCGCGAACTCGTAGCGTTCGGCCAGTTCGCCGACGATCTTGGTGTAGTCATATGACAGCGTGCCGTCGGCCAGCGTCTTGGTGCCGAACGATACCAGCCGGTCATGGGTGTTCCATGAGGCGACATAGGAACGAAAGCTTGTGCCCACGCCCTGGATATCCAGGTTGTTGGGCCCGCTTTCCACCAGCACCAGCAGCGTATCCTTGCGACCCTGCGCTTCGGCCGGCACGGCCATCGCCATGCCTGCCGCCAGCATCGCCGCCGCCGCACCCCACCTGCCCCCACAAGCTGCACGCATTGTCGCCTCCATTGGCATGAACCCCTGTCTGCCGATGACTACGCAAGGGGCATGCCAACTTGTTGCGCCGCAGCAAGTACTTGATTCAGAACAAATTATTATGCTGATCTGTTGTATGCAACGAGTTGGATTGAACGAGAATCGATCCCACAAAGCCTAAATAATAGGCGTTCATTTGCTCGTTGTATGCAATGACGGCACCCCGGCCACTACCTCGTGGCTCGCATCCGAGACCACGAGCACGTGATGCAGCATGGCGCGCTGCGCCTCGGCCCCGTCGCCACGCAGGATGGCGCGCACCACCTGGTCGTGCTCGTCCCACGACTTCTTCAGGCGGCCGGTGATGCGGAACTGGGCCCGCCGGAACGGCTGGATGCGGGTACGGATCGCCTGAGCGGTCTCGGCCATCACGTGGTTGTGGGCACCCTGGTAGATCGCGGAATGGAATTCCAGGTTGATCTGGTCGTAAGCCTCGCGCGCGCCTGTCCGCATCGCCTCGCCGGCGCGGCCGTGGATCGTCTCCAGCGCCTGGCGCTCGCGGCCGGTCATGCGCATCGCGGCCAGCCGGGCGCAGACCGCCTCCATCTCGGCCATCGCCTCGAAGGCTTCGTCGAGCTCGGGGTTCGACAATTGCCGCACCTCGGCCCCGCGATGGGGCTTGATGTCGACGAGGCCGGTGACGACCAGCAGTTTCAAGGCATCGCGCACCGGCGTGCGCGATACCTCGAAGCGTGCCGCGAGGGTCGCTTCGTCGAGCTTGGCGCCAGGCGGCAGTTCGCCGGCAAGGATGGCGTCGGCGATCTGCTGTTTCAGTCGCTCGGCGAGGGTCGCTTTGGAGATTCGGGCCATGGCGGCCGGACTTTAGCCCCGCTCGCGCCAGGCGCGCCAGCCGCCATAGGCGGTGATGTCCTCGGCGCCGTCGATGCCGATGCCTTCGCAGACGAAGCCCTTGACCCAGGCGCCGTCGTCCAGTTCGACCGAACCGATGGCCAGTGGCGGCGGCACCAGCTCGATGAAGCTGCCGACAGCCTCGCGCGGCATCGACCAGATCTCCAGGGCGATCGGCGCCCCACCCTCGGCCACGCGGATCAGGCCCGGACGGGCCCCCATGGCATAGAGGCGATAGCGGCTCGATGTCTGCCGGCTCGCCACCAGCGTCGCGCCGCGGCTGGTCAGCTGGTGGTTCAGCGG
>JAEYTW010000319.1 GCA_023433835.1 Pseudomonadota bacterium | reverse complement strand
ACCTCGGCCACCGCCGCGGGCGGCACCGGCCTGGTCTCGGGCGGCGTGGGCGCAGCCTGGACCGGCATCGCGGGCTTGGCCGGGGCCGCGGGTTTGGCCGGCGCGGCAGCGACTGCCGGCTTGACCGGGGTGGGCTTCGGCTTGGCCACCGGCTTGGACGCCGCGGTCTTTTCCGGCTTCTTGACCGCGGGCTTATGCGCGGACGGTTTCGCCGCCTCGGCCTTGAGCTTCTTCGTGCCGGGGGGAATCAGGCGGATGACGCCGTCGGCCGGTGCGGCCGCCTTGGCCCCGCCCGGCGGGGTCAGGCGGATCGGCCCCTGGGTCGCGGCCCCCGAACCGCCGAGCTGGTTCAGCGCATCGAGATTGACCTCGACATCGGGGCCCGAGACGCCGGCACCGCCGATGACGACCTGAGCCATGGCCGGCCCGCTGCCGGCGGCAGCAAGGGCCAGTCCGACACACACGAGGCCGGCGATCCGGCATGAGCGCAAGGTCCGTCGCCGCCGCAAGCTATTGTCCCCTGACGTGAAATCGCCGGAAACCATAGCCCAGCCGCGACGGTGGCTCAACCGCGTGCTACCCGATTTTGTGCCTTGTCGAGCAAAGCCTTCAAGTCGTCGTGGAGGACGCCGTTGGTGGCGATGACGTCGCCGGTGCCCAGCATGTTCTCGGTCCCGGCGAAATCGGTCACCTTACCGCCGGCTTCGCGCACCAGCAGGATGCCGGCGGCGAGGTCCCACGGCTTCAGCCCGTGTTCCCAAAACCCTTCATAGCGGCCGGCCGCGACATAGGCGAGATCGAGGGCGGCGGCGCCGAAACGGCGGATGCCGGCCACCTGATCCATGATCTGGCGGATCTCGACGGCGACGCGGTCATGGTTGCCGACGCCGTGGAACGGAATGCCGGTGGCCAGCAGCGAGTCCGGCAGCTTGGTACGGGCCGAGACGCGCAGGCGGCGCTCGTTCAGCCAGGCGCCGGCCCCTTTCTCGGCCCAGAACATCTCGTCCTTGATCGGGTCATGGACGACGGCGGCAATCAGCTCGTCGCCCTTCTTCAGCCCGATCGAGATGGCGAAATGGGGCAGGCCGTGCAGGAAGTTGGTGGTGCCGTCGAGCGGATCGACCAGCCAGTAATGCTCGCCATCCGGGGCCTCGACGCGACCGCCCTCCTCCAGCTCGAAACCGAACTTCGGGCGCACCCGGGTCAGTTCCTCGCGCAGGATCTTCTCCGCCTTCAGGTCGGCGGCCGAGACGAAATCGGCCGGTCCCTTGCGCGACACCTGGAGGTTCTCGACCTCGCCGAAATCGCGGATCAGACCCCGCGCCGCCTTGCGGGCCGCGCCCTGCATAACATTCATCAAGGCCGAACGCACAGCCATCGCCGCCTCTTGCCACCATGTCTAAGAACGGAAGGGCGCGGACGCTACCAGCCCGGCCCGGCAATGTCCACCGGGATGTCGTTAAGGTCAGGCCCGGCCGAAGATTCGCACGTCGTAGTGATTCATCGCCGAATCCTCAGTCATCAGGACCAATCCCTCCACTTGGGCCTGGGCAATCAACATACGGTCGAAGGGATCGCGATGATGGACCGGCAAGCGCCCTGCGGCGACTGCATGCGCAACGGTAACCGGCAGAGAAGTAATCTGCATCTCCTCAAGCGTTTCGTCGAGAAGCTCGATCGGGAAATCAAGCCGGCCGGTCGCCTGCTTGATCGAAAGCTCCCAGACGGTTGCCGCACTGACATAGACATCAGTGTCGCGCTTGCTCAATGCGGCGGCCATTTTCGGCCTTAGCCTTTGCGGTTCAGCGCTGGCCCAGATCAGAACGTGAGTATCGAGCAGAAGCCTCAAGGCTTCTCCCCATTGAAAGCCGCCATGATATCGTCCGGCAACGGATCATCGAAATCGTCCCCGATCCGCACCTTACCAGCGAGCAAACCAAGCTTTCTCGGCCCACGAGACTTCTGCAGGGGCATCAGTCTTGCGAGCGGGCGCCCTGCTTTGGCAATGACGATCTCCTCACCGGCCGCCGCCTGTTCGACGAGCCGCGAAAGCGTTGTCTTGGCTTCATAGAGGTTCACAGTGCGCATGATCCCAATGTATGCAGGGGGCGCGCTCTTGGTCAAGATTGGTCAAGGCGGCACGCCGCAGCGCCGTGTGCGACGTTGCGACTTGGCCGTTGCCGTGCAGTGCCGCACACTGCCGCCATGCAGATCACCGACATCCCCTTCGGCCTGACCGACTGGTCGGCGGTCGAACCGACCGAGCACCCCGGCATCACCGGCAAGGCGTTCTGGCGCACCCGCCAGTTCGGGCCGATCCGGGTGCGGATGGTCGAGTACACCCCCGGCTATCTCGCCGACCATTGGTGCGAGAAGGGCCATATCCTGCTCTGCCTTGCCGGCCGCCTCGATACCGAGCTGGCCGACGGCCGGCGCTATACCCTCGCCCCCGGCATCAGCTACCAGGTCGCCGACGGCGCCGAGCCGCACCGCTCGTCGACCGACGAGGGCGCGACGCTGTTCATCGTCGACTGACTCCCGCGCTTTGGCAGGAATCGTCTGACGGTTGGCATTGCGGCCCGACGCCCGCTACGGAACACTGCCGCGCATGGCGACGCGGCGCATCCTGATCCTGGTCTTTCCCGGCTTCCAGAACCTGGACGCGATGGGGCCGCTGGAAGTGTTTGCGGCCGCACGGGATGCCGAGGGCCGGCCGCTTTATCGGATCGAACTGTGGGCCGAGGCGGCCGGGCCGATCACCACTTCGTCGGGTCTGCAGGTCTTGGTCGAGCACGGCTTCGGCGCCATGCCGCCCGTCTGCGACACGCTGATCGTGGCCGGCGGGCGCGGTACCGAGGATGCCTGCCGCAACCGCCGCCTGACCGACTGGATCGCGGCAACGGCGGGCCGGGCGCGGCGGGTGGCGAGCGTCTGCACCGGCGCGCTGCTGCTGGCGGCCTCGGGCCTGCTGGCCGGCCGGCGGGCGGTGACGCATTGGAACTGGTGCGGCACGCTCGCCGCCCTGCATCCCGACGTCACCGTCGAGACCGATCCGATCTTCGTGCAGGACGGACCGGTCTGGACCTCGGCCGGCGTCACCGCGGGCATGGATCTGTCGCTTGCTTTGGTCGAGGCCGATTGCGGGCGCGACACCGCACTCGCCATCGCCCGCGACTTCGTCATGTACATGAAGCGCCCTGGCGGCCAGACCCAGTTCAGCGCCACGCTCGCCGCCCAGGCGACCGGGCCGGGACGCATCGGTGAGACGCAAGCCTTCATCCTCGGCCACCTGGCCGCCGACCTGTCGGTCGCGGCCCTCAGCCGGCGCGCCGGGATGAGCCCGCGCAATTTCGCCCGCTCGTTCCAGCGCGATGCCGGCACCACACCGGCCGAGTTCGTCGAGCAGGCGCGGATCGATGCCGCCCGGCGCCTCTTGGAAGACGAGCCCGGACGCAGCGTCGAGGCGATCGCCGCCGCCTGCGGCTTCAGCCAGGCCGATGTCCTGCGCCGCGCCTTCCAGCGCCGCACCGGGATAAGCCCCGGCGATTACCGCGACCGCTTCCGGTCGACCACCAACCCCTGAGGAGGAAACGAGATGCTGCTGATGCGACCGAACTGCGAATGCTGCGACAAGGATCTCGGCCAACAGGCGCCGGATGCCATGATCTGCTCGTTCGAGTGCACGTTCTGCGCAAATTGCGCCGAGACGCGGCTGGGCGGGCGCTGCCCCAACTGCGGCGGCGACCTCGTCGCGCGGCCGGCCCGCGATCCGAAATTCTTGGGCAAGTATCCGGCGACGACCGAGCGGCGGATCGCGGCGAAATGCGCCGAGACGGCGGCGGCTTAAGTTAAAGCCCGGCGATCACCGCGGCCGCCGGCCGCACCGTCACCGCACGCGCGCCGACGTCGAAACCGTCGAGCGTCGCGTTGTGGTGGGCGACGATCTGGTCGAGCCGCAGCACGTCGTTGTCGACGGTCGCATGGCCGTCGGCCACCAGCACCACGTCGAAGCCGTGGGCCACCGCGCTGCGGCAGGTGGTATCGACGCAGAAATCCGACATGCAGCCGGCAATGACGATGCGGTCGGCGCCCAGGTCGTACAGCGTTTCCTCGAGCGCCGTGCCGAGGAACGCGTCGGAGGCGGTCTTGTGGATCACCACCTCGCCACCGGCCGGCGCGGTCTGGGCCCGGAGCGCCCAGCCTGCCGAACCCTTGGCCAGGCGATGGCCCGCGGGGCCGTCATGCTGGACATGGACCACCGGTACGC
>JAEYTW010000231.1 GCA_023433835.1 Pseudomonadota bacterium | reverse complement strand
GGTCTGGCGCGATCCGCGCCTGCCCGGCCTCGACCCGAAGGAACGCGGCCGACTCTACGAGGCGATCAATGGCCTGCTGGCCGATCTCCATCGGCTGAACCCCGGGGATCTCGGCCTGAACGGCGCGCTGGCGCCCGAGACGCCTTACGCCGCGCGGCTGGCCAAGTGGATCGGCAGCTATCGTGACCAGGCCGACGAGGATATCGGGCCGATGGAACGGTTGATCGGCTGGCTGCCCGATCACCTGCCCGCGGCGCAGGCGCCCTGCCTGACCCATGGCGATTGCCGCATCGACAACATGCTGTTCGATCTGCACGAGCCGCGCGTCGTCGCGCTGCAGGGGTGGGAGCAGGTGGGGCTGGGCCAGCCGCTGTCCGACGTCGCGCGCCTCTGCGCCCTCTACCACATCACCGTGCCGGGCTTCGGCGGGCTGGAAGGTCTCGATCCGATCGCCTCGGGGATTCCCGGCGAACGCGACTTCCTCGCCCGTTACTGCGAGCGGCTGGGCCGGCCCGTGCCCGACGACTGGCATGTGCATGTCGCCATCGATCTGTTCCGCCTGGCCGTGGTGGCCCAGGGCGTCAAGCGCCGCGCGGCCGCCGCCGGCCAGGCCCAGGCGGCCAGGCAATACGGCATGCTGACCCGCGCCTATGCCGGCCAGGCCTGGCATCTGGTCGAGGGTGAATGACCAGGGCGATCGCGGTCGGGCAGGGCATGGGCTGGGAAACCGCGGTTGCCCGCCCGGGCGGGCTGCTGGCCCCGGCGATCGAGCAGTACCAGGGTTATGTCGAGAAGACGTCGGGGCCGCTGCGGCGCCAGGAATTCACCGCGGGCAAGGTCGTCTTCATCTTCGGCCTGGGCCCGGCGATCAACCTGATCGACCCGGCGGAAAACACTATCCGCCGCGTCGACAGCTTCGTCGCCGGCCTCGACGACGGCTTCACCATCACCGAGACGACGGGCGCCCAGTCGGGCGTCCAGCTCAATCTCGACCCGCTGGTCGCCGGCCGGCTGTTCGGCCTGCCGATCGGCAGGCTGACCCGCGAGATCGTCGATTTCGCCGATCTCTGGGGCCCCGGCGCGGCGGGCCTGGTCGAGCAATTGCAGGCCGCCAACGGCTGGGACCGGCGCTTCGACCTGCTCGACCGCCATCTCGCCCCCCGGCTGGCCGCGGGGGCGCCGCCGAACCCGACCGTCGCCTGGGCCTGGCGCCGGCTGCGCGAGACCGCGGGGCTCGTCTCGATCACCGAACTCGCCGCCGATATCGGCTGGAGCCGCAAGCATCTGGCAATCCAGTTCCGCGAGCATGTCGGCCTGGCGCCGAAGGCGGTGGCGCGGCTGATGCGGCTCGGCGCGGCGATACGCGCGCTCGATGCCGGTGGGCCGGCACCTGAACTGGCCGGGCTGGCACTCGATTGCGGCTATTACGACCAGGCCCATTTCACCCATGACTTCCGCCGCCTGACCGGCGTGACGCCGGCGGCCTATCTGCTGCGCCGGCGTTCGGCCGAGGGCATACCGGGCTCGGGGTAACATTTTTCCAATCGCCGGCCGGCCGGTGCCGGCAGGATCGCCGCATCGCCAACGACGACAGTTCGGAGGAATACGGCCATGGCCACGACACCGACCTTCTATCCCGCCCTGACCTACGCCGATGCGCGCGCCGCGGCCGACTGGCTGGCCCGCGCCTTCGGCTTCACGCTGAAGGTCGCCTATGACGCACCCGACGGCAGCATCGCCCATGCCGAGATGACCTTCGGCGAGGGCATGATGATGTTCGGCGCCCGCAAGAACCTGCCGGCCTGGATGCAGGCGGTCGGCAGGCAGTCGATCTATGTCTACGTCGCCGATCCCGACGCCCATCACGACCGGGCGAAGGCCGCGGGCGCCGAGATCGTCAACCCGCTGCGTGACACCGAATACGGCAGCCGGGAATATTCGGCCTGCGATCCCGACGGGCATTTCTGGCATTTCGGCACCTACCGGCCGGAGGTGGCATGATGGCCGACGCCTTCGATCTTGCCGCGACCTACATGTATCTGCCGCCGTCGTCCGACGTACGGCGGTTTCCCGGCGGCGGAGAATTCTGGGCCGGCATCGACCAGCGCACCGACCTCGACGACGGCCGCCTGGTCTGCCAGTTCCGCAACGAGGCGGACTGGGACCATTGGGAATGCCACCCGGAAGGCGACGAGGTGCTGATCCTGCTGTCCGGCGCGATCGACCTCCGGCTGATGGAGGGCGACACCGAACGGCGCGTGCCGCTGCGGGCCCGGCGCACGTTCATCGTGCCGGCCGGCACCTGGCATACCGCGCAGGTGCTCGAGCCCGGCGACATGATCGCGATCACCTGGGGCAAGGGCACGATGCACCGCGCCCGCTAATTATAGTTTTTGGGGAAAACCTATAATAAGGCCTAACCCAAGGCGGGCCTTATTATAGGTTTCGGCGGTCTTACCGCTTCAGCTCCGCCTCCACATGGCGGACCAGGTCGCCGTTGCGCAGGCGGCGGAAGTCGAGCTTCATCGTGCCGCCCGACAGGGTGCGCACGAAGCTCTGGTAATCGGCGCTGCCGTCCTTGTCCAAGGTGATCAGGTCGACATAGAGCCGCTGGCCGTCGAGGCGGGCCCAGCCGGTCGCCTCGGCGGTCGGGTCGCCCTGGCCTTCGATCCGCCAGACATTGGGCAGGGCGGTCAGGCGGAACGAGATCGAGGAAGCGATGCGCGTCGTGCTGCGGGTCTGGTAGGACGCGATGTAGAAACCGGTCGCCGACCGGCCGATCTCGACGGCGAGATCGTCGACCTTGCCCGGCGGCGTCTGCTTGACGCTCCCGTCCACTTCGGTCCATTTGCCGTAGAACGGCGCCAGCGCATCCTGGGCCCGGGCCGGGAGGGCCAAGGCCAGCAGGGCGATCAGCAGCAGCACGACGCGCATGGATCAGGCGCTCCAGCCGGCGAGGGCGCGGTTGACCACGTCCTGGGCGCGGGCGACGATCTTCTCCTTCCACGTGTCGGTTTCCGAGTAGAAGGCGCGGCGCACGCGGGCGACGATGGCGCGGCCCTGCTCGGTCTCGCGGCCGCCATGGACGTGCAGCCAATGGTCGCCGCGCAGCGAATCGAGCACCTCCGGCACCGGCTCGGTGCCGTATTCGATGGCGATGCCGAGCATGCGGGCATGCGGCACCTCCTCGGCGACGCCGTCGACGACCGTGCCCTGCACCGGGGCCGAGGTCGACGAGCCGTCGCCCGGGTTGGTCACCTCGTTGTCGAACAGGCTCTGCGCCCAGGGCACCAGCGACTGGTCGCGGGTCAGGCCGTAGATCAGCTCGCCATAGCCGTTGGGGCCGAGGCCGGTGTGGAAGTCGAGGAAGATGATCTCGGCGGCACCCGCGCCGTGGCGGCGGGCGAGGTCGCGGATCTGGATGTTCGACCACGAGGGCGCGCGGCCACCGTAGAACACGCCGGTCGGCTGGTCGTACTGGCCGCCGGTGACGGCCGCCTGATAGGCCTTGGCGCCGTTCCGGGCAATGTAGTCGCGGATGCCGGCCTCGGCCGCCTCGCGGGCCGGCCCGTCCCAGTCGGCCGGGATCAGCAGGTCGTGGATCTCGTTATACGCATCGCTCTTCGGGTGCGGGCGGTCGTGATCGAAGAAGTTGCGGTTGAGGTCGACATTGTCCTCGGTCACCCGGCGGGTCCAGGCGAAGCCGTAGGGGTTCAGCGCGTGGCTGATGACCAGCGCGGTGTCGGCCGGCAGGCGCTTGTGCACGCCGTCGGCCAGCAACGCGATCTGCGCGCCCGACCCGCAATAGCCCTCGGCGCCGTGGGTGGCGGAATTCAGCCACAGCACGCGCCTGGCATCGGTCGGCCCGAAGCGGACGACATCGCAGGCCAGCACTTCGCCCTCCGGCCCCTTGGCCTTCGGGTTGACGAAGGTTTCGGCCTGGCCGCCGGTGGTGGCGACGGCATCGAGGAACTTGGCGCGGGCTTCGCCGTAGCTGGCGGAAAAGGCTGATACGACGGACAAAGGCGTACTCCTGGTTAATGAGGACGAGATCAATTGTGGGCGCGCAGCTCGAGGCGGCCGATCTGGTCGCGATGGACCTCGTCCGGGCCGTCGGCGAAGCGCAGGGTGCGGGCTTGGGCATAGGAATAGGCCAGGCCGAAATCGTCGCAGATGCCGGCCGCGCCATGGGCCTGCATCGCCCAGTCGATCACCTGGCAGGCCATGTTGGGCGCCGCCACCTTGATCATGGCGATTTCCTTCAGCGCGCCCTTGTTGCCGACGGTGTCCATCTTCCAGGCCGCATGCAGGGTCAGGAAGCGGCACTGGTCGATCATGATGCGCGCCTCGGCGATGCGTTCCTTGGTGGTGGCATGCTCGGAGACCGGCTTGCCGAAGGCGACGCGCGACTTCACCCGCTTGCACATGCGCTCGAGGTTGCGTTCGGCCAGGCCGATCAGCCGCATGCAGTGATGGATGCGGCCCGGGCCCAGGCGCCCCTGCGCGATCTCGAAGCCGCGACCCTCGCCCAGCAGCATGTCGGAAGCCGGGACGCGCACGTTCTCGAAGATCACCTCGCCATGGCCGTGCGGGGCATCGTCATAGCCGAACACCGGCAGCATGCGCACGACCTTGACGCCCGGCGCCTCGCGCGGGATCACCACCATCGATTGCTGCTTGTGGCGGTCGGGGTTGTTCGGGTCCGACTTGCCCATGAAGATGATGACCTTGGCGCGCGGATCGCCGATGCCGGACGTCCACCATTTGCGGCCGTTGACGACGTAGTGGTCGCCGTCGCGCAGGATGGTGCTTTCGATGTTGGTGGCGTCCGACGAGGCCACCGCCGGCTCGGTCATCGCGAAGGCCGAGCGGATCTTGCCTTCCAGGAGCGGCTTCAGCCATTTCTCCTTGTGCTCGGCCGTGCCGTAGCGCTCGAACACTTCCATGTTGCCGGTGTCGGGGGCCGAGCAGTTGAAGACTTCGGGCCCGAGGAACGAGCGGCCCATGATCTCGCACAGCGGGGCGTATTCGAGGTTGGTCAGGCCGGCGCCACGGTCGCTTTCCGGCAGGAACAAATTCCATAGGCCCGCGGCGCGCGCCTTCTCCTTCAGTTCCTCGACGATCGAGGTCGGCTGCCAGCGGTCGCCCTCGGCGATTTCGCGGAAGAAACGGTCCTCGTTCGGATAGACGTTTTCATCCATGAAGCGCGACACGCGCTCCTGCAGGTCTTTCACCTTGGGTGAATAGGCGAAGTCCATCGACGTCTCTCCCCGGATTTTTCTGGGCTGTACCGGGCGGTAATCTATCGCCTTGCCCGGAAAAAGCCACGGAGCAATTCGGCCGCCGCCACCTCCTCGATACCGGCATAGATTTCCGGCTGATGATGGCAGGTCGGTTGCGCGAAGAACCGCGGGCCGCTGTCCACCGCGCCGCCCTTGGGGTCGGCCGCGCCGTAATAGAGCCGCCGCAGCCGGGCGAAGGAAATCGCCCCGGCGCACATCGCGCAGGGCTCGAGCGTGACATGGAGGTCGAGGCCGCCGAGGCGTTCGGCGCCGAGCGCCGCGGCCGCTTGGCGGATGACGAGCATTTCGGCATGCGCCGTCGGGTCGTTGTCGCGCCGGGTGCGGTTGCCAGCGGTGGCGATCACGCGGTTATCCGCCGGATCGACCAGCACGGCGCCGACAGGCACTTCGCCGGCTTCCGCCGCGGCCCGGGCGGCGGCCAGTGCCAGCGTCATGAAGCCGCGCGTCATCAGGCCGCGAGGGGTTCCTTGAGCGACAATTCCAGGAACACCGCGCCATCGACCAGCGAGGGGCCGCCCGCCGCATCGTCGACGAAGCCGAGAGTGCGGAACAGCGCGATCGCCCGGTCCATCGAGGGCAGGGTGTCGAGCCGGACGGTGTGGTGACCCATCTCGGCCGCGCGGTCGATCACCGCCTCGGCCAGCATGCGGCCGAGCCCCAGCCCGCGGGCGACGGGGGCGACATACATCCGCTTCAGTTCGGCCGCGCCCCGGCCCAGCGGGCGCAGCGCGATGAGGCCGACCGGGCGGCCGTCGAGACGCGCCAGCAGCAGCGCGCCGCCCGGCGGGGCGAACGGGGCGGGGAAGGAGGCCATTTCCTCGTCGAAGCCGTCGAAGGACAACGAGAAACCAAGGCTTTCGGCATAGTCCTGGCACAGCCGCCTGGCCGCGGCGAGATCCTCCGCCGAGGCGGGGTCGCTCACGGCAAGGCGGGGCTGGTCAGACATTGATCTTTCCTTCCAGGTAAAACGCGCAATCGCCGGTGAGCGTGACACGATCTCCGACAACTGTGCAATCGAGAATCCCGCCGCGGGCCGAGGCCTGATACGCCCGGATTGTGGGCTTGCTCAGCCTTTCGGCCCAGTAAGGGGCCACGGTGCAATGGGCCGAGCCGGTCACCGGATCCTCGTCGATGCCTTCGCCGGGGGCAAAGAAGCGGGAGACGCAATCGAAGGCGCCGTCGCCTGGCGCGGTGACGATGATGCCGAAGCGGTCGAGGCCGGCCAGCGTGGCGAAATCGGGATCGAGGCCGCGGACCACGGCGGGGTCGTCATAGACGACGAGGTAGTCGCGGGCGGCCAGCACCTCGCGCGGTGCCGCGCCCAAGGCCGGCACCAGGGCGGCGGGCGCCGCGACCGGTTCGCCCGGCCGGCTGGGGAAATCCATGGTCAGCCGGCCGTCGCCCGCCGGGCGCACGGTCAGCGCGCCACTGCGGGTCTGGAAGGTGACGCTGCCGGTGGTGACGCCGCGCCGGTTGAACAACACCCAGGCCGAGGCAAGCGTCGCATGGCCGCAGAGATCGACCTCGACGGCCGGGGTGAACCAGCGCAGACCCCAGCCCGCGCCCTCCCGCACCAGGAAGGCGGTTTCCGACAGGTTGTTTTCGGCCGCGATCGCCTGCATCAGCGCGTCGGGCAGCCAGCGGTCGAGCGGTACGACGGCGGCCGGGTTGCCCCGGAACACTTCCGTCGCGAAGGCATCGACCTGATAGATATCGAGCAGCATGGCAAATCCTTGACGCGGGCAGGGCCGATACCCTGCACAAGCCGGTCGCGATGCTCAAGCGGGCACCGTCACACCGGCGTGGATTTCGTGGCGAGAGGTTAAATCCGCCGGCCGGCATCGCGCGAGTCGGGCG
>JAEYTW010000229.1 GCA_023433835.1 Pseudomonadota bacterium | reverse complement strand
GGCGGGGGGGCGGCCGTTCTTGGCGCGCAGGCGGCCCCGGCCGTCGACCCACAGCCGATGCTCGCCGATGCGCAGCAGGTTCGGGCTGCGCCAATCGGCGGGGAAGCGCGCGCCGCCGCCGGCCGAGCCCATCTCGACCCCGTCGAAGCCATCGCGATACTCGACCGCGCCCGAACAGCTGATCACCAGCGCCGCGGCATCCTTGCGGCCGGCAAGGCTCGCCAGCCCCGCGCCCTTGGCGCGCGCGTCGCCGTCGCCCGAACAGCCGATCATCACCAGCCGGCCGACGACATAGGCACGCAGAAGGCGGGTCTGGTTGAACATCGAATAGGCGGTGCAGCCGACCAGCGTGGCGAAGCCGCGCAGGTCGATCCCGGCATCGCCGCGCGCGAAATCGCCGGCGGCCTCGTGGTTGTTCTCGAACCCGCAATTCGATAGCAGCGTGCAGCCGTTCTCGGCCACCAGGCCGAAACGGGCGTTGAGCAGGAAATAGCAACCGTGGAAGGCGATGTCGTAGCAATGATGGACCAGGGCCGCGCCGTGCTGGCCGTTATCGCCGAACACCGCGCCGAAGACGTGGATCGCCGAAAGGATGCCGCCGTTCAGGCCGTGGGCGAAGGTGGCGCCGTTGGCATGGTTCTTGCGGAAATAGCCATTGATGATCTGCCCCTCGAAAACATTGCCGAGCAGGCGCAGGCCGTCGCCGCCGCAATTCTGGATCGTGAGGTCGCGCAGGCAGAAATTGTAGAGATAGTGTTCCTTGTCGTCGCAGTCGATCGACAGGCCGTGGCCCTCGTCGCCATTGCCCTGGATGTCCAGGCCCTCGATCAGCAGGAAACGGACCGTGGCCCGGGCCGAGATCGACAGGACCGGGCGGCCGTCGCCGATCCGGGAAATGAAGCGGGCGCCATGGGCGCTGATGCCGGAGGGCCGGGTCTGGTTCTCGCGGAAGGTGACGCGCAGCGGCCTGGTCAGGCGATAGGTGCCCGGGGGGATCACCAGAAAGGGGTTGCGGCTGTCCGGGGCGAAGGTCGCGTCCAGCGCCCGTTGCAGCGCCGCGCTGTCGTCGGCCAGGCCGTCGCCGACCGCGCCGAACGCCGTGGCGGGCTGCTTTTCGCGCGGGGCGGCGAGCGTCATGTCGGGTGTTGCCGCCATCGCCAGCGCCGCCCCGGCGCCGAGCAACGCCCTGCGGCTGGTCATCGCCAGGCCCGGCGGCTGGCGGGAATGCCGGCCCAGGGATCGCCGGGCGCCGGCACCGCCCGCCGCAGGCTGCCGACCGCAAGGGTGGCCGCGCCCGCGGCGATATAGAGCACCGCCCAGGTCTTCGGGCCGACATAGGCGCCCGAGGCCTGGCCCAGCACCGCCCAGGCCATGAAGCAGAACAGGGCCGAGGGCACGCCGATCTGGCGCAGCCAGAGGGCAAGCGCGGCGGCGATCACGCTGCCCATGACGAGCCCAAGATAGATCCAGTGCAGCCAGAAATAGTTGGTGAGGATTTCCGGGCCGCTGGAGAAATCCCAGCCGGCCGAGAATTGCGGCGAGCGGACGAAGACGTTCATCACCAGGTTGGAAATGAACGGCTCAGCGGTCAGTCCGGCGCCGGCCCAGGGATAGACCTTGAAGATCTCGAAGGCGACCAGCATCGGGCCGGTGACGCGGAAGAAGAACGACGGGTCGTTGCCGCCGTCGATCGTGCGCAGCCGTTCGGCGAAGACGATCGAGCCGACGATGCCGGCGGCGGCCAGCAGCAGGGCCGAAAACACGATCACCATGATCGTGCGGTTGATCGAGGCCGGCTGGCCCGGCGCGCGGCCGGCCACGAACAACTCGTAGGGCATGACCAGCACCAGCATCAGCAGCAGCGTCGGCCCGGGCATGGCGATGACGCCTACCCCGGCCATGGCGAGATAGCCCAGGAGCTTCCAGCGCCAGCGGCTGAGGATCAGCCAGGCGAAGCCGTAGAGGGTATAGGAGAAGGTGACGGCCGAAGGTTCCGAGGTGAACCATTTCGGCCGGATGCGCCCATAGAGGATCTGATCGCGCAGATCGGAATCGTAGACGCCGGAATCGTAGATCTTCAGCCGCACCGCATCGCTCACGGGGCGCAGGCCTGCATAGGATTCGAGCAGGCAGCCGACCAGCATGAACAGGCAGAACCCGAGGAACAGCCGGGCCAACTGGTTGCGATCGGCCCTGATCATCGTCAGGAACAGGCCATAGCCGATGACCAGCGAATAACTGAGCTGCAGGAAGCCGGTGAAACGCTTGGACAGCCAGGACAGATCGGGCCCGGCCAGGACCGAGACGAGATAGAGCGCCAGCACGCCGAACAGGCCAGCGAGATGCGGCGCCTCGATCTCGTCGCGTCGCCGCCACAGCATGATCAGCCCGGCGAAACCCGACGGCGCGGCCGTCAACGGAACCTTGGCGGTGATCGGCAGCGACACGCCGAGATAGATCCCCGTCAGGAAGATCGCGACCAGCGCCAGGTCGAGCCAGTCGAGGCGCTGATACGGCGCGATCTGCGCGTTCATCGCCGGCTCAGCGCCTCGTGCAGCACCCGGCCGCGGCGCGACCAGTCGAACACGTCGCGGCAGGCGTGGAAGGCGTTTTCCTGCAGCCGGTTCAGGAGGTCGAGATCGTCCATCGCCGCGAGGATGCCGCGGGCCAGTGCGTCGTGATCGGGATAGAGCATGATGCTGTCGCCATGCCGCAGCGGCATGCCGGCGACCGAACCTTCCAGCGCGAAGATCGGCAGCCGGTTGAAGACGTATTCCAGGACCTTGAGCTTGAACCCGCCGCCCGAGCGCTCGGGCACGATGGCGATGCGCGCCTGATCCATGAAGCTCGTCACCTCGGGCACCGTGCCGGTCAGCCGGGTGGCCTTCACCCGGCGGCGCAGGGATTGCAAGAAGCTTTCCTCGGCGCTGCCGATCACCTGCAGCTCGGCCTGGCCCGCGGCGAACAGGTGGTCGGCCGCGGTGATGAATTCCTCGAGGTTCATCCGCTTGGCGATCCAGTCGAACGAGCCGACGATGATCGCCCGCCGCGGCACCGTCTCCGCAATGCGCCGGCGCATCACCCGCCGGCCGCCATAGCCGGGGGTCAGCACCGTCATCGCGCCGTCGGGCCGGCGGCGGCGGTAGAGGTCGAGGTCTTCGGCGGTGATGGCGGTGACGAGGTCGACATGGTCGACCAGCCGGCGTTCGACGCGGGCGACCTTGCAGGCATCGAGGCGGATGGCCTGCCGCTTGAGAAAACGCTGCTGGTTGTCGGCGATCGAGGCCCGCAAGCTCTCCTCGTGGTTGTGCGACACGTAGATCAGCCGCGGCCGCCGGCGGGGATCGGAATAGCGGCGCAGCACCGGCGCCAGCGCCCAGCCGACCGAAATGCCGTCGAACACGATGCCGTCCCAGTCGCCGCGCGCCAGCAGGTCGTCGAGCAGCTTGTGCATGCCGGGCGTGGCGCAGCGATAGGCGGTGTGGGGCAGGGCGGAACGCAAGCTGCCCCAATGCGACAGAACTTGGGCCTCGGCCAGCCACCAGGCGACGTTGTCCTCGCGGTCGCCGCAGCGCCGCGGGGACTCGACGCGGCTCAACCCCAGCACCTCGACCTCGGTCCCGGCGGCGGCGAGCGCGTCGATCAGCCCGCCGGAATAGAGGAACTGGCCGTTGAAGCGCGGCTCGGGGTCGGCGAGCGTCAGCCACAGGCAGCGGGGCGGCGTGACGGGCGCGATCTGGCGCGCGACCTGCTCAGTAAGCATGCCGCCCCATGAAGCCGCCGAAGATGGTGCGAACGATGATCCAGAGATCGAGGGCGATCGACCAGTTCTCGATGTAGTAGAGGTCGTGCTCGACGCGCCGCTCGATCTGCTCGATCGTCTCGGTCTCGCCGCGCCAGCCGTTGACCTGGGCCCAGCCGGTGATGCCGGGCTTCATCCGGTGGCGGGCATCGTAGTAGCGCACCGCATCCTGGTAGAGCACCGTGCCGGCCTTGGCCGCCGTCGCATGCGGCCGCGGCCCGACGATCGACATCTCGCCGCGCAGCACATTGAAGAACTGGGGCAGCTCGTCGAGGCTGGTCTTGCGGATGAAGGCGCCGACGCGGGTGACGCGCGGGTCGTTGCGGCGGGTCAGCTGTTCGGCATTGGCGTCGGTCTTGTTGACATACATCGACCGGAACTTGAGCACCTCGATCAGCTGGTTGTTCAGGCCGTAGCGCTTCTGCTTGAACAGGACCGGCCCCGGCGTCTCCAGCCGGATGGCGATGGCGATGGCTGCCAGGATCGGCGAAATCATGATCAGGATCGCCGCTGCCAGCACCCGGTCCTCGATTTCCTTGGCGATGGCGCGCCAGTCGCGCAAGGGCCGGTCCATCACGTTCAGCATGGTCAGGCCGCCGATCTGGCTGGAATCGACCGGCCCCAGCTCGACGCCGAATTCGCCGGCACAGAGGCGGACGTCGACGGGGGTCAGGCTCAGCTTGTTCAAGGTCGCGGTCAGCCGCCAGTCGGCCGACGGCGGCACCGCGACGATGACGGCATCGATGCGCAGCCGCCGCGAGTCCCGCACCAGGTCGTCGACCGTACCGCGGATCGGATGGCCCATGCAGCGCGCCTGGCGGCCGTCGGCCTGGTCGTCATAGACGCCGACGATACGCGGCGCCGTCTGCGGATGGACGTTGTAATGCCGGATCAGCCGCTGGGCGATCGGGCCGCAGCCGATGATCGCCACCCGCTGGTCCAGCCGCCCCTGCGCCCGCCACTGGCGGATCTTCCAGTCGAGGCCGAGCCGCGCGGCGCCGAGCAGCGCGAGGCCGCCGACCGTCCAGTAGGCGAGCCAGTCGAACGTCGCGGCCCGGGCCAGCGCGGCCAGGCCCAGCATTGCCGCCATGGTGATGCCCCAGGCGAAAGTCATGCCGACCAGCCCGCGCTTGCCGCGACCCTGCGACGTCAGCCGATGCCCGCCCGACAGTTGCAGCAGGTTGAAGCCGAGCAGCGTGCCGAACAGCACGATCAGGGCCGGCAGGTGCCAGGCGCCCGCCGTCGTCGCCACGACCGCGACGCCGCCCGATATCAGTATCGCCGCGGCGTCGGTCGCGGCCAGCAAGCCGGCCACCACGCGCGTGGAGATGGGGGCGACGTCCTGCGGCACCTCGTTGGCCGGTGCGGCGGCAACCGGTTGCGGTCTGACCTGCTGGGGGATGGCCTCGGCCATCGATCTGGTCTGGGCGGCCATTCAAGTCGCTCCGGATTCTCTGACGATGATGTCGGGAGTTTCCGCGATCCGCGGTCCGGGGTCGTGTGTTCAAGTTGGGGCAGGACGGCTCAGTTGCCTTGCAGGCTGGCATAGACCGCGTTGGCGAAGCTGCGCGGCGTGCGCCGCGCGGCGAAATCCTGCGCCGCAGTGGCGTCGAGGAAGCCCGTCGGTCCGTCGGCCACCATCCGGGTAATGCCGGCGGCGAGACTTGCGGGATCGCAGGCATCGACGGTGAGGCCGAGGTGATTGTCCTCGACCAGCCGGCCGATCAGGCCGAAATCCTGGGCCAGCACCGGTCGCCCGGCGCGCGCGGCCCAGAGCAGCACGCCGCTCGAGCCGACGAAGCGCTGATAGGGGGCCAGCACCACGGCGCTCTGCAGGACCAGCGCGTCGAGTTCTGCCCCGTCGAACCAGCGGTCGGCGAGGTTGAGCACGAGCCGCGGATTGCTTTTGGCCAGCGCATGGCAGCGGGCGACGACCTCGTCGCGAATCACCGGATCCAGCCGGCCGGCCAGCAGCACGGAAACTTTCGACGCCGTCTCCGCTTCGAGCCGCGCGAGCGCGTCGAGCAGGACCAGGATTCCCTTCCGCTCGCTCAGGTAGCCGAACAGCAGGAAGCCTTGGCGGTCGGCCGGGAAATAGCGTGCCGCGTCGATGTCGTTGGCGACGGGCCCGACCGGATAGACCGGGTCCGGCACGTTGCGCAGCTTGGCTCCGCCCGCATAGTGGATCTCGGCATGCCGGGTGAAATAGGGATCGAGGGTCAGGACCGTCGACAGGTCGCGATGCCTGAGCATCAGGCGATAGAGCAGGGTCTTGCGCAGGTCGCGCAGCCGTTCCGCGAGCGAGGGGCTGTAGGGCCCGATCACGCCATAGTGCACCGACGGCCGGAAGAGGATGCCGGAAAGCCGCCGGCGGCCGACGCCCAGGCCCATGGCCAGCGGCAGCGAGAGGTGGTCGAGGGCAAGGAAATGGCAGGCATCGGCCTTGACCCGCCGGGCATAGCGCCGCATCAGCCACCAGCGCGCGAAACCCGAGATCAGCAGCGAGGAATGCCGGCACAGTGCCGCTTCGCCCGGCTTCAGGATCAACAGGCGGACGCGGTCGTTCAGGCGGGCGGCCAGCGCCGGCTGCAGTTCCGGCGCGGCGACGATCCATAACGTGGCGTCGGGCGCAATCGCGGCGGCATGGTCGATCAAATGTTCGAGCCATTCGCGCTGATGGCCCTGGGCATCCGGTTCGAAGATCAGAAGCGTGGCGATGTCGTCACCTACCGGCATGAAGGGCGTCGAGGCGAGTCGTGGACTCGCCGAGGACCCGGGGCTTGGCGTAATGGCGCTCGACGAAGCTGCGTCCGCGGGCCCCGAGCCGGGCGCGCAGCTCGCGGTCATCGGCCAGCTTGAGCACGGCGGCCGCAAAGGCGCGGCGATCGTTGGGCGGTACGCAGAGGAAGGCGCCGCTGGAAGCCTCGAGCTCGGCCAGCGGGCTGCCCGGCCGTGCCGTGGTGACGAACGGGCGGCCGACCGCCATGATGTTGTAGACCTTCGACGGCACCGCGAACTCGGCGCCTTCCGGATCCTGCGGCACCAGATGGATATGGCCGAGCGCCAGCCCCTCGGCCAGGCGATCGGGCGGCAGCAGTTCGGCCAGGCTGACGTTCTTGAGGCCGCGCGCCGCGATCTCGTCGGCCAGCGGGCCGGCCTGGTTGCCCGAGCCGCGCAGGATGATCTCGATGTCGGGGCGCAGGATCTGCAGCTCCTCGGCCAGGTCGAGCAACTGGCCGACACCCTGCTTTTTGCCGAGATTGCCGCTGTAGAGGATTTTCAGCGGGCCTTCCTCGACCGGGGCGACCGGCTGCACGCTGACGGTGTCGACCCAGATCGGCACGACGTCGATCGGGGTGGTGACCCCGATGTCGCGCAATTGCCGGGCCATGTTCTGGGAGAGGACCACCACGAGGCCGGCGCGGTTCAGCGCCATCTTCTCGCACCAGCGCATCACCTTGATCAGTCCCGAGCCGCCGACCATGCCGAGGCCCTGCGCCAGGCCCGACTGGATGTCGTGGACGATGGCGATATGCAGCCCGCCGGCCCGCGTGGCGATACCCGCCAGCGCCACGCTGAGGATGGAGGGGCACAGCGAGAGCACGATGCCGTGCCGCCTGGCCCGGCCCGTGGTCAGCGCCCACAGGCCGTGGGCCAGGAAGGCGGCCTCGCCCATGATGCGGAAGGCGGCCGACCGCTTGCGCGGGATCCAGGACGACAGCCGCTCGATCCGCACGCCGTTGACCGTCTCGCGCTTCCGGCCGGTCTCGTAGCCCGGGAAGATTTCCGCCCGCGGGTAATGCGGCCGGCCGGTCAGGGCGGTGACCTCGCGGCCCTCCTGGGCCAGCCATTCGGCCAGATCGGCGCAGAACGGCCCCGACCCGATCAGCTCGGGCCGATAGTACTGGGTGACGAACAGCACGGGATCGCCGGCCATGGCACCCTCAGCGCGAGCGGACGAGGGCGTGGCGGGCATATTGATAGTCGAGCTGGCCGTGGGCATAGCGCCGATACTCCTTGGCAACCACGCGGGTCATGACCACCCCGGCGACGTCACCGCGGGCATCGACGATCTGCTTCAGGGCTTCCATCGCCACTTCCTGCCGCGTCTTGCCCCAGCGCACCGCGAAGACGACCTTGTCGACCATGCGCGACAGCGTCAGGACCTCGGCGCCGACCAGGGTCGGCGGCGTGTCGATCAGCACGAGGTCGTAGCGGTCGGCCAGTGAGTTCAGGATCTGCTGCATCCGGGGGCTGGCCAGCATCTGGATCGCCTTCGGATCGGACGGGCCGGCAACCATCACGTCGAGGCCCGACAGCGCATCGTTGTGGATCGCCTCGTTCAGCGTGACCTGTTCGTCGCCGAGCAGCGCGGCCAGGCCGTGCTTGTTGGGCGCGCGGAACAGCTGATGCTGCATTGGGCAGCGCCAGTCGCAATCGATCAGCAGCACGCGCTTGCCGGTCGAGGCGAGCAGGCGGGCGAGCGAGGCGACCAGCACCGACTTGCCCTCGGCCGGCGTCGCCGACGAGAACATGACGGTCTTGGGCGACTGCGCCGTCTCCGACAGCTCGATACCGATATAGAGCTTGCGCAGGGCTTCGGAGAACGGCGAGATCGGCTTGCGCAGCACATGCATCAGCGGGCCGCCGCGCCCGGTCAGCTGCGGCACCATGGCCAGCACTGGAAAGCCGGTCAGTCCTTCGATCTGGTCGGCGCGACGAAAGCTGCGGTCGACGCCGTCGCGCAGCAGCGCCAGCGCCGCGCCGATCAGGAGGCCGCCGGCGCAGCCGAGGAAGACCAGCAGGGCCTTCGGCGGATAGGACGCCTTGCCCGGCGGTGCGGCCGACGAGATCAGCTTGGCGTTGGGCTGCTGGATCGCATCCTGGCCGCCGGTCTGCTTGACGCGGGCGAGCATCGATTCCAGCAGGTTGCGGTCGACCGCCGCGTCACGCTCGAGCGCGCCGAGCTTGATCATGCGGTCGTTGTCGCCGCCCATCTGCTGCTTCGTGCGCTCAAAATTCTGGTTCAGCATGTCGTAGCGCGACGCGGCGGTGCGCGATTCGCGCCGCAAGGAGTCGATGGTCTTGGCCACTTCGGCGCTAACCTTGGCCCGCAGCGAGGCGACCTCGGCCCGCGCCGAGACCACTTGCGGATGGCGGTTGCCGAACGAGGCGGAGGCCTCGGCCAGCTTGCGCTCGGCCTCGGCCAGCTGCTGCTTCAGCGACTGGATCAGCGGCGAGTTCAGCACGTCGGGCATGCTTTCGCCGCCCGAGGCACCTTTCAGCGCTTCGGCCTCGCGCAATTTGGCATCGGCCTGGGCGCGCGCGGTCTGCGCCACGATCAGCTGGCTGTTGATCTCGGTCATCTGCTGGGAGGTGACGCCGGTCGAGGCGCCGACATAGAGGCCGTATCTGCGCCGGTACTCCTCGATGGCGGTTTCCGATTTCTGCACCTGTTCGCGCAATTCGGCGATCCGGGTCTGCAGGTATTTCTCGGCCTGGGTCGCGGCGTCGATCTTGTCCTGGCGCTGGCGGTCGAGATAGAGGTTGGCGACCGTGTTGGCGATGGTCGACGCAGTCTCGGGCCGCAGCGCCTCGGCCTTGATGCTGAGGACGTGCGAGCGGCCGAGCACGGCGACGTCGAGATGGCCGAGCAGGTTGTCGACGACGCGCTGCCTGGTCTCCTCCGGCGAGGCGGGAACCTTGGCCTCTTCCTCCACTTTCCCGATGTCGCCGGGCAGCAGCGCCATGTAGCGGGCAGGATCGAGATAGCCGCGCCAGGCCGGCGGCTTGGCCAGCGCAGGATTGAATTCCGGACTGGCCGTCAGGTTCAGCCGGTCGACGACCTGGGCTGCCAGGTCGCGCGACTGCATGGCGAAGCTTTCATTCTGCACCCGATCGGCATCCGGGCTGGTGTCGGAAATCAGCGATTCGACGTTCATCACCCGAAGGGCGGGAACGCCGACCTGCACGCGGGCCTCGGCGACGTAGCGTGGCGGCAGCGACAGGGCAACGGCCGCCGCCGCGCCGCCGCAAACGACCAGCGAGACCAGGATGGCGCCGCGATGGCGCCACAGCTTGCGCAGCGTCTCCAGGAAATCCTGGGGGGCCGCCATCGACGCGGCAGCCATCGGCAATTGACTGGCGGTCAGCACCCGGTCACGGGTGGCGATACGCCGGCGCAGGCGGTTCTGATCGGGAAGCTGCATCATTAGAAATACCGCTCGCGGACAGTGATGATGTCACCGGGCCGCACATCCGTTTCCGGGGTCGCCGCCATCTTCTCGCGATGCCCGTTGGTCGTGCGGATGATGTAGAACTTCTCCTCGTGCGCCCGGTAGGTGAAGCCCCCGGCCAGCGCCACGGCATTCAGCACGCCCATGCCGTTGACGTAGGGATAGCTGCCGGGCGTGCGTACCTCGCCCAGGATGTAGAACGGACGGAAGGTCAGCACCTCGGCGGCGACGCTCGGGTCCTTGATGTAGTCGGGCGACAGCTTGTCGGTGATCGCCCGCTGCAGTTCGCCAGCCGTCATGCCGCCGGCCTGGACCTGGCCGATCAACGGGAAGGAGAGCATGCCGTTGCCGTCGATCGAATATTCGCCGGTCAGGTTGTTCTGGCCGTAGACCGTGATGCGGACGCGGTCGCCCGGCCCCAGGCGATATTCGTTCGCGGGGCTGAGCGAGGCGGCGTTGGGGCGGGCCGTGGCCGGCTCGGCCATGCGCGGCGGGGCGCCCGCGGTGGGATCCAGCGCGCTCTGGGCCCAGGCGGTCCCCGCCCCCAGCGTCAGTACGGTTGCGACGGCAAAAGATTGCATCGCTTTGGCCAGCATGGTCGTCACCCTCCGTCTGGTGGCGGCGACCTGCAGGATTCGCCCGCGTTCCTACCGGTATCCGGCGGTCGCCATGGCGTTCAGTTCTAGCAACGAACCGATCGTGGGGGGTGTGACCAATGCGGGGCAGGAAAGGGTGTGGGAAAGCCAGCCTAAAGCTGGGCCTTGAGCCGGACGAACACCACGTTCTCGTCGAAATTGGTGCCGGGCTGATTCGAATCGCGGGTGCGGTAGTTGTAGCCGCCGGCCAGCGAGAAATTCCGGTTGATCAGCCAGGTCGCGCCGAGGCCGGCCTCGTAATAGTTGTCCTTGCGGTTGATGCCCTCGAACTTGTCGTTCTCATAGCCGATGCGGGCGTTCAGCAGCAGGTCGCGCAGCAATTCGTGGTCGGCGCGGATCGAGGCGCGGGTGGCGAAATAGGCCGAGGAGTTGGCCAGCACGGTCTCCTCGATCTCGCGGCTCAGGTTGCCGGTGAGCGTGGTCAGCGCGGTGACGTTCCAGGTCAGCTTGACGCCGGCCGTCGGCCCGTCGACCGGACGCAGCCGCGGATCGTCGTAGGTCTGGCGGCGATAGCCGAGGAAGACGTCGGCGAAGATCAGGCCGGTCAGGTCGTAATGGGCGCCGATGGCGAGCTGGTAGCCATCCGACGTGCGGTCATAGCCGAACATGTCGGTCGATGAGAGATACTTGCGCCAGTTATACGCGCCCAGGGCATAGATCTGGCGCAATGGAGCCAGTTCGTAGCCGCCGCGGAAGGTGACGACGGTGTCGTTGCGGTCGCGCAGCGATTCGTCGATCGTCTGCCCGGAAGCGTTCAGCACGTCGAAATAGCGATAGGCGTCGAAGGCGCTTTCCAGGCGGAAGGACAGCCGGTTGAAATCCTTCTCGGCGGCGAGCAGCGCCGACGTGTCCTGATACTCGGTCGGTTCGGTGCCGCCGAGGTTGTTGGGCGACGAGCGCGGCTCGTGCCGGATCTTGTAGCCGCCCGCGGCAAACAGCCGGGCGTCGCGCTGGATGTCAATCCGTCCGTCGGCCGCTACCGTGTAGTCGGTGAAGCTTTCCGAGTGATAGCGGGCGTAGCGCACCAGGGTCGAATCGGCGCTGAGGTTCAGGGCGTGGTTGTTCCAGTTCGACTTCAGCGCCAGGCGCGGCGTGATCGAGGTGATGAAGTCGCGCTTCTCGTTCGACGGCGTGGCGTAGATGTTGGAATTCCACGTCTCGCCGACCGTGGCATCGGGATAGAGGAAGAAGCTGCCCAGCCGGATGCCGACCGGATCGTAATCGGGGCGCGGGCGGCTCAATACCGTATCGCCGCGGACAATTTCGTCGGCCGTGCGCAGATCCTGCTGGGCGTAAGCGGACCCCGCAGCCAGGCTCATCGCCGCCGCGGCCAGCAGTTTTGTCATGCGCATGAACAGCCCCCGTTACCTCTCAGACCCTGACCGGGTGGTAAGCTAGCTTAGTTTTCGGCAACTTGCGACAGCATGCGGCCATGCCAGTTCCAGGCCGTGGCGATCTGGTCGGCCAGGGCAGGGTAGGCCGGCACCCAGCCGAGGATGTCGCGCGCCCGGCCGGGATCGGCCAGCAGCGCCGTGGGGTCGCCCGGCCGGCGCGGCCGTTCGACCGCCGCGATCCGGCGGCCGGTGACCTGCTCGGCGGTGTCGATCACCTCGCGTACCGTGTTGCCGCTGCCGCTGCCCAGGTTGAAGGCATGGGCCCCTTCCTGGTTTTCCAGGAATTTCAGGGCCAGCAGATGGGCGTCGGCGATATCGCAGACATGCACGTAATCGCGCAGGCACGTGCCGTCGCGGGTGGCATAGTCGGTGCCGAAGATCGCGATATGACGGCGCAGGCCCGCTGCGGCCTCCAGCACCAGCGGGATCAGATGGGTTTCCTTCTTGTGCGCCTCGCCGATCTCGGCCCCGGGTTCGGCGCCGGCGGCGTTGAAGTAGCGCAAGGAGGCCGCGCGGACGTCGTAGGCCGCGGCAAAATCCTCGATCATCCGCTCGCACATCAGCTTGGAGCCGCCATAGGGGTTGATGGGCAGCTTCGGGTGCGCCTCGTCGATCGGGGTCGATTGCGGCTCGCCGTAGACCGCCGCCGACGACGAGAAGACCAGGCGGCCGACGCCGGTTTCCCGCATCGCCTGCAGCAGGGCCAGGGTCCCGGCGACGTTGTTCTGGTAGTAGTCGGCCGGCTGCACCACCGAATCGCCGGCCGCGATCAGCGAGGCGAGGTGGACCACCGCGATTGGCTCATACTCGCGCATCACCGCCTCGAGCCGGCCATGGTCGGCCAGCTCGCCGCGCTCCAGCGGCCCGAAGCGCACGGCCCAGCGATGGCCTTCGGACAGGTTGTCGTAGGTCACGGGATTGAGGCCGGCGGCCGCCAGGGCGCGGGCCACGTGGCTGCCGATATAGCCGGCCCCGCCGGTGACAAGGACCGCGGGCCGCATCTCAGACCCGGCCATAGACATCGGCCACGCGCACGATATCGTCCTCGCCGAGATAGGGGCCGGACTGCACCTCGATCAGGTGCAGCGGCAGCTTGCCGGGGTTTTCCAGCCGATGCTCGGTCCCGATCGGGATGTAGACCGACTCGTTCTCGCGTACCAATTGCTGCTCGGCGCCGCGCTGGACCAGCGCGGTGCCTTGCACCACGACCCAATGCTCGGCCCGATGGTAGTGCTTCTGCAAGCTGAGCCGCGCGCCGGGCTTGACCATCAGCCGCTTGACCTGGAAGCGGTCGCCCTGATCGACCGATCGGTAGTAGCCCCAGGGACGGTGGACCGTGGTGTGGTGCTGCGGCTCGGGCCGGTTGCGCTTGCGCAGCTGGTCGACCAGGCCGGAGACTTCCGCGGCCGCATCGGCATCGGCGACCAGCACCGCGTCGTCGGTCGTCACCACGATCAGGTTGTCGATGCCGATCGCGGCGACCAGCTTGCCGTCGGCGCGGATATAGGAGTTGCGCACGCGGTCGAGCACGACATCGCCTTGCACGACGTTGCCATCCTCGTCGGTATCGGCGATGGCGCGCAGCGCAAACCAGGAGCCGACGTCGTTCCAGTCCATCTCGACCGGCACCACCGCCGCGCGATCGGTATGCTCCATCACGGCGCGATCGATCGACAGCGCGTCGGCCTCGCCGAAGGGCCCGGCGGCCAGGCGGAAGAAATCGAGATCGTCGGCGCCTTCGCGCACCGCGCGCGTCGCGGCCTCGAGCATCTGGGGATGCAGCCGGCCGAGCTCGTCGAGATAGTGCCTGGCCGAGATCAGGAAGATGCCGGCGTTCCACGAGAACACGCCGGAATCGACAAAGGATTGCGCCGTCGCCGCGTCGGGTTTCTCGACGAAGCGGTCGACGGCGAACACGCCCTCGGCCTCGCTGGTGGGCTGGCCCGACTTGATGTAGCCGTAGCCGGTATCGGGCCGCGTCGGCTTGACGCCGAAAGTGACCAGCATGCCCGATTGCGCCGCCGGGATGCCGCGTACCACGGCAACGTGGAAGGCGGCGGGCGAGGCGATCACGTGATCGGACGGCTGCACCAGCATCAGCGCCTCGGGATCGCGCGCCATCAGCCACAGGGCGGCGGCCGCGATCGCCGGCGCGGTATTGCGCGCCGCGGGTTCCAGGATGATCGATTGCGGCTGCACGCCCATTTCCTGCAACTGCTCGGCGATCAGGAAACGATGCTCGTCATTGCAGATGATCAGCGGCGCGGCGAACCCGACGTCGCCGCCCGAGCGCGCCACGGTTTCCTGCAGCATGCTGCGGTCGGAAACCAGCGACAGCAATTGCTTTGGGTAGGCCGCGCGGGACAAGGGCCACAACCGGGTGCCGGCGCCGCCCGACAGGATGACCGGATGAATCTGGGCTGAGCCCAGGGCCCGAAACCGGCCGAGGTCGACGATCGCGTTCATGGTCAGGTCCGCTCCATGGTTGATGTCGTCGGAAAACGACAGGAACTATGGCGGCGGCGTGCCGCTGGCGACCAGTGATCAAACTGTGTTCGTCGGCAGGGTGATCTCGATGGCAAGCCCGCCGCCGATGCGGTTGGCGGCGCGTACCGTGCCGCCCAGTGCCTCGATGTTGCGCCGCGCGACCCACAGCCCCAGCCCCGCGTGGTCGAGGCCGTCATCGTCGTTGGGCTGGCATTCCGGACGATGGGAAAAAGATCTGTCGAAGATCTGGCCGATGCAGTCTTCCTCCACGCCCGGCCCGGTATCCTCGATGCGCAGGGCGGCCATGCCGCGCGCTCGGATCAACGTCACCGCGATCGAGCCGCCCGCCGGCGTGAAGCCCAGCGCGTTCTCGAGCATGTTGTGGATGGCGACCTCGACCAGCCCGCGGCTGCCGCGCACCACGACATCCTCATCCAGCTTGCGGACCAGCCTGATGTCGCGGCTGGCCGACAGCTCGCGGTATTGCAGCAGCGAATCGGCCACCACCTTGGTCAGGTCGAAGGCTTTGCGCGGCGTTTCGATGATGTCGGCCATCGTGTTGTCGACGCGCTGGGCGGCGTTGACCAGCGCCCGCAGCCGGTCCAGGCAGCGGTCGATGATGGCGAGCGAGCGCGTTGCCCGCTCGTTGTCCGGCGTCACCAGCCGGCGCAGCGGCGTCAGCGAGGCATCGATGGTGGCGATCGGCGCCTTGAACGAATGGGTATTTTCCTCCGAGGTCTGGCGGATATCCTGGGCGGTGCGGCGCAGATCCTCGACCAGCTGGTCGAAGTCGGCCGCGACGCTGGCCAGCTCGGGCACGACATTGCGTGCCGCAAAGGCGCCTTCGCCGATGCGGCCGTCGCGGATGTCATGGGCGACGTCGCGGAAACGGCGCAGCGAGCGCCAGACGCCCAGCGCGGTCAGGGCGGCGATGACGGCCAGCGCGATATAGATGGCCGCGGCGACGCGCACCTCGCGCGTCTGCCAGTAGGGGCGGCCGATCGAGGTGTCGAGGTAATCGTTGGTGGTATGGGCCGAGATCAGCACCCAGCAACCCCAGCGGTTGCGGATCGGGATCAGCGCGGTCAGCACCTCGTCGCGCCCATCGGCCTGGCGGTGGCGTAATTCGAGCGGCATGTCGCCGGCGCATGATTGCGACAGGCGGTCGAGCACACCGCGCTGGGCCAGCATGTCGAGCTCGGCGTCGACCCGTGACACGCCGGTGCCGGGGGATGCCGCGACATAGTAGAAATCGCGCAGGCCGGTGCCCGGGCCGGCGAGGCCTGCAGGGCGCAGCATCAGCTTGAGGACGGTGCCTTCCGTGGCGTATTCGGCCAATGCGCCGTTGAGCGCGGGCCCTGTCGGCTGTTCCTGTTCGGCCAGCACCGGGGACAGCGCGCGCGCGATCAGCCGGCTGCGGCTTTCGATGCTCCGCGTCACCAGTTCACGGGTCTGTCGGTCGGCCGATTCGAACTGTCCGTACAGCAGGATCGGCACCGCCGCGAAGATGCCGACCAGGACGGCGAGCTTGAGGGTGAGCGACGCGCCGAGGCGGCCCGTCGCCGCTCTGAGCGGCGCAGGCCGGGCAGGTGGCGACGCGCCCCCAGCTGTAGCCAAACGCCGGGAAGTTCTCGATCTCGGAAAAGTCGGCATCGATCGACCGGAATTTGTTGCGGATGCGCTTGACCGACGACCGCACATTGGCGCGGAAGCCATCCTCGCCGGAGCCGGCGATGAAACCCGTCCGGTGCACGCAGTCGTAGATCTCGCGGTAGGAAACGTAATCGCCGAGCCGCCGCAGCAGGAGGTGCACGATATTGAACTCGGTGATCGTCAGGTTGACGTCGATGCCATCCCAGTAGGCGCGGCTGACCCGGGGACGCAACTGCAGGCGGCCCTGTTCGACGACTTCCTCCGGCGGCGGCTCGCCCGGCGCCTTGCGGGCCTCGGCGATCAGCCGGATGCGCTTGGCCAGGATGTCGGCGCCGCGCGACTTGTCGATGAAATCGAGGGCGCCGCGGTCCAGCGCCATGCTCTCGTATGTTGCAGCCGGCATGCCGGTCAGGAAGATCACCGGCAGCATGATGCCGCGCCGCCGCAGCTGCGGCAGCAGATCGATGCCGAGCGAGGCCTGCAGCTTCCAGTCGAGGACGATGACATCGGCCTCGATGCCGCTCGCGAAGGCGGCAAACAGGCTGGCGCCATCCGACCACGCGGCGACGTCGAACCCCAGGTCTTCCAGCGTGGTTGCCATCGCCTCGCGGTAGTCGTCGTCGTCATCGACCATCGCCAGCCGCACCCGATCCGCCAGCAGCGGCGGCGCCACCACCTGCGCGATCTCGGTCGGCGGCGAGATTGGTGCTGAATCCCTCCAGGCAGTCGCGTTTTCGCTCGGCAGAGTTGTCATCGCTGATCACCTCGTAGGCAAGCGTTCGAAAGACTTTGGTTCGAACATCGGGATAGAGGGAAAGGGACACGGTGCAGCCGTCACCCCGATAGCGCCAGACGCGGCCCGGGGGATGCGGCTCGTCGGCCGTGGGCCGGCCCAGCCGCGATTGCAGCTGCGCCTCGGTCAGGCCGACGACCGCCAGCTCGGGCAACGCCCGATCCCTCGATCTTGTTGCACTGCGTTCGACATCGGGTTCGGGAGAAGGGGCGGTGGCCGCGACCGGTTCCACGGCCTGCGACGTTGCCGTGGCGGGACGCGGCGTCGGTTTCGGCACCTTGCGGCTGGCGACCGGGGCGGATCGCGGTGGCCTGGTGCTGACGGTGCTTCGGCCATTTGCCAGGGCGTCCAATTCACGCAGGCTTTGCTGCATGTGATCGCATCCGGCCAGTGCCATCAGCAACGCCAGGCTGATCCCTGCCTGCCGCAACGTCGCTTGCATCGTTGATCCTTCCGCCCGTCTGGCTTGTGCCACAATGCGCGGCACCGTGATCCGGTTTCGATGGGATCGCTTGCTTCCTGGGTTCGTTGCCGGTTCTTGCAGTGTTGCTATCCGATGCGGCCGACTCCGGCTCGGACTGGACGATAGTGCCCTAGGAATGGGGACCTGTGTTCCGCCGGGGAACCTGGGAGGCCTATTTTGGCCGTAGCGGACGGCATGGCAAGCTGGTCGAGGCATTAGCGTGACGGGGTCACAGCAATGTCACAGGGTTCCCTGTGGCTTTGCCACGCTGTGTTGCAGGACTGCATCGGCGGCTTGCTCGATCGTCCACGCAGCGCCCTCGGTCAGGAGGCTTGCGCGCCTGTCCGAAGGCAGCGCGGTTGCCAGCATGTCGTCCAATTCCGCATAGATGGCGCGCCTGGCGCCGATGCGGGCCGCGGCCATCGGATGGATGGCGCGTGCATGGCCGGCCAGACGTGCCGCGTCGTCGACCATGCCCTGGCGCGCGAGGCCGAGGGCCAGCGCCTCGGCGACCCACCCCTGGGCGGCGGTGAAGCCGACCATGCGGGCGCATTCGATGGTCTCGCGGGTGGTCGCCCGCATCTCCGCGTCGCGCCCCGCCAGCAGCAGATGACCCGCCAACGGCGCCAGCAACGGCGCGCGGCGCGACGGCTGCAGCCGCTCGCGCATCCCGGCAAGCCGCGCGATCGCCTCGTCGCGGCGGCCGAGATCGAACAGCAGTTCAGACAGGTTCGTCGTGCAGACGATCTGCGCATACCAGTAGCCGAGCGCGTCGGCCATCGCCATCGCCTCGCCATAGCCGGCGAGGGCCGCGTCGAGCCGTCCCGCGAACAGGTCGACATCGGCCCGCTTGATCAGGACCAGCGCCAGCCACTTGCCGGCACCCGTCGGGCGCAATGCCGCTTCGGCCTCGGCGATCATCGCCTGCATCTCCGAGGCCTCGGCCGCATGGAAGCGCGTGGTGATCAGCCGCCACAGGGCCGCGCCCAGCCGCATGCGGTCGCCGGTGCGACGGAATATCTCGACCGCCCCGGCGGCGGGCGGGATGCCGGCCGCGTCGTTGTTGCGCATGTCGCGCCAGCTGAGGCCCAGCAGCAGCCGGCCCGCGATCCCGTCGGGGGTGGCGGGCGACAACGTCGCCTGCGCCCGTTCCAGCCAGCGCCGCCCTTCGCGCAACGGCATCTGCGGCAGGTCCCACCACAGCGGATAGCTCGCCGCTGCCAGGCGCTGGCCGATGCCGACATCGCCGTCGGCGCCGAACGCCCAGTCGAGGGCGGCGCGCAGGTTGTCGACCTCGGGCCCGACCCGATCGATCCAGCGCGTACCGGGAACTTCGGCCCATTCGGCCTCGGCCGTACCGAACAGGTCGGCATAGCAAAGGGCGTGACGTTGCCGGCAGGCCGCTTGCCGGCCGGCGCTGGCGAGCTTTTCGGCGGCATAGTCGCGGATGGTTTCCAGCAGGCGGAAGCGCGGCTCGGCGTCACGCCGGTCGGCTGCGACCAGTGACTTCTCCACCAGCGCCGTCAGACCGTCGATGACGGCGAGGTCGTCGCCCCCAGCGATCGCAGCCACGGCGGAAAGCGTCGCGCCGCCCGCGAAGACGCTGAGGCATTGCAGCAGGTGCCGCTCGTTGCCGTCCAGGAGTTCATAGGACCAGTCGATCATCGAGCGCAGCGTGCGCTGGCGCGGCAGGGCGTCGCGATCCTGGGCCACCAGCAGGCGGAAACGCTCGTTGAGCCTCTGTTCGATCTGCGCCAGGCTCAGCACGCGCAGCCGCGGAACCGCCATTTCGATGGCAAGCGCGATGCCGTCCAGCCGGGCGCAGATCCGCACGATGGCGCCGATATTGCCGGCGTCGGCGCGGAAGCCGTCGATCGTTGCCGCCGCGCGGTCGACGAACAGGCGCACGGCGTCGTAGGCGAGGGCTTGCGGCAGGCCGATGCCGTCGTCGCCCGGAAACGGCAGCGGCGGCAGCCGGAACAGCCGTTCGCCGGCAACGCCGAGCCGCTCGCGGCTGGTGGCCAGCAGGACCACGCCGGGACATTCGCGCAGCATCGCCGCGGCGAGATGGGCGATGGCCTCGGTCGTATGTTCGCAATTGTCCAGGACCAGCAACAACCGTCGGGCTTTCAGATGGCTCAACAGCTGCGCCTCGATCCCGATGCCGGCATTGCCGCCCAGGCCCAGCACTGCCCCGATGGCGTCGCCGACCGCCGTCAGTCCGGCGCACGAGACCAGATCGACGATCCAGGTGCCATCGGCATGGTCGCGGGCCGCCGCAGCCTGCAGCGCCAGCCGCGTCTTGCCGATGCCGCCGACGCCGGTGACGGTAACGAGGCGGGCCTCGCTCAGCAACTGGCCGAGCGCGGCAAGCTCGGCCGTGCGGCCGACAAACGGCGTGGCGGCATGGGGCAGGTTGCCGGCCGGCACCGCGCGTTCCGTCCCCAGGCGGCCGACCGGCGCGATGAAGCGATACCCCACCCCCGGCACGGTCAGCAGGAAACGCGGCGCGCCGCGGTCTTCGCCCAGTGCGCGGCGCAGCGCCGAGATCTGCACGGTAAGATTATTGTCCTCGACCGCCAGCCCGCCCCAGGCGGCCGCGGTCAGCTCGGCCTTGTCGACGGTGTGGCCGGCGTGGCTGACGAGGTGATGGAGAATGGCAAAGGCCCGGGCGCCGAGGGCTACCGGGCTGTCACCTTCGGTAAGTTGCCGGCGCCGCGGCGACAGGCGGAACGGGCCGAAGGCAAAAATGACATCCTGATCATCCATCTCAATAGGCTATTCTATCATGCGTTGGGGGCTCGGCCCATCGGGAGAACGTGTCGATCATGCCGCTGAATGCCGAAATCCGACCGTTCGTGACGGAAGACCGCGATCAGCTCGCCGCCTTGTGGCGCGCCTGCGGTCTTGCCGGCGCGGATACCGATTGCAACCGGCACATCGATACGGCCCATGCCGCGCCGGACGTCGCCTTGCTGGTCGCGGCGGGGGATGGGGCCGTGTTCGGCAGCATCGTGGTCGGCCATCTCGGCCATCGCGGCTGGGTGCATTATCTGGCGGTGGCGGCCGGTCGGCGGGAACAGGGCTGGGGCCGCCGGCTGATGGCCGCGGGCGAGGGCTGGCTGCGCCACCGCGGCATCGATCAGGTCCAGCTGATGATCCGGGCCGACAATCTGCCGGTCCGTGATTTCTACGAACGGCTGGGGTGGGCCGAGCTTACGCATGTCGTCATGCAGCGGCGGCTGGATTAGGAAGATTTAGCAAGGTTTCGGCGGACGCCGGCGCGGGGCGGACCTAGAATTCTGCCATCGCCACCCCGCAACAGGACCGTGCCATGACCATCCAGCTGGGCCAGACCGCCCCGGATTTCGAGCAGGATACGACGAACGGCAGCATCAGCTTCCATGCCTGGCTGGGATCGTCCTGGGCCGTGCTGTTCAGCCATCCCAGGGATTTCACCCCGGTCTGCACGACCGAGCTGGCCGAGGTCGCGCGGCTGAAGCCGGAATGGGAGCGGCGCGGCGTCAAGCCGATCGGCCTGTCGGTCGATTCCGCCGACCGCCACCAGGCCTGGGAAGCCGACATCGAGGAAACTCAGGGGCAGGCGCTGAACTTTCCCGTCATCGCGGATGTCGACTACAAGGTCGCCCGCCTCTACGGCATGATCCACCCGATGGCGGATCCCACGCTGACCGTGCGCGCGGTCTACGTGATCGACCCGGCCAGGAAGGTGCGGCTGGTGTTGACCTATCCGCCGTCGACCGGCCGCAATTTCGCTGAAATCCTGCGCGCGATCGACAGCCTGCAACTGACCGACGCCCATAAGGTGGCGACGCCGGTCAACTGGCGGCACGGCGAGGATGTGATCATCGTGCCGGGCCTGTCCGACGACGAGGCGCGCATGCGCTTTCCCGCCGGCTGGAAGACGCTGAAACCTTATCTGCGCGTGGTCGCGCAACCGGGGGCCTGACGATGCGCCGCATCTTTTGCCTCGCCTTCGCGGCCCTGGCCCTGGCGCTGCCGGCCCAGGCGCGCGACGGCCAGCGGATCGTCGGCGGCGGCTATGCCGCCACGGGCGCCTGGCCGATGCAGGTCTCGCTGACCAAGGCGTCCGACGACCAGCATGATTGCGGCGGCACGCTGATCTCCAGCCGCTGGGTGCTGACGGCGGCCCATTGCGTCCATGATATCCTGTCGACCTATCCGCCGTCGCATTTCCAGGTGATCTCGGGCACCAATCGTCTCGGCGATTTCAGCGGCCGGCGCTCGGCGGTTCGCCGCATCGTCGAGCATCCGGCCTACAATACCTCGACCCACGACAACGACGTCGCGCTGATCGAGCTGCAGGCACCGGTCGCAGCCGTCACCGCCGTGCTGGCCGACCGGACCGCCGAGGCCGCGCTGATGCCCGACGGTGCGGCCGCGACCACGGTCGGCTGGGGCACGATCTATTCCGGCGGGCCGTTCAGCTTCCTGTTGAAGCAGGTGACGGTCCCGGTGGTGGCGCGGGCCGAATGCAACGCGGTCTACCGCGTGCAGGACGAGCCGACCACGATCACCGCCAACATGATCTGCGCCGGCACCGCGCTTGGCGGGCAGGATTCCTGCCAGGGCGATTCCGGCGGCCCGCTGTTTGTCGCCAACGGGGCGGGGGGCAGCGTGCAGGTCGGCGTCGTCTCGTTCGGCGAGGGCTGCGGTATTGCCGGCGTGCCCGGTGTCTATGCCCGGGTCGCCAACTATCGGGAGTGGATCCGTTCCTATGTGCCGGAGGCGCAGTTCGCAAGCCCCATTCCCGCGGGCTACTGGACGATCGAGGGCACGGCGGGCGGCGCGGTGGCGGTGGATATCTCGGCGGATCGCTTCGTCGCGGCCGTCATGATGTTCAGCGACGACGGCCAGCCTGCCTGGTACTTCACCGCCGGCCCGACGTTCACCCCGACCAGCCTGGCCGGCACCCTGTACCGGATCTATGGCGGTACGACCTTGCCCGATATCCGCTACGAACCGCCGGCGGGGTCGAACGTCGCCGGGGCGGTTGCCATCACCTTCGACGGTGCCGATACCGCGCGTGCGGTGATCAACGACCGGGCTTATACGCTGCGCCGCACGACGCTGGCCGCCGGCCGGCCGGTTCCGGCCGCCGGCATGCCGGAAAACGGCTGGTACTACAACACCAGCCAGCCCGGGCGCGGCTATTTCGTCGAGACGCAAGGGACGGCGATGATGATCACGGCCTTCGCCTATACCGGCAACGACGACGACGGCGCCCCGACCGAGCCGTTCTGGGCCTATCTGCGCGGCGCCTCGGCCGTGGTCGGCGGTAGCGCGCAGCTGGCCGGGCCGCTGGCCGCGTGCCTGAATGGCACGCAGCTCGACGGGGAGGGCGGCGCGCTGGTCTGCGGCACGACGGATGCGGAATTCTCGGCCACCTTCGCCTCGCCCTATGCCGGCTACGTCGTGCTACCCGGCCTGGGGATGACCGGCTGGGCACTGCCGGTGGTCAAGATGCGCTATTAGCCCGCCAGGCGACCGGCGCGGCGGGCGGCCGCCCGCGCGCCCGCGCCGCGGCCGGCCTAGACCCGCACGGC
>JAEYTW010000333.1 GCA_023433835.1 Pseudomonadota bacterium | reverse complement strand
GTGTAGAGATTGGGCACGGCAGAATGGGAGGAGCCCCGCAGTGCAGGACTACGGATCACAGTCGATGGCCGCGCCGCTCAGGCGCGTGCTGATGCGCCGGGCATCAAGCGCGATGCGCGGGGCCGATCCCGTTGAATGGCACTACGGCCCCACGTTCGATTCCGCGCGCGCCGCCGCCGAGCACGATCGGCTGGTCGACCTGGTCGCGAAGTCGGGTGCCGCGATCGAGTTCCTGCCGGACGACGACGACGGTCTTGCCGATTCCGTCTTTACCCACGACCCGTCGCTGATGACCGAGCACGGCGCACTGATCCTGTCGATGGGCAAGGCGCTGCGGTCGCCGGAGCCCGGCCTGCACGAGACGGCCTACCGAAGGCTCGGCATACCGATCCTGGGACGCATCGAGGCGCCGGGCACCGTCGAAGGCGGCGACTGCGTCTGGATCGACCGTACGACGCTGGCCATCGGCCGCGGCGTTCGCACCAATCAGGACGGGATCCAGCAGGTCGCGAACATTCTCGGGCCGAAGGGCATCAAGGTCTACGGCTTCGACCTGCCGTTCTGGCAGGGCGAGGAGGCCTGCCTGCACCTGATGTCGGTGATCAGCCCGCTCGCCGACGATCTGGCGCTGGTGCATGCGCCGCTGCTGCCGGCGGCATTCTACCAGTTGCTGAGGGCGCGCGGCATTTCGCTCGTCGCCGGCAATCCGAACGAATTCGCCGCCTCCAACGGGCTCAGCCTCAATGTCCTTCCGACCAGCCCCCGCGACGTCATCGCGGTTGCCGGCTTCCCCAAGACAAAAGCGGCGATGGAGGCGGCGGGCTGCACCGTGGCGACCTTTGAGGCCGATGCGCTGTGCATCGCCTGCGAGGGCGGCCCGACCTGCCTCACCCGGCCGATCCTGCGCGACTGAGCGGCGCCTTTTTCGGAGATAGCCATGCCGACCGTCGGCGAAGCATTGATCACCCTGCTCGCGGCGCATGGCGTCGACACCGTCTTCGGCATTCCCGGCGTGCACACGGTGGAGCTCTATCGCGGTCTCGCCGGTTCGGCGATCCGCCACGTCACGCCGCGCCACGAGCAGGGCGCGGCCTTCATGGCGGACGGTTTCGCCCGCGCCTCCGGCCGGCCCGGCGTCGCCTTCGTCATCACCGGACCGGGCCTCACCAACGCGCTCACCGCGATGGCGCAGGCGCGCGCGGATTCGAGCCCGCTGCTGGTGATATCCAGCGTCAACCAGCGGGCGAGCCTCGGCAAGGGGCTCGGCTATCTGCACGAACTGCCCGATCAACTCGGCCTCGCTGCGAAGGCGGCGCTGCTGGCGCGGCGGATCGAGACGCCCGAGGAGCTGCAGCCGGCGCTCGCCGAGGCTTTCGCGCTGTTTGCTACGGCGCGGCCGGGGCCGGTTCACATCGAGATCCCGCTCGACGTGATGGCGCAACCGGCGGCGCAAATCGGGCCGATCGCCGAGTTGCCCGCGCCGCCGCAACCGGAACCGCAAACGCTCGACCGGGCAGCGGCGCTTCTGGCGCAGGCGCAGATGCCACTGATCCTGGCGGGCGGCGGCGCCTGCCGGGCGGAACCTGCGCTGCGCCAAATGGCCGAGATGCTGGACGCACCCGTCGTCACCACCGCCAATGGCCGCGGCCTGCTCTTCGGCCACGACCTCGGCGTGCCGGCTAGCCCCAGCCTGCCGGCGATCCGGGCGCTGATGGCGGAAGCCGACGTCGTGCTCGCGGCGGGCACGGAGTTCGGCCCGACCGACTACGACATGTACGCCAATGGCGGCTTCGTGCTGCCGCCAAGACTGATCCGGATCGACATCGACAGGGCGCAGCTCGACCGCCGCCCGGCGACAGTGGCGATCCAGGCGGACTGTGCTTCGACGCTCGACGCGCTGGCGGAGCGGCTGACGCCCGCGGCGCCACGCGGCGGTGCGGAGCGCGCGGCGATGGCGCGGGACGCGGCACGCGGGCAGCTGGAGCCTTACATGCACGCCCAGCTTGCCGCCGTGGAGATCATCCGCGACACGTTGCCGACCGCGATCATCGCCGGCGACTCCACCCAGCCGGTCTATGCCGCCAACCTCTATTACGACCACGACCGGCCGGGCGGCTGGTTCAACGCCGCGACCGGTTACGGCGCGCTGGGCTTCGGGCCGCCGGCGGCGATCGGCGCTGCACTCGCGGTGCCTGAGACGCCGGTTGTCTGCCTTACCGGCGACGGCGGGCTGCAGTTCGTGCTGGCCGAGATCGGTGCCGCCCGCGAGGCGCGGGCCGCGGTCATCTTCGTGGTGTGGAACAACCGCGGCTATCGCGAGATCGAGACGTCGATGCGCGACGCAGGCGTCGAGCCGGTCGGCGTCTCGCCGCTGCCGCCGGACTTCGTCAAGATCGCCGAGGCCTACGGCCTGCCCGCCGAACGCCTCGACGGCACGGATGGCCTTGCCGCTGCACTCCGGCGTACGCGGACGGCGACCGGCCCGGCGCTTATCGAGGTCGTCGTCCCGTAGGGAGGCGTCAGCCTACAGCGCCATCGCCGCGTGGCGGCCGGCATTGCGGCCGGAGAAGATGCAGCCGCCGAGGAAGGTGCCTTCCAGCGCGTTGTAGCCGTGATAGCCGCCGCCGCCGAAGCCGGACACCTCGCCCGCCGCGTAGAGGCCGGGGATCGGCGCGCCGGCCGTGTCCAGCACCTGCCCGTCGAGATTGGTGTGCAGGCCGCCCAGCGTCTTGCGGGTGAGGATGTTGAGCCGCACGGCGATCAGCGGCCCGTGCGCGGGGTCGAGGATCCTATGGGGCCTGGCGGTGCGGATCAGCCGGTCGCCCAGATAGGCGCGGGCGCCGCGGATGGCGGTGACCTGGGCATCCTTGCCGTAGGGATTGTCGATCTGCCGGTCGCGCGCCTCGATCTGCGCCTTCAGTCGGTCGTGGTCGATCAGGCGCCCGCCGGTGAGCGTGTTCATGCCGGCCACGAGGTCGGCGAGATTGTCGCGCACGACGAAATCCTCGCCATGCTGCTTGAAGGCCTCGACCGGTGGCGGCGCGCCGGCGCCCCGCCGGCTCTTCAGCACCGCCATCCAGCTCTTCGAGGTCATGTCGGGGTTCTGCTCGGAGCCGGAGAGTGCGAACTCCTTCTTGATGATCGACTGGGTCAGCACGAACCAGGAATGGTCGTAGCCCGTCGACAGGATGCGTCGCAGCGTGCCGAGCGTGTCGAAGCCTGGCATGTACGGCGCCTCCAGCCGCTCGCCCAACGCGTCGAACCACAGCGAAGAGGGGCCCGGCAGGATGCGGATGCCGTGGTTCGGCCAGATCGGCGACCAGTTCTTCAGTCCCTCGGTATAGTGCCACATGCGGTCGGCATTGATGACGGCAGCGCCCGCCTCCTGCGTCACCGCGATCATGCGGCCGTCGACATGGTGCGGCACGCCGGCCACCATCGTCCTGGGCGGGGGGCCGAGCCGTCCCACCGGCCAGTTGCGCCGCACCAGGTCATGGTCGCCGCCGATGCCGCCGGAGGTGACGATGACGATGGGCGCCGCAATCTCGAAGTCCCCGACGATCTCGCGGCTGGAGCGTTCGCCGCGGCTTACGGTCGAGGGCTCCAGCACGTCGCCGGCGACGCCGGTCACCGCGTCTCCGGTCTTGACCAGCCGGCCGGCGCGGTGGCGAAACTTCAGCGCAATGCGACCGGATGCGGCATGGGCCTGGACGCGGCGTAGGAAAGGTTCGATCGAGCCGGGGCCGGTGCCCCAGGTGATGTGGAAACGCGGCACCGAATTGCCGTGGCGATGGGCGAGGTGGCCGCCGCGCTCGGCCCAGCCGACGACCGGGAACCAGCGCATGCCCATGGCGTGCAGCCAGGGCCGCATCTCCCCGGCCGCAAAGTCGATATAGGCTTCGGCGACCTTGTGCGGCCAGAAGTCCTCGGTGCGGTCGAACTGCGCTGAGCCCATCCAGTCCTGCAAAGCGAGCTCGCGGCTGTCGCGGATGCGTAGGCGCCGCTGTTCGGGGCTGTCGACGAAGAACAGGCCGCCGAGCGACCAGAAGGCCTGGCCGCCGAGCGAATTCTCGCCCTCCTGCTCCAGGATGATGACGCGCTTGCCGGCATCGGCGAGTTCCGCGGCCGCCACCAGCCCCGCCAGCCCGCCGCCCACGATGATGACGTCCGCCGATTCGGCCATAAGCTCCTCTCCGCCCGTGTCGGCACTGTCGGGCAAAGGGCGAGGGGCTTCAAGGGGCGGGTTCACAGAGGAGATCGCGGAGCGGGTTCCGCAGCGCCCCCTCCACCATGCTTCGCATGATCCCCCTCCGAAACGCCCCCTCCACCGAGGGGGCCGTCGCTGGCGCCTGACGCGGCAATCCGGAGATTGTGGCAATCGCGAGTGGGTAATGGGCAGTCGCAAAAAAGGGCGAGAAGCCCGACCTGATCCCCTGCTGGCGACTGCCTGCTCCCCTACCCCTCGATGCCCATCATCTTCCTGAGCATCGCCTTGTCGGTGGTGCCGCCGGCGAAGTCGTCGAAGGCCTTTTCCGTGACGCGGATGATGTGGTGCTTGATGAAGGGCGCGCCTTCCGCCGCGCCGTCCTCCGGATGCTTGAGGCAGCATTCCCATTCGAGCACAGCCCAACTGTCGTAGCCGTGCTGGGCGAGCTTCGAGAAGATGCCGGAGAAATCGACCTGCCCGTCGCCCAGCGAGCGGAAGCGGCCGGCCCGCTCCATCCAGCCCTGGTAGCCCGAATAGACGCCCTGCCGCCCGGTCGGGTTGAACTCCGCGTCCTTGACGTGGAACGCCTTGATGCGCTCGTGGTAGATGTCGATGAAGTCGAGATAGTCGAGCTGCTGCAGCAGGAAGTGCGACGGGTCGTAGTTGATGTTGCAGCGGGAATGCCCGCCGACCGCGTCGAGGAACATCTCGAAGGTGGCGCCGTCGAACACGTCCTCGCCCGGATGGATCTCGTAGCAGAGGTCGACGCCGGCATCCTCGTAGGCGTCGAGGATCGGCTTCCAGCGCTTGCCGAGCTCGGCGAAGGCCTCCTCGATCAGCCCGGCCGGCCGCTGCGGCCAGGGATAGAGATAGGGGAAGGCGAGCGCCCCGGTGAACGAGACCGAGGCCGTCAGCCCGAGGTTCTTCGAGGCCTTGGCGGCGAGCAGCATCTGGTTCACCGCCCATTGCTGGCGGGCCTTCGGATTGCCGTGCACCGAGGCCGGGGCAAAGCCGTCGAACTGCGCGTCATAGGCCGGATGCACCGCTACAAGCTGGCCCTGCAGATGCGTCGACAGTTCCGTCACCGCCACGCCGGCGTCGGCGAGAATTCCCTTCACCTCGTCGCAATAGGCCTGCGAGTTCGCCGCCTTCTCGAGGTTGAACAGGCGTCCGTCCCAGGTCGGGATCTGCACGCCCTCGTAGCCCAGCCCGCCGGCCCATCTGGCGATCGAGGCCAGCGAGTTGAACGGCGCCGCATCGCCCGCGAACTGCGCGAGGAAAATCCCCGCCCCCTTCATCGTCGTCGCCATGTCGTGATCCTCCTCCGAGTTCGACTGCAATCTCCTGT
>JAEYTW010000801.1 GCA_023433835.1 Pseudomonadota bacterium | reverse complement strand
GCACGGCGGCGGTCACCGCCGGTTCGTGGCCGGTCGGCCAGGCGGCCTGGCGCAGGATGCGGGCGGCGGTGACGCGGGCTTCGCGCCGGGTCACGGCGATCATGAACGATCCCCCGGCAACAGCGGGTAGAACCAGGCGGGATCGATCGGCCCGCCCAGATCGGCGCGGGTGGGCGCGCCGTGGAACATGACGCCGCGCGAATTGCGGTCGAAGAAGTCGATCGGCTTCTCCAGCCCGTAATACCCGACCATGATCAGCCGCACGAGGTCGACGGCGACGAAGTCGCGGGCGAACGGGTTGGCATGCGGCGTGTGGTAGCGCAGATCGGCCAGGCCCTGCACCCGCTCGATCATGTAGCGGTGAGCGGGATGGCGGCGCAGGAAGGCGGCGACGGTCTCGGCGGGGGCGGCCCGGCCGACGTCATGGGCCAGGCGCTGCACGTCGCCGGGGATGTTCCACAGCATGTTGCGGGCCGGATCGATCTCGTCGCGCGGCCCGCGGCGCGGTTCGTCGTTTGAGATCGACTGGTACCAGACGTAATGCCGGCTGTCGGGATCCGAGAGATCGAGGTCGAGCGCCCAGCGGTACTGGTCGGCGATCAGCCGGCGCAGTCCGGCGAGGCTCATGGCCGGCCGGACATGCAGATCCTCGTCGACGATGAACTCGTCGAGCAGGCGGTCGCGCAGTCCAGGCAGCAATTCCATCGCCATCGAATTGGCCATCTCGTAGGCGGTGCGGCCCAGCCGCGCATGCGCGTAATCGAGCACCCGGCCGATGTCAAGCCGGCCGGACAGGCGGGTCAGGACGTCGACATGGCCGCGCAGCGCGGCGAGCTCGTCGGCCACTGTGGCCGAGGGGATGCGGGCATCGGCCGGCGTCACCCGGTCCTGGCGGCGATAGACGATGGCGCGGTCGAGCAGCCGGATGAACGCCGCCGCTTCCGGCGCGTCGGGGGCGAGATCGAGGCTGCGCGCGGCGCCGAGCAGCCTCTCGCGCAGTTCCAGCCATTTGCCGACGAAGCGCGGCCGGTTCTGGATGAAGAAGACCAGGCCGATGGCCGAGCCGTTGCCGATGCCGATGAAACGGCGGAAGTCGGCGGCCAGCGGCACGGCGGCACCCGATCGCACGCGCGCCAGATGCTCGACCAGGTCGATGGCGAACTCGCGCATCATGAAGGCGGCCAGCATCTGCGCGGCATAGGGCGCGCGCAGCGGATGATCCGGCCCGTAGGTCAGGAAAGTCTGGGTGCCGTAGATGCCGTTGCCCTCGATGCCGACGTTGCGCATCACGTAGGGAATGCGGGCCAGGCGGCCGGCATCGGGCTGGCGGCCTTCGGCCAGGCTGTCGACGACATGGTCGAAGATGCGGGTGCTGCGGTTGGCGCGGCACCAGATCAGCGTGCCCGGCGCGCAGCGGCCGCGATAGATCAGCGGCATCTCGCGGCGCATCACCGCGATCTGCTCGTCGCTGGCGCGCCCCTCGTGCAGCCCGGCGTTCATGTCGCGCTCGCCGCTCAGCACGCGCCCCGAGCGACCCTCGGGCACCGGCGGATTGGCCAGCGCCACGAACTCGAACAGCCGGCCGTCGATCCGGATGTCGTAGCGGGCGATGCCGGCCCCGGCCGCGTCCAGCTCGAACACCCGCCGCTCGATCGACCAGGGCCGGCCGAACAGGTCGGCGATGAAATAGCGGGTGCAGCTCAACGGCCCGGGCTGGACGGCGCCCAGATGGCCAACGGCCATCACCTCGTCTGCATCACGCTGCGGGAACTCTGCGATAAGATCCAACCGATGCTTCCGTCTTCTATATGAAGACAATAAACTTTATAAGAAGACATCGTAGGGAGCCCAAAGGCATGGGTCAAGCCCGGCGCGTGCGCCGGGCCTGTCGCTCGGCCGTGGTCGGGGCTCAGCCGATCGCGTCCCAGCAGAGGCGGGACAGCTTGCCGATGGTCATCAGCGAATGGGTGAAGCCGGGCAGGCCGTCCGGCATCACCCGGGGCACGCGGTCGGTCATGCCGGCCAGGATGTAGATCGGCCGCTCGTCCCGATAGACGATGCCGGCATCCATCCGGCCGCGCTGGCCCAAGCCCGTCTTGTTGGCGACGCGGGTCAAGGGCGGCAGGCGCGACGGGATCATGTTGCGGTAGACCTGCCAGGACAGCACTTCCAGCGCCCAGGCGCAGAGTTCGGTGGTGCAGCCCAGCCGCGCGGCCACGGCCGGGTCGGCCGCGCCGTCGAGGATCTGCCGCAACAGCAGCGTCTGGTCGGCGGCGGTCGTCGTCGTCACCGCCTCCAGCGGATGGTCCCAGGGCATGTCGAGCGGCGGGATGTTGAAGCGGTGCACGGTGCCGGTCATGCCGGCCCGCGCGCACCAGGCGTTCAGCATGTCGCAATCGACGCGGTCGACCACCAGCCTGGTGGCGATGTTGTCCGAGGTGATGATCATCTGCACCACCACGTCGCGGAACGGGATGACCAGCCCCGGCGTCATGTAGCGCAGGATGCCGGAGGCGACGCCGTCGGCATGATGCGCCTCGATGGTGATGCGTTCGTCGAGGTCGAGGCGGCCGGCGACAACGTCGGCCAGCACCGCCATCATGATCGAGGTCTTGCGCGTCGAGGCCGAGGGTACCGGCTTGTCGGCATGGCGCCCGGCCGTCTCGCCGGTGACGAGGTTGATCAGGTGCCAATGCGTCTCGAAGACCTGTTCGTCGCAGAGCGCGTTCATCGCGGTAGCCAGGCGGTCCATCGGCATCTCCATCAGGCGGCGGGCGCCAGCAGCGGCGTGGCGGCCAACAGGCGGCGGGTATAGTCGGCCTGCGGCCGGTCGAAGACGTCGTCGCGCGAGCCCGCCTCGACGATGCGGCCCTTTTCCATCACCACGACGCGGTCGGCGATCTGCTCGACGGCGGCGAGATCGTGGCTGATGAACAGGCAGGCGAAGCCATGGCGCGCCTGCAGCGTCTTGAACAGCGTCAGGATCTGCTGCTGGATCGTCATGTCGAGCGCCGAGACCGGCTCGTCGGCGACCACGAAGCGCGGCCTGGCGACCACCGCGCGGGCGATTGCCACGCGCTGGCGCTGACCGCCCGAGAGTTCATGCGGCAGGCGGCGCTCGTAACCGCCGAGACCCACTTCGTCGAGGATGCGGGCGACTGCGCGCACCCGCTCGCCCGCCGGCAGACGCTGCAGCGGCTCGCCGACGATCCTGCCGATGTCGTAGCGCGGGTCGAGCGAGGAATGCGGGTCCTGGAACACCATCTGCGAGGCGGCGCGGAACGGGCGCAGGGCCTCGCCGCGCGCCGCGGTGATGTCCTGGCCGGCAAAAAGCAGCGCGCCGCCCGAGGCGGGCAGCAGCCGCAGCATGGCGCGCCCCAGCGTGGTCTTGCCCGAGCCGGAGCCGCCGACGACGGCGACGATCTCGCCGTCGTGCACGGTCAGCGAAACGCCGTCGACGGCCAGATGCGCCGGCCGCCGGCGGAACAGCGAGGCCGCGCCGGCATGGGCGACCGACAGGTTGCGGGCCGAGATCAGCGGCACCGCGAAACGCTGCACCGAGGCCGGGCCGCGGCGGGGCAGGGCATCGATCAGTGCGCGGGTATAGGCCTGCCTGGGCCGGTTCAGGATATCGGCGGCGCGCCCCTGTTCGACCACCTGGCCCTGGCGCATCACCACGGCGCGCCGGGCGTAGTTGGCGACGAGGCCGAGATTGTGGGTGATCAGCAGCACCGCGGTGCCGGCCTCGCGCGTCAGTTCGACCATCAGGTCGAGCACGTCGCGCTGGGTCAGCGTATCGAGCGCCGTGGTCGGCTCGTCGGCAATCAGGAGTTTGGGACGCAGCAGCATGACCGAGGCCAGCATGATGCGCTGGCGCATGCCGCCCGAGAACTGGTGGGGATGGGCCTTCAGGCAGCGTTCGGGATCGTCGATGCCGATGCGGGCGAGCATGGCGCGGCATTGCGCGCCGATCTCGCGGGCCGAAGCGCCGGTATGCAGCGCCAATCCCTCGGCCATCTGCGCGCCGATGGTCAGCGCGGGGTTCAGCGATACCATCGGTTCCTGGAACACCATGCCGATCCCGGGGCCGCGCAGACGCCGCAGCTGTTTGGGCGTGGCCCCGGCGAGGTCCTGCCCGGCGAAGGTGATGCTGCCCGCCGTCCTGGCGATGCCGGGCGGCAGCAGGCCCATCACGGTGCGGGCCGCCATCGTCTTGCCCGAGCCGGATTCGCCGACCAGTGCGACGATCTCGCCGGCCTCGACGTCGAAGCCGACATCGTCGACCAGGGTGCGCGCGCCGGCCTTCAGCTGCAGCCCGGCAACGGTAAGGAGCGTCATGCCCGCACCATCCGCGGATCGAGGCGATCGCGCAGGCCGTCGCCCAGCAGGTTGACGCCCAGCAGGGTCAGCGCGATGCACAGCCCGGGCAGGATGCCGAGCCACGAGGCCGAGGCGAGATAGGGCCGGCTGGCCGCCAGCATGTTGCCCCAGCTGGGCGCCGGCGGCGGCAGGCCGAGACCGAGGAACGACAAGGCGCTTTCGGCCAGCAGGACCCAGCCGAACATCGAGGTGGCCAGGACGATGACGGGGGCGAGCGCGTTGGGCATCACGTGGCTGGTGAGAATGCGCCATTCGGGCGTGCCGCAGAGCCGCGCGGCCTCGATGAATTCCCGCTCGCGGATCGACAGGACGGTGCCGCGCACGATGCGGGCGACCGAGGGCGTGTAGGCGCAACCCAGCGCCAGCACGACCCCTTCCTTGCCCGATCCCATGACGACGGTGAGGCCGAGTGCCAGCAGCACGCCCGGGAAAGCCAGCAGCGCGTCGTTGATGCCCATCAGCACCCGGTCGGTCCAGCCGCGCAGGAAGCCGGCGACCAGCCCGATGCCGAGCCCGCCGGTCACCGCGACGGTCACGGCCATCAGGGCGATCGAGGCACCGGCGGCGGCGCCGGCCATCAGGCGGCTCAGCACGTCGCGGCCGAATTCGTCGGTGCCGAGCCAGTGCAGCGCCGATGGCGGCCGCAGGCGCTGGGTCAGGCTGAGTGCCAGCGGGTCGTAAGGCGTCCAGACCGTGGCGACCAGGGCGGTGAGGGCCAGCAGGCCGACCAGCCCCGCCCCGATGACGGCATTGGCGGACAGGCGCATGGTCGGTCTCATTCGATGGCGATGCGGGGATCGAACAGCGGGTAGAGCAGGTCGACCGCGAGGTTGACCAGCACGTAGGTGACCGCGATGAACAGCAGGCAGCCCTGAACCACCGGATAGTCGCGGTTGAAGATGGCATCGACCAGCAGGCGGCCGAGGCCCGGCAGGGTGAACACGGTCTCCAGCACCGCGATGCCGCCGAGCAGGTTGCCGAGGATCAGCCCGATCAGCGTCCAGGTCGGCGCGAAGGCATTGGGCAGCGCATGGCGCCACAGCACGCGAAACTCCGACAGCCCCTTGGCGCGGGCATGGGTGATGTAGTCGAGCCTGAGCACCTCGATGGCCGAGGCCCGCACCATGCGCACCAGCACGCCGGTCTCGATCAGGGCCAGGGTCGCGACCGGCAGCACGACGAACAGCAGCGCGCGGCCGGCGTCGGTGGCGAACGGCACGTAGCCGACCACCGGCACCCAGCCGAGCTTCAGCCCGAACACCAGCAGCATGATCAGGCCGAGCCAGAAGCTCGGCACCGACAGCAGGATGGTGGCGAGGCCGATGACCGCGAGATCGCCGGCGCGGTTCTGCCGCCAGGCGGCGAACAGGCCGAGCGGCACGGCGAACAGCACGGCGATGGCGACCGCGACGACGACGATCAGGCCGGACACCTGGAAGCGCTCGAGGATCAGCGGCAGCACCGCCTGGCCGGTGGCGATCGAGCGGCCGAGATCGCCCGCGCCGACTTCGCCCAGCCAGCGCGCGAACTGCGTCACCGCCGGCTGGTCGAGGCCCAGCGCCCGGCGCTGTTCGGCGACCTGGGCCGGATCAGCCGATTCGCCCAGCATCAGCTGGATCGGGTCGCCGGGAATGAGCCGGATCAGCGCGAAGACCGCCATCGCCACCAGCAGCAGCGTCGGCAGGCTGAAGGCGAGACGGCGCAGCAGGTAGGCGGCGGGCATCGGCTCAGGCCGCCGCGCCGCGCCGCTCGGGCGTCAGGCCATAGCGGGTGGCGGTGCGATTCTGCGCCGGCAGCGGCGTGACCTCCATCAGGCCGCTGGCCGGCTCCATCAGGATCATCGCCACGGTGGCCGACAGATTGCCGCTGAACGACTGGCGCGGCGGCCGGCAGACCGACCAGGGATACCCGAAATCGTCGAGGAAGGCCTGCCGCAGATGCTCGCGGCTCAGCCGCCCGCGATCGGCCTCGAGCTTGCCGCGGACGCGGACGTCGCGATAGAGGCTGTCGGGCGTGTTGGCGACGGTCGCGTCGCGCAGCTTGGACAGGGCCACCGGGCTCTGCCAGTGATTGGCATGCACCAGGATGCCGCCCTGCGGATACAGCGGAAAGCTTTCCTGAGGTGCGCATTCGATATCGATGCCGAAGCCGCCGGCATGGCTGATCATCAGGTTGTTGGAGGCCGTCTTCGGCGTGCAATAGGCGACGCGGATGGCCTGGGCCAGGTGCTCCTGCTCGATCGTCTTGCGGCGGATCAGGGCCAGCGGCACGCCGAGCTCGGCGTAGTCGCGGTCCGATTCGATATAGTTCGCCGTCACCGCGATGCCGCAGGCATTCATGCCGCAGCGGGCGAGCCCCCCGGCCTCGGTGAAGGTGAGGAAATCGGGGCCGTCGTCCCGATGCACCTTCAGGACCACGGCGGTCTCGGCGCATTCGGCCTTCCAGTCCCAGTTCTGGCCGTGCACCAGGACGCCGTCGGCGGTGGCCTCGGGCAGCAGGATGGCGCCGGTGCAGCCGTCAGGATCGTCCTCGGGCGCGGCCTTCTTCATCCGCTTGCCGAGCTGGAGGATTTCGGTGCGGGCATTGAGCAGCACGATCAGCTCGGGCTCGACCTCGGCCCCCTCGGCGATGCCCCGCATCTCGGCCAGGTAATTCTCGTCGAATTCCTCGATGCGCGGCAGGTAGCCGCGGGCCAGCCGCAGGATCTCGGGCCGCGTCACGCCCATCGCCTCGAGCTGCTCGACATAATGCCTGATGCCCAGCCGCACGCGGTCCCGCGCCTGCCGGCCGTATTGCCGGCCGCGCTCGAACGGGCTGCCGGAAACCTCGATCAGGGGGAAGGGCGTGGCGCTCATCGACCGGAAATCCTCAAGCTGATTTTTGCGCATAATATTCCGGCTTTTAAAAATTGAAACCCAGGAAAATCGGGAAAATTTTGTGCGCGGCTGATTCTCGATGCTTGATCGGCGGATATTTTTGCGCATAAATGACAAAAAAACAGGAGGCCCAAGATGACCTTTGCCGCCCCAGGACGGGCGCTGCGCGTCTTTGCCAGTGCCGCCCATGCCGGCCACGCCCCGCCCGTCATCGTCGCCCGCGGCGTCGAACAGCCGGCGCTGGAGCGGCCCGCCCGCGCCGAGGCGATCGACGCCGCCCTGCGCGCCGCCGGCCATCTGGTGTCCGAGCCGCTCGATTACGGCCTCGCCCCGATCGAGCGGATCCATCGCGGCGCCTATCTCGACTTCCTGCGTACCGTCTACGACCGCTGGCAGGCCCGCCGCGCGCAGGGCTGGGGCGCTTCGCCCACCGTGCAGGCCCAGGGATTCTCGCTGCGCCACCTGCATCCGGTGCCCGGCGAGTTGCAGGCCCAGGTCGGCCATTACCTCGGCGGCGGCTGGGCGCCGGTCGATGCCGGCACCTGGGCCGCGGCGGTCAGCGCGGCGCATTCGGCGCTGGCCGCGGCCGAGACGGTGATCGCCGGGGCCGACGTCGCCTATGCCCTGTGCCGCCCGCCAGGACATCATGCCTATGCCGACCTCGCCGGCGGCTACTGCTACCTCAACAATGCCGCGATCGCGGCCGAGCGGCTGGCCGCCCATTTCGGCCGCGTCGCCATCCTCGACATCGACGTCCATCACGGCAACGGCACGCAAGGCATCTTCTACAACCGCGGCGACATCGAGTTCGTCTCGGTCCATGTCGATCCGCAGGGCTGCTACCCCTTCTATTGCGGTTATGCCGACGAGCGCGGCGCCGGCCCCGGGTTCAGCCACAACCTGAACCTCGCGTTGCCGCGCGGCAGCCGCGACCAGCGTTTCCTCGGTGCCATCGATGACGGCCTCAACGCGATCGGCCGCGGCGACCCCGGCGTGCTCGTCGTCTCGCTCGGCCTCGACGCGCACGAGGCCGACCCGGCGGCCGAGTTCGCGGTCTCGACCGACGGCTTCCGCCGCGCCGGCGCCCTGATCGCCGGGCTGAACCGCCCGACCGTGCTGGTCCAGGAAGGGGGCTATGCCGTGCCGGTGCTGGGCGAGGCGCTGCTGGCCTTCATCGACGGCTTCCTGACCCGCCGGCCCTCGCATCTCGGCGTCACGATCGATGAGAATGCGCTTGCGTTCTAAAATTTATGCGCAAAAAATGCGACTTAAACAGGAGGGGTTGATGGTGGACATGAAGAAGCTCGCGGTGCTGGCCTCTACCGCGCTGGTAGCCTGGGCCGGCCCCGCGCCGGCGGCGGCGCCGCCCGACACGATCGTCGTCGCGCTGACCGAGGATATCCGCGGCACCGACCCGCGGCGCGAGCGCGACGGGCTGTCCGATGCGCCGACGATGCATGTGGTCGAAGGCCTGGTCGGCATCCGCGACGACCTCGAGGTCGGGCCGATGCTGGCCGAGAAATGGGAGGTGCGCGACGAGGGCCGCACCTATGTCTTCACTCTGCGCGACGGCGTGCCGTTCCATAACGGCGAGACGCTGACGGCCGAGACCGTCAAATGGTCATGGGATTATCTGACGGCGGCGGATTCGCTGTGGCGCTGCAGGCCGGTGCTGACCGGCCAGGGCGCGGCGAAGGTCGAGGCGGTCGAGACGCCGGACGCCCGCACCGTCGTCTTCAGGCTGGACCGGCCCAATGCCGGCTTCCTCTACACGCTGGCCCGGCCCGACTGCGCCGGCACGCCGGTCTTCCACCCGAAATCCCTGAAGGCCGACGGCAGCTGGGACAAGGTGATCGGCACCGGGCCGTTCACCCTGGGCGATCGCCGCATCGGCGAATTCGCCGAGATCCGCCGCTTCGCCGGCTATGCCGCCCGCACCGACGAGGCGAGCGGCATGGTCGGCGCCAAGAAGGCACTGGTCGAGAAGATCCGCTTCATGATCGTGCCCGACGATTCCACGCGCCAGCTGGCGCTGCAATCGGGCGATATCGACATCGTCACGCTGCAGGCCCAGGCGGCCAAGGAACTGTCGGCGAACCCGAAGCTCAGCATCGTTTCGTCGGAAACCACCGTCTGGTACGCGCTGCTGCTCAACCAGAACGATCCGCTGCTGAAGGACAAGCGGCTGCGCCAGGCGATCGCCGCGGCGATCGACCGCGACGCGGTGGCCGAGGCCGTCACCTTCGGCCAGTCGAAGGGCTCGAACTCGCCGATGCCCAGGCTCAGCCGCTACTACTCGGCGATGCAGGCGGGGTCGACCGGCGCCGAGCCGCAGCGGGCCAAGAGCCTGCTGAAGGCCGCGGGCTACAACGGCCAGCCGATCACCATCACCGCCAACAAGCGGTTCTCGCTGATGTACGACGATGCGGTCATCATCCAGTCGATGCTGCAGGCAGCCGGCATCAACGCCACGATCGAGGTGGTCGAATGGGGCCTTCAGCTCGACCGCTACGTCAAGGGCAACTACCAGTCGCAATCGTTCGGCTATTCCGGCCGGTATGAGCCGCTCGGTGCGTGGGACCGCATCATCGGGCCGGAATCGAACAAGATCTGGAAGGACCCCGAGGCGATCGCCCTGCTGAAGTCGGCGGCCGATACCGACGACAAGGCCAAGATCCAGCAGATCTCCGACCGCATCTACCGCAAGTTCATCGACGAGGTGCCGGCCGTCGGCCTCTATCTCGTGACGATGAACTACGGCGTCGGCAAACGCATCCAGGGCATCAGGCCCTCGCCGATCGAGTTCGCCCGGCTGTGGAACGTCTCGATTACGAAATAAGGCCTCAGAACGATTCGATGTGACGCACGATCAGGCGCTCGAGCTCCAGCGGATCTCGTCGCCTGATCGCCTCGATCATCTCGAAATGCTCGGCCCCGGAGGCGTGCAGGCCCTCCGGCCCGCGCCAGCGGCCGGTGGTGCCGTAGTGGCTGCGGTCGCGCAATTCCTGGATCAGCCCCGACAGAACCGCGTTCTCGGCAATATCGTAGAGCTTGGCGTGGAATGCCATGTTGGCGGCGGCCTGGTCCTGCCGGCCCTCCAGCCCGATGGTATCCTCGAAAGCCTGGGCCAGCCGGGTCAGTTCGGCGATGTCGGCCTCGGTCGCCCGCGCCGCGATCATCGCCGCGGTCGACCGCTCCAGGATCGTGCGCACGTAGCGCATCTGGCTGCGTTCGGCCGGGTCGGGCGTGGCGACGCGATAGCCGGCATTGGCCTTGTGCTCGACCAGCCGGTCGGCCTCGAGCCTGGTCAGCACCTTGCGGATCTCGAACTGCGTCGCCGCATAGCGCTGCTGCAGCTCGATCAGCTTCAGCCACTGGCCGAACTGGTAGGCGCCGAACTTGATGTCGTTGCGCATCTGCCGGAACAGTTCGGCGACGCGGGCCGCCGAACTCGACGATTTGGTCATGCGTTGCGGCGGCGTGCTGGTGTGGACATGGCGGCTTTATAACCCAAGGCGGGTCCGCAGCAAATCGCCGAGGGCGGCGAGCGCCCGGGCCGCCGCGGCCGAGATGCCGGCATGGCCGAGGAAGTTGTGCACCATGCCGCGCACGCAGCGGTAGTCGACGTCGACCCCCGCCTCGATCAGCCGTGCCGCGTAGGCCGCGCCCATGTCGCGCAGCGGATCGTGGCTGGCCGTCATGACGATCGCCGGCGGCAGTCCGCGATGATCGGGCGCCAGCAGCGGCGAGACGCGCGGGTCCGTGGCCAGGGCCCGGTCGGGCAGGTAATGGCCGGTGAACCATTCCATCACGGCCTGGTCGAGGAAATGGCGCTCGGCGAAGGCCGTGGTCGACGGATAGCCCGGGCCGCCGGCATAGGGTCGGGCATCGACCCACGGATAAAGCAGGACCTGCAGGGCAATGCGCTCCGGCGCCATCAGCGCCATGTTGGCGGCGAGGTTGCCGCCGGCGCTGTCGCCGGCGACGGCCAGCCGGCCGGCATCGGCGCCGAGTTCGGCGGCATTGGCCGCCGCCCAGACCACCGCGGCCCGGGCCTCGTCCAGCGCCGCGGGGAACGGATGTTCCGGCGCCAGGCGGTAATCGACGAACAGCACCACGCAGCGCCCGCGCACCGCGAGACAACGCGACTGCGCATCGTAGGCCGCGGTATCGCCCAGCACGAAGCCGCCGCCGTGGAAATAGACCACCAGCGGCAGCGGGCCTGCCGCGTCGATCGGGCGATAGGCGGTGGCCGGCACGTCGCCGATGTGCAACGCCGATGCCGCGACCGTCATGTCCGGCGCCACCGACCGCGCGCGATAGCGGTCGCGATAGCCGTCGCGATACTGCTGCACCGTGATCTCGGCCAGCGGCCGGGCGGGCAGGGCCAGCGCGGCATCGATCATCGCCCGGATGTCGGTATCGAGGTCCATCGGCATAATCCTCCTGGCCGTTCTTACCCATTTCGCCTATCATTTTTGCGCAAAAAATTCAGCAAGGAAATATGCGTCATGACCGAGCCAGCCATGTTCGTCCCGGCCGCCTATTCGGCCGGCGACCGGCCCGCGATGCGGGCCCTGATCGGGCGATATCCGTTCGCGCAGGTGACGACATCAGGCCCCTCGGGCCTGTGGGCGACGGCGACGCCGCTGGTGTTCGAGACCGACGACCCGGAGGACGACCGGCTGCTCGGCCATCTCGCCCGCCGTAACGGCCATGCCGCCGCACTCGACGAGGCGCAGCACGTGCTGGCCATCTTCTCCGGCCCCAATGCCTATGTCTCCTCGCGCTGGTATGTCGACCGGCCCGAGGTGCCGACCTGGAATTACATCGCGGTGCAGGTGCGCGGCACGCTGCAGCCGATCGACGACGAGGCCGGCCTGCGCACCATCCTCGACCGCACCGCGCGCGTGGTCGATCGCATCGGCCTCGATGCCATGCCCGAAGGTCGCACGGACAAGCTGATGCCCTATATCCGCGGCTTCCGCCTGGCGATCACCGCGATCGACGGCACCACCAAGCTCAGCCAGACCCATCCGCCGGCCGACCGCCTGCGCGTCATCCGCGGCCTGCTTGCCGAAGGCGATGCCGCCGGCCGCGAGATCGCGCGGCTGATGGCGGAACGCGAGGGGTAATAACCCATCGTCATCTCCGCGAAAACGGGGATCCAGGGCAAGGACGCCGCAACCGGACCTGCGCTTTCCCTGGACCCCGGAGCTCCGCTGCGCTCCGTCCGGGGTGACGATTGCTGTGCATTTTCCCGTGCTTGACGGCCTGTGCGATTTATATAAAACTGACCAGACGGTTTAATAATAAACGATGTGAGGAAACGTGGATTGGGAAGGTGCCTTCGCCGCGCTGGCGCGGCGGTTTGGCGAGCAATTCGTCACGTCCGCGGCGGTGCGGGGCCACCACGCCAAGGATGTCTCGCATCATCCCGCCGTGATGCCCGACGGGGTGCTTTATCCCCGCGCCACGGCCGACGTGGTCGAGCTGATGCGGATCGCCCGGGCGCATCGCCTGCCGATCATCCCGTTCGGCGCCGGCACCTCCTGCGAAGGGCATATCCACGCGCTGCACGGCGGCGTCGCCTGCGACATGTCGCAGATGAACACCATCGTCGCCATCCGCCCCGACGATCTCGACTGCACGGTCGAGGCCGGTGTGACGCGGCTGCAGCTCAATCGCGACCTGCGCGGCCACGGCCTGCATTTCCCGATCGACCCCGGCGCCGACGCGACGATCGGCGGCATGGTGGCGACCGGCGCGTCCGGCACCAACGCGGTGCGCTATCGCACCATGAAGGAAAACGTGCTGGCGCTGACCGTGGTGCTGCCCGACGGCGAGGTGGTGCGCACCGGCACGCGGGCGCGCAAGTCGGCCGCCGGTTACAACCTGACCGATCTGTTCGTCGGCTCGGAAGGCACGCTGGGCCTGGTCACCGAGATCTCGCTGCGCCTCCATGGCATTGCCGAGGCGGTGTCGGTCTCTCTGCTGTCGTTTCCCGGCATCCGGTCGGCGGTGGATACCGCGGTCGACGCCATCCGCTATGGCCTCGGCCTCGCGCGCGTCGAACTGATGGATGCGATGTCGATCGAGGCCTGCGTGCGCCATGCCGGGCTCGATCTAGAGCCGCGCCCGACCCTGATCGTCGAACTCGCCGGTTCGCCCGCCCAGATCGATGAACAGGGCCGAATCCTGGCCGAGATCGCCGCCAATCACGGCGGCGCCGAGCGCGGCTGGGCGCGCGAGACCGAGGCCCGCAACCGACTGTGGCAGGCGCGGCACGATGTCTATTTCGCGCTGACCGCCCTGCGGCCGGGCGGGCAGGGGTGGCCGACCGATGTCTGCGTGCCGCTGTCAGCGCTGGCCGAGCATGTCGAGTTGGCCCAGGCCGACATCGCGGCTTCCGGCCTGCTCGGCGCCGTCTGCGGCCATGTCGGCGACGGCAATTTCCATTGCCTCTACATCATCGACCCGGAAAACCCGGACGAACTGAAGGCCGCCAAGGCGATGAACGAGCGGCTGATCGACCGGGCCGTCGCCGCCGGCGGCACCTGCACCGGCGAACATGGCATCGGCCACGGCAAGATCGGCGCGCTGGCCCGCCAGCACGGCGATGCCATCCCGCTGATGCGCGTGATCAAGCGGGCGGTCGATCCGCTGAACCTGATGAACCCCGGCAAGATCTTCGCCGATTAAAAAACCAACCATCCGGATATATTATAGGGAGGCTACCCAGATGATGTCACGCAAGGCGCTTACCGGCCTGACGCTCGCCGCCGCATTGCTGCTGCCCTCGGCCGTCCTGGCCCAGGTCAAGGTCGGGGTGATCGTATCCTCGACCGGCCCGGCCGCCTCGGTCGGTATTACTCAGTTCCGCACCGTGCCGATCCTGCCGAAGACGATGGCGGGGCAGGCGATCGAGTACGTCACGCTCGATGACGCCTCCGACACCACGGCGGCGGTGAAGAATGCCCGCAAGCTGATTGCCGAGGACCGCGTCGACGTCATCCTCGGCCCCAGCCTGACGCCGCCGTCGCTGGCGCTGCTCGACATCGTCACCGAGGCGCGGATTCCGATGATCAGCCTGGCCGGTTCCGGCGCGATCGTCACGCCGGTCGACGACAAGCGCCGCTGGGCGTTCAAGACGCCGCAGTCCGACGCGCAGATGGCCACGGCCGTCATCGCCCATATGGTCGCGCGCAAGGTGACCAAGGTCGGTTTCATCGCCTTCAACGATGCCTATGGGGAAGGCTGGTGGAAGGAGATGTCGGCCCTCGTTCGGCAGAACGGCATCGAGATCGTCGCCAACGAACGCTATCAGCGCACCGATTCCTCGGTGATGGGCCAGGTCTTGAAGCTGATGGCGGCAAAACCCGATGCGATCTTCATTGCCGCTTCCGGCACGCCGGCGGCGCTGCCGCAGACCACGCTGGTCGAGCGCGGCTACAAGGGCCGCATCTATCAGACGCACGGCGTCGCCAACAACGATTTCCTGCGCGTCGGCGGCAAGGCGCTGGAAGGCACCATCGTGCCGGCCGGCCCGGTGCTGGTGGCCGAGCAACTGCCCGACGGCCACCCGGCCAAGAAGCCGTCGCTGGAGTTCATCCAGAAATACGAGGCGCTGCCCGATGCCGGCTTCCGCTCGACCTTCGCTGCCTATCTGTGGGACGCATCCCTGATCCTGCAGGCCGCGCTGCCGGCGGCGCTCGAGACGGCCAAGCCCGGCACGCCGGAATTCCGCGTCGCCCTGCGCGATGCCATCGAAGGGGTGCGCGAGGTCGTCGCCACCAACGGCGTCTACAACATGTCGGCGACCGATCACCTCGGCCTCGACGACCGCGCCCGCGTCATGGTGCGGGTGCAGAACGGCAAGTGGCAGCTGATCAAGGACTGATGCGGTGGACTGGATGACCGCCGCGCTGCTGACCCAGGATGGGCTGTCGACCGGGGCGATCTACGTCCTGCTCGCCGTCTCGCTGGTCCTGGTGTTTGCGGTCACCCGCGTCGTCAACGTCGCGCAGGGCGAGTTCGTCGCCTTCGCGGCGCTGACGGTGGCGCAGCTGCAGGACGGCCGTCTGCCCGGCACCGCCTGGCTGGTGCTGGGCGGCGGGGCCATCGCGCTGGCGATGGAGGTAGCGGCGCAGCGCCGCCTGCCGCTACGCCCCACGCTGCTCTACCTCGCCTTGCCGGTTCTGTTGTCGGCCGCCGCCTGGGCGGCAGCCCGCTGGTCGGCGCCTTATCCGGTCGTACTGCTGCTCGCCGTGGCGCTGATCACCACGCTGGGGCCCATCGTCTATCGCATCGCCTTCCAGCCGATCGCCGCGGCCTCGGCGCTGACCCTGCTGATCGCGGCGATCGCCCTGCATTTCGTGCTGACCGGCCTTGGCCTCTATTTCTTCGGGCCCGAAGGCGTGCGTACGCCCGCGCTGGTCGATGGCGGCATCGAGCTGGGCGAGATGCCGATCGCGTTCCAGCCGATGCTGGTGATCCTGCTCTCGGGCGTGGCGATGCTGGCGCTCTACCTGTTCTCAGGGTTCACGCTGGCCGGCAAGGCCTTGCGGGCGGTGGCGCTGCATCGCCGCGGCGCGCTGCTGATGGGCATCGCCACCGATCGGGCGGGCGCCCAGGCCTTCGCGCTGGCGGCCCTGATCGGCGCGCTGTCGGGCGTGCTGATCGGGCCGATGGTGACGATCTACTACGACTCCGGCTTCCTGCTCGGCCTCAAGGGTTTCGTCGGCGCGATCGTCGGCGCCCTCAGCCTCTATCCCGCCGCGGCGGCCGGCGCGCTGCTGGTCGGCATGATCGAGGCCTTCGGCTCGTTCTGGGCCTCGGCCTACAAGGAAGTCATCGTCTTCACCCTGATCCTGCCGGTGCTGCTGTGGCGCTGGTTTGCCGCGCCGGTGCACGAGGACGCGCATGACTGATCTCCACCGCCACCCCGCGCCGTGGTTCGCCGCGCTCGGCCTCATGCCGTTCCTGCTCGGCGATTACGCGCTGACCGTCGGCGCCTATGTCGCCATCGCGGCGATCGCCTGTCTCGGCCTCGTCCTGCTGACCGGCGTCACCGGGCTGATCTCCTTCGGCCAGGCCGCCTTCGTCGGCATCGGCGCCTATGCCACGGCCTATCTCACCACGACCTACGGCCTGTCGCCCTGGGTGACGCTCCCCCTGGCGCTGATCGTCACCGGGCTGGCCGCCGCGGCGATCGGGGCGGCGACGCTGCATATGGGCGGGCACTATCTTGGCCTGGCCACGCTCGCCTGGGGCATCAGCGTCTACTACCTGATGGGCAACCTGCCGTGGTTCGGCAGCTTCAACGGACTTTCGGGCATTCCGCCGCTCAGCCTCGGGACGTTCGAACTGCGCTCCGGCCCGGCGCTCTATGCCGTCTGCCTCGCAGGCCTGGGCCTGTCGCTCTGGCTGATCGCCAATTTCCTCGATTCCCGGATCGGCCGGGCGGTGCGGGCGATCCGCCATGGCGCGGCGCTGCCGGAAAGCTTCGGCGCCAACGTCATCCTGCTCAAGCTCGTGGTCTTCGTCATTGCCGCCTGCCTGGCGGGCCTCGCCGGCTGGCTCTACGCCCATGTCCAGCGTTTCATCAACCCGACGCCGTTCGGCCTGCATACCGGCATCGAATACCTGTTCATGACCGTGATCGGCGGTGCCGGTTCGATCTGGGGCGCGGTGATCGGTGCCGTGGTGGTGACCGTTTCCAAGCAATGGCTGCAATCGCTGCTGCCGGCGCTGGTCGGCACCTCGGGCAATTTCGAGATCGTGGTGTTCGGTGCCGCGATGCTGCTGGTGCTGCACCACGCGCGCGAAGGGATCTGGCCGCATCTGGCCAGGCTGTTGCCGGGGCGGCGCCCGGCGCCCGCCGCGGTGGCCGCGCAGCCGTCGACGCCCCGGGCGGTCGAACCCGGGCGGGCGCAGCTCGTGGTCGAGGGCGCGGTCAAGCGTTTCGGTGGCCTTGTCGCCGTCAACGGCCTCTCGTTCACCCTGCGCGAGGGCGAGATCCTCGGGCTCCTCGGGCCGAACGGCGCCGGCAAGAGCACGATGTTCAACCTGATCTCCGGCCTGCTGCCGCTGACGGCCGGCCGCATCGCGCTGGACGGCCGACGCATCGACGGCCGGCCGCCACGGGTGATGGTGGGGCTGGGCCTCGCCCGCTCGTTCCAGCATGTCAAGCTCGTGCCCGCGATGACGCTGTGCGAGAACGTGGCGCTCGGCGCCTACGGCCAGGGCGGGTGCGGCGTGTGCGCGACGCTGCTCAGGCTGAATCGGGCCGAGGAGGCGCGCGTGACGGCCCTGGCGTTGCGCCAGCTCGCCCGCGTCGGCCTGGCCGAACAGGCCGACGAACCGGCCGAACGTCTGGCGCTGGGCCAGCAGCGCATCCTGGAGATCGCCCGCGCCTTGGCGGCCAATCCGCGCCTGCTGCTGCTCGACGAACCCGCCGCCGGGCTCCGCCACCATGAGAAGCGCGCGCTCGGCGACCTGCTGGTGCAACTGCGGCGCGAGGGCGTGACCATCCTGCTGGTCGAACACGACATGGACTTCGTCATGCGCCTGGCCGACCGCCTGGTGGTCATGCGCTTCGGCGAGAAGCTGGCCGAGGGCACGGCCGCCACCGTGCGCCGCGATCCCGCCGTGCTCGAGGCCTATCTGGGGGCTGCCTGATGCTGCTGCAAGCCGAGGATCTCGTTGTCCGCTATGGCCGGGCCACCGCGCTCGATCGTGTCTCGATCGCCCTGGACGAGGGTGAGATCGCCACGGTGATCGGGGCCAACGGTGCGGGCAAGACCACGCTCCTGTCGGCCTTGATGGGCCTGCATCCGCTGTCCGGCGGCAGTCTCGCTTTGCCGCGCAGCCCCGCCGCCACCGCCTCGGTCGTCGCCCGGGTCGAGGCGGGCTTCGCCCTGGTGCCGGAAAGCCGCGACCTGTTTGGCGCCATGTCGGTCGAGGACAATCTGCGGCTCGGCGCCTACGTCCGTCGGCGCCAGCCGGCCGACACGCTGCGTGACGTCTATGCGCTGTTCCCGCGCCTGGCCGAGCGGCGCGGCCAGGCGGCCGCAACCCTGTCGGGCGGCGAGCGCCAGATGCTGGCGCTGGGCCGCGCGCTGATGTCGCGGCCCCGGGTGCTGATGCTGGACGAACCGAGCCTGGGGCTGGCCCCGCTGATCGTGCGCGAGATCTTCGCGATCATCGCCGGCCTGCGGGCGCGCGGCGTCTCGATCATCCTGGTCGAGCAGAACGCGCGCGCCGCGCTGGCCGTGGCCGACCGCGCCTACCTGCTGGAAAGCGGGCGGCTGACGCTCTCCGGTCCGGCCGCCGAAGTGGCGCGCAACCCGCAGGTCATCGATTCCTATCTGGGGGCTCAAGCGGCCTAGGCAATTGACAAACCGACCAGTCAGATTATTAATTGATCATCGTTCCTCCCTTGGAGATCATTCCGATGTCGCAAGCCGCCCAAGCCTTAGCCGATACCATCGTCAATCCGCCGGTCATGCATGACGCCATGCCCGATCCCGAGGCGCTGCTGGCCGATCGCGCCGCGGTGCCGCCCGACCTCGCCATGAACATCTATCCGCTGGAATGGCGGGTCGAGACGCCGAAATTGTGGGACCTGTTCAACGGCGCGCGCGATCCGGGCTGGGCGCCGCACCGCCTGCCCTGGGATACCCTGAAGGCGGAGGATTTCACCCTCGACCAGCGTTATGCGCTGGCCCATTGGTGGGGTCTCTTGTCGACCTTCGACGGTTCGGGGCCGGTGGTCTTCGCCCGCGCGATGATCCACACCTTCGAGACGCATGAGGAAGACCCGGTACGCAAGTGCTTCTTCTCGATTACCCGCGACGAGATGAACCACGAAGAAGTCTGCCAGCGCGCGATTCAGACGCTGGTGCCCGGCGGCCCGCTCGACTACGAGCCGGAAACGCCGCTGGGGCGGCTGGCGCAGAACAACGTCCGCTGGCTCTACCATAACGGCGCGCGCTACTGGGACGGCTACAAGAACGCCCTGCACAAATACCCGCTGCCGGTCCTGTTCACCTCGTTCCTGATGGGCGAGATCGCCTCGTCGACCCTGTTCCACGGCATGTACCGCAACACCACGATCCCGGTGTTCAAGGAAGCCTTCCGCTGCATCGGCCAGGACGAGGCGCGCCACATGGGCATCTGCCTCGTGGTGCTGGAAAAGCTGCTGCCGCGGCTGAACGACGAGCAGCGCGAGCAGATCACCCGCCAGATCCGCGCCGGCTTCGTCTTCCTCTCGGCCGTGCTGGACGAGGCGCCGGACCAGTTCTGGGAACTGCCCGCTAATTTCCGCGAGGCGCAGCGGATGATCGACGAGGTGGCGCGCGGTGCCGGCCTCGGCATCCTGACGGCGGCGGAGAAGAAGGAGAACTGGCGCAAGGCGATCCTCAAGCTGAAAGGCCTGGTCGAACCCTACGGCATCGTCTTCCCCGCGCTGCCCGAGGTCGGCATCGACGGCCGCACCACCTCGTTCGATCCCTCGGACATCATCCCGGTGTTCTGACGTGTCGGCCAATCCGCTCCAGCGCTATTACGAGGAGATCGAGCCGGGAGACCGGCTCGTGACCCGCGGCCGCACGGTGACCGAGGCCGACATCGTCAACTGGTGCTGCCATACCGGCGATTTCTACGTGCTGCACACCGATGCCGACTACGCGGCCGGCAGCCGCTTCGGCCAGCGGATCGCTCCGGGCATCATGGTCTATGCCTTCTCGGCGGGCCTCGCCATCCCGCCGGATGCGCCGGCCATCGTCGCCAATTACGGCGCCGATGCCCTGCGCTACACCGCGCCGACCTTGATCGGCGACACCATCCACGCCGAGATCGAAGTGGCCTCGAAGGAGCCGCGCAAGAACGGCGGCGTGGTCGAGCTGATCTGGAACGTGGTCAACCAGAACGGCGTCAACGTGGTGGAAAGCCGGATGAAGATCCTGTTCGCCGGGCGCGGCCATGGCTGACGGCGACATCCGCCTCGAACGGGACGGCGCGGTCGCGACGATCGTGCTGAACCGGCCGGACAAGCGCAACGCGCTGACCCTCGATCACCTTGCGCTGTTCCATCGCCGGCTCGATGCGGCGGCGGACGCCCGCTGCCTGGTGCTGACGGGCGAGGGCGCGGCCTTCTGCGCCGGCCGCGACCTCGCCGGCGTCGATCCGGCGACCGACGATGCCCGTGCGGTGCTGGCCGATCATGTCAACCCGCTCTGTGCCCGCATTGCCGCCCTCGACGTGCCTGTCATCGCGGCGGTGCAAGGCGCCTGTCTCGGCCTGGGGCTGGGCCTTGCCATGGCGGCCGACCTGGTCTGCGCGGCCGACGATGCGCTGTTCGGCAGTCCGTTCCGGGCGATCGGCTGCGTGCTCGATTCCGGCGCCCATTTCGCGCTGGCCGAGCGCATCGGCCGGCATCGCGCCGCCGAACTGATCTTTACCGGCAGGCTGATCTGCGGGCGCGAGGCCGCGCGGCTCGGCCTCGTAAACGAGGCCGTCGGTCGCGGCCGCCTGCTGCCCCACGCCCAGGCGCTGGCGGCTGAGATCGCAGCTGGCCCCAGCCTCGCCTTCGCCGAATCCAAGCGTATTCTGCGCCTGACCGACCCTGCCGCGATGATGCAGGCCGAGGCCGAGGCCCAGGGCCGCATCATGCGCACGGCCGATGCCGGCGAGGGCATCGCTGCCTTCCTGGCCCGGCGCCGGCCGCAATTCACCGGGAGATGACGATGACGGCAGCTTTCCGCCACCCAGACATCGAAGCCCTCGAACGCCCGGCCATGTTGGCCCTGCAGGCCCGCAAGCTCGCCGATCTCGGCCGGCGCCTCGGCCGCGATCCGCATTGGATCGCGCATTTCGCCAAGGCCGGCATGAAGCCGGAGGACCTGGCGGCGCCCGATGGCCTGGCCCACGCGCCGCCGCTGGAAAAGGCCGACCTGCGCGATCATTACCCGTTTCCCTTCGTCACCGTGCCGCCGGATCACGTGGCGCGCTGGGTGGCGACCTCGGGCACCACCGGCTTGCCGGTGATGTTCGGGCTGTCGCGCGACGATGTCGAACGGCTGCTGCCGCGGCAGATGGCGCGTCTCCTCCATGCCTGCGGTCTGACGGCTGATGATCGGATCTACCAGGGTTACGGCTACGGCCTGTGGATCGGCGGCTTTGCCCTCGATGTCGGGGCGCAGGCGGTCGGCGCCACCAATTTTCCGGTGGGGCCGGGGCGGGGCGAGCTGGTGGTGCAATGGCTGCGCGATCACGGCTATACCGCCGCCTCGCTGTCGCCGCTGTGGATGATGACGCTGATCGGGCTGGCCCGGCAGCATCGCATCGATCCCCGGCGCGACTGGAAGATGCGGCTGGGCATCTTCGGCGGCCAGTCGGTGTCGAAGGCGTTCCGCGACGAGCTCGAGGCGATGATGCCGCCGGGCTTCGTCGCCCACAATATCTACGGCACCACCGAGGCCGGCGGGCCGGTGCTGGCGATCTCGACGCCGCATACCCACGGCGACGACGAGATGCAGCTGCTCAATGAAGACAGCATCGTCACCGAGATCCTCGATCCCGTCACGTTGAAGCCGGTCTCAGTCGGCGAGGTCGGCGAGATCGTCATCACCACCTTGGACAAGCAGGCTTCGCCGGTGGTGAAGTGGCGCACCCGCGATCTGGTGCGGCTGTCGCCGAAAGCCTATGACTGCCCGTCGGGCCGGCGCGGCATGCCGCGCATCGGGCGCATCATCGGCCGTTCCGACGACATGCTGAAGGTGCGCGGCGTCATCGTCTTCCCATCGCAGATCGAGGATATCGTCGCCGGCGTGCCGGGCCTGGCCAAGGAAGCCTGGCAGATCTACATCGACAAGGACCGCGACGCGCTGGACCAGCTGACCATCGCGGTCGAATCCGCCTCCGGCGCCGACGGCGCGCGCGAGGTCGAGCAGATGGTCAAGGCCCGGCTTGGCATTCGCTGCACGGTCGAGGCCCATGCGGCGGGCACCCTGCCGCGCTACGAGGCCAAGGCCGTCCGCGTGCTGGTGCGCCAGGCGTCATGACCGGCTTCGTCGCGGTCGAGGATGCGCGCGCGGCGGCCCGCCGCCGCCTGCCGCGCGCGATCTTCGATTTCGTCGACGGCGGGGCCGATGGCGAAGTCTCGCTGCGGCTGAACCGGGCGCAATTCGACGACACCGCCTTCCACCCGCGGGTCGGCGTCGATGTGGGCGAGCGTGACCAGTCCGTGGTGTTGTTCGGGCAGCGTTATGCCGCGCCGTTCGGCATCGCGCCGACCGGCCTGGCCGGGCTGGTGCGGCCGCAGGCCGAGAAGCTGCTGGCGCGGGCCGCGGCGGCGGCCGGCGTGCCGATCGTCCTGTCGACCGTCGCCTCCTGCTCGCTCGAGGATGTCGCGCGGGCGGCCGACTGCCCGAAGTGGTTCCAGCTCTATATCCTGCGCGACCGCGGGCTGACGCGCAGCCTGCTGACCCGGGCGCGGGCGGCGGGCTATGCGGTGCTGGTCGTCACCCTGGATTGCGCCGTCGGCGGCCGGCGTGAACGCGACCCCCGCAACGATTTCACCCTGCCGCTGCGCCTCACCGCGCGCAATGCTCTCGACGTGCTGCGCCGGCCGGGCTGGGCCTGGTCGATGCTGCGCCACGGGCCGCCGCGCCCTGAGAACATGGTCGAGGCTGCCGGCTCGATCTCGAGCGCCGAAGGGTTGACCGCCTTCATGACCGCGCAGCTCGACCCCACCGTAACCTGGGCCGACGTGGCGGATCTGCGCAAGCTGTGGCCGGGCCCGATGGTGGTCAAGGGCATCGCCTCGCTCGCGGACGCGCGCCGCGCGCTGGATGTCGGCGCCGACGGCGTCATCCTGTCGAACCATGGCGGACGGCAACTCGACACCATCGTCCCGCCGCCGGCGGTCCTGCCCGAGGTGGCAGCGGCGCTGGGCGACCGGCTGACCATCCTCTGCGATTCCGGCTTCCGCCGCGGCGCCGACGTGGTCAAGGCCCTGACCCTCGGGGCCCGCGCCGTGCTGTTCGGCCGCCCGACGCTCTACGGCCTTGCCGCCGGCGGCGAGGCCGGGGCAAAGGCCGTGCTGGACCTGTTCCGCGACGATGTCGACCGCACCATGGCCTTGCTGGGCTGTCGCAGCGTCGCGGACTTGAGCGGCCGCGCCGTCAGATCCCGAGAATGGCGGTCGACTGGCTCGACATGAAGCCGCCGGGGCCGTGCACCAGCGCGGTGCGCGCCTCGGCCCGCAGCTGACGCACCGCTTCGGTGATCGTGAAGATGCCGAACATGCCGGGATGGCAATAGGCCAAGCCGCCGCCCGAGGTGTTCAGCGGGAAATCGCCGCCCGGCCCGATGCGCTCGGGGCTGAGGAAGGCGCCGCCCTCGCCCTTGGCGCAGAAGCCGAGATCCTCGGCGAAGATGATCGGGTTGATGGTGAAGGCATCGTAGAGCTGCACCACGTCGATATCGGCCGGTTTCAGCCCGGCCTCGGCGAAGGCGCGCGATCCGGAAGCGGCGGCGAGCGTCGAGGTCAGGTCGGGCATCTGCGAGATCGTGCGGTGGCTGACCGCCTCGCCGGCGCCGAGCAGGCGGACGGGCCGGCGGCGCAGATCGGCGGCGCGATCAGCGGTGGTGACGACGATCGCCCCGGCACCGTCGGTCGCCGGGCAGCAATCGAGCACGCCGAACGGTTCGGCGACGCGGCGGGCGTTCAGCACATCCTCGACCGTGATCGGGTCGCGGCGCAGCGCCCGCGGGTTCAGCGCCGCCCATCGGCGCGCGGCCACGGCGATGCCGGCGAGCTGTTCGCGCGTGGTGCCGTAGAGATGCATGTGGCGGCTGGCGCACAGCGCATAGGCCACCGCCGGCACATGGCCGAAACCGGGCGCGTCGTAGCGGTTGCGTTCGGCCGCCGAGGCGAACCCGCCGCGCGACGAGCGCTGGGTGCTGCCATAGGCGATCAGGATGGTGTGGGCGAGGCCGGCGGCCAGCACGGCGCGGGCGTGGTTGAGGAAGGCGATGAAGGCGCCGCCGCCGATCTGGGTGCCGTCCGAATAACGCGGGTTGAGGCCGAGATATTCCGACAGCGACAGGGTCGGCATCATCGTCTCGAGGCCGGCGGCCATCACCCCGTCGACGTCGGTGGGTTTCAGCCCGGCATCGTCGAGTGCCGCGACGCTGGCCTGGGCCATCAGGTCGAACGGGGTGGTGCCGGCGGGCGCCTCGTTCACCACGATGTCGGCGATGCCGACGATGGCAAGCCCGGTCATGATACGCGGAACGCCGGATGGATGTCGCCGTCGGCCGGCCGGTGGAATACCACCTCGACCGCGGTGCCGATTCGGGCCGTGCCGGTGACGGGGCCGAGCAGGCGGAAGCCCTCGGCCATGTCGACCAGCGCGATGTCGGTCCCGGCATGGCGGGTCAAAGCGTGGATCTCGCCCCGCCCGCGCGACTGCCGCCATTCCAGCGTGGTCTCGCCCGTCACCGGCGCGACCAGCCGGGGGTAGAACACCACCCGGCCCGAGGGGCGCGCCACCTGGTAGGCGAGCACGCCTTGCGCGCAGCAATGCAGGAAAGCCGCGCGCGGCGACAAGGGTTTCAGCGCCGAAGCCAGCGCCGCGTCGATCGGCAGGCCGCTATCCATCAGGTCATCCTCCCGGGGTTGACGTCGGTCGTTGGACAATTAATAATCTGACCGGATGGTTTTTTAAAGGATAATCCGATGACCGACGCCGACGGGCGGTTCGCGGTGCATATCGAGGGGATTGCCGGCCCCGTCCTGTGCCGGCCGGACGAACCGATCCTCGATGCCGCGCTGGCGCAGGGGGTCGCGCTCCCGCATAACTGCCGCGGCGGGGCCTGCGGCACCTGCCGCGCGACGCTGCTGTCGGGCGAGACCAACGAAGGCTGGATCCAGAGCTTCGCGCTGACCGATGAAGATCGCGAGGCGGGCAGGATCCTGCCCTGCGTCGCCCGGCCGCAAACTGCCTGCCGCATCCGCCTCGATACCGCCGTCGTGCCTGCGACGATCGCGCCGCGGCGGATCGGCGCCACGATCATCGCCTGCGAGGCGGTGGCCCGTGCGGTGCGCCGCGTGGTGCTGGAACCCGATGCCGTCTTGCCCTGGCGGGCCGGGGCCCAGCTGCGGCTGATTCTGCCCGGCATCCATCCTGACCGCATCTATTCGATCGCCTCGGCCTTCGCCGACGATCATCCCCGCGACAACCAGCTCGAACTGTTCATCGCCATCCGGCCGGATGGCCGGGTCGGGCGGCTGGTCGACGGGTTCGTGGCCGGGCAGCGCGTCGATATCGACGGCCCGCACGGCACGCTGGCCATACCGGACGCCGCCGCGCGCATCGTCTTTGCCGCGGGCGGTACCGGGCTGTCGCCGCTGCTGTCGCTCGCCCGCCGGGCGCTGGCCCGGAGTGATGCCAGGCCGATGACGCTGTTGTTCTCGGTGGCCGGCCCACGCGATCTCTTCGCGCTCGACGCCCTGAAGGCCTTGTGCGCGTATCCCAATTTCACGTATCGCCTGTGCCTGACCCGCGTGGCGGCGAGCGGCCTGGCCGACGTTCACTACGGGCGCGTCACCGGCATCCTCGGGGGGCTGGTCGGACCCGATACCGCGGTGCTGGCCGCCGGCGCGGCCCGGTTCGGCGCCGATGTCCGCAGCGTCGCCCGCGATCACGGCGTCGATCCCTCGGCCATCCTGATCGACAGTTTCCTGCCGGCCTAGGCGCGAAAGGCGGCAACCAGCAGCGCGGCGCCGGAGACCAGCAGCAGGCCGTCGATCAGCCACAGCTGCATTTCCGGCGACAGGCGCAGCACGAGGCGCTTGCCGGCGAAGGTGCCGGCCATCAGCGCGCCGCCGACGATCAGCCCGGAGAGGGCGATGTCGAAGGGCAGGGCGCCGGCCGAGGCGAAGGTCGCGACCTTGGCCAGGTAGATGGCGACCGAACTGGCCGCCTCGCTGCCGAGGAAGGCGCCGCCGGAAAGGCCGTAGGCGGCGAAGGCCGGCACGCTGAGCGGCCCGGTGGACACCACGATCCCGGTGATGAAGCCGAGCCCGGCGCCGATCACCGCCAACTGCCACAGCCGCATGCGGACATGGGCGCGGCGCAACAGGCGGCGCACCGGCACCATGGCGATGAAGAAGGTGCCGAGCGCCAGGTCGGCCAGGCCGGGCGGCAGCGTCAGCAGGGTGCGGGCGCCGAGGCTGGCGGCCGGCATGCCGGGCAGGGCATAGGCCGCCACCGCCCGCCAGTCGACCAGACGCCGCCAGGCGAGTACCCTGGCGAGATTGCCGATGATGGCGGCGACCGCCATGATCGGGATCGCGGCCTGCGGCCCGAAGGCATGGACCAGCACCGGCAGCAGCATCATCGACGAGCCGGTGCCGAAGATCCCGCTGATCGCGCCGGCGGCGAGGCCCGTGGCCAGAACCCAGAGATACTCGGCCGCCACGATCCGTCCCTCGATGTCGCCCCGGCCGGACGATAGCACCGCCGATTCGGGCGCCGCGATAAAAAAACCGGATGGACGGATGGGGTTGCCGGTCGTTAAGACTGGGGCCGGCAGAGGATCGAGGGACCGATAGTGGCACGCACCCGGGCGCTGGATTACGACGACAAGCAGGATGCGATCCTGGATGCGGCCGCCACGGTGCTTGCCGCGCGCGGCTATCCCACCACGTCGATGAACGAACTGGCCGAGGCCTGCGGCGTTTCCAAGGGGCGGATCTACTATTATTTCGAGTCGAAGGAAGCGATCCTCTTCGAAATCCTCAAACGGCACCTCGATCGCCTCCTGGAGGAATGCGAGGCGGTGGTGCGCGACCATGACGAGCCGCGCGAACAGCTCGAGGCGCTGATCCGCACGGTGCTGGAAATCTACGCGGTATCGCGCGACAAGCACGTGCTGGTGATGACGTCGCTGTCTTTCCTGCCCCCCGACATGCAGACCGATATCGTGCGCCGCGAGCGCAGCTTCGTCACCATGGTCGAGAAAACCCTGAAGCGGCTGGGCAAGCCGGCGGCCCAGGGCGGCCATCGCGTCGTTACCATGCTGCTGTTCGGGATGCTGAACTGGACCTACACCTGGTACCGCCCGGGTGGTCCCGTCAGCGTCGACAGCCTGGTCGAACAGGCCGCCGGCATCTTCCTCGACGGGTATCTCGCCCGCCAGGAATGAAAGCCTGCGGCGATTGCTGAGTATTTAATTGACTGACCGGACGGTTTTTTAATAGCCTGCCCACGACAGATCAACGTTCGCGAGGATTGCGCCATGGGCATCATGCGTCACGACGTCACGCTGGGCGATGCCTTTACCGGGCGCCGGGGGCTGGCCTACGTCACCGGCACCCAGGCCCTGCTGGTCATGGCCCTGCTGCAGAAGCGGTTGGACGAGCGCGCCGGCTTCAACACGGCCGGCTTCATCTCCGGCTATCGCGGCTCGCCGTTGTCGAGTCTCGATACCGAGGCGTGGAAGGCGGAGAAGTACCTGGCCGCCAGCGCGATCCGCTTCCAGCCCGGCGTCAACGAGGACCTTGCCGCCACCGCCGTCTGGGGCACCCAGCAGGTGGCGCTGGACCCGCAGGCCACCGTCGATGGCGTGTTCGGCATGTGGTACGGCAAGGGCGCCGGCCTCGACCGCTGTGGCGACGTCATCCGCCATGCCCACGGCGCCGGCGCCTCGCCGCGTGGCGGCGTGCTGGTGGTGGCCGGCGACGACCATGCGCTGAAATCGTCGAGCCAGGCCTATCATTCCGAACCGACCTTCATCGACCTGATGATCCCGGTGCTGTACCCCGCCGATATCGGCGAGATGATCGCCTACGGCCTCTACGGCTGGGCGATGTCGCGCTTCTCCGGCGCCTGGGTGGGCCTGAAGGTGCTGGCCGAACTGGTCAACTCGACCACCGCGGTCGATCTCGGCTTCGACGATTTCCATATCCATCTGCCCGACGAGACCGGGCTGTCGCCCGACCGCCATATCCGCTGGCCCGACCCCTGGCCGGCGGTCGAACGCCGGATGATCGGCGCCAAGCTGCCGGCGGCCCGCGCCTTCGCCCGCGCCAACGGCATCGACCGCGTAATCACCGAGGCCGCCGACAAGCGGCTCGCCATCGTCGCGGCCGGCAAATCCTATATCGACGTGGTCGAAGCACTGCGCACGCTGGGCCTGAGCCTCGCCGACGCCGCCCGCCGCGGCATCTCGGTCTACAAGGTCGGCATGCCCTGGCCGCTCGACACCGAAACGCTCGGCGGGTTCCTGCGCGGCCAGCGGACGGTGCTGGTGGCCGAGGAGAAGCGCGACGTCGTCGAGGCCCAGATCCGCACCGCGCTCTACGACCGGGCCGACCGCCCGCGCATCATCGGCCGGCGCGACGAGGATGGCGCCACGCTGATCCCCGACGTTGCCGAGGCCGGCCCCGACCTGTTCGCGCGCATCATCGGCCGCCGGCTGATGGATTGGGCGCCGTCCGACGCGATTGCCGCGCGGCTGGCCGAACTCGACCGCGCCGAGGCGGCCGCCCAGCCGGCCCTGGTGGCGCGCGGGCCCTATTTCTGCTCGGGCTGCCCGCATAATTCGTCGACCGTGGTGCCGGAAGGCAGCCGGGCGCTGGGCGGCGTCGGCTGCCACTACATGGCCGTTGACATGGAGCGCGAAACGACGACCTTCACCCAGATGGGCGGCGAGGGCGCGACCTGGATCGGTGCCGGGCCCTACAGCCGCACCGGCCATGTCTTCGCCAACATGGGCGAGGGCACCTATTTCCACTCGGGGTTCCTGGCGATCCGCGCGGCCATCGCCGCCAAGGCGACGATGACCTACAAGATCCTGTTCAACGATGCCGTGGCGATGACCGGCGGCCAGCCGGTCGACGGCCAGCTGACCGTCCCGCAGCTGAGCCGGCAGTTGCGCGCCGAAGGCATCGAGCGCATCGAGGTGGTGGCCGACGACCCCGGCAAATACGGCATCGGCGCCGATTTCGCGCCGGGCACCCGCATCCGCCCGCGCGACCAGTTGGACCAGGTGCAGCGCGAACTGCGCGAGGTCGCCGGTGTCTCGGCCCTGATCTACGACCAGGTCTGCGCCACCGAGAAGCGCCGCCGGCGCAAGCGCGGCACGATGGAACGCTCGGCCACCACCGTGGTGATCAACGAGGCGGTCTGCGAAGGCTGCGGCGATTGCGGCACGGCATCGAACTGCCTGTCGCTGGTGCCGGTCGAGACCGAACTGGGCCGCAAGCGCCAGGTCGACCAGGCATCCTGCAACCAGGATACGTCCTGCCTGAAGGGTTTCTGCCCGAGCTTCGTGACGCTCGACGGCGCCAAGGCGCGCAAACGCAAGGGCGAGGCGGTCGCGGCCGACGACCTGCCGCAGCCGATCATAACCGAGGGCGCCACCGATATCCTGGTCACCGGTGTCGGCGGGGCAGGGGTGGTGACCATCGGCGCCGTGCTCGGCATGGCCGCCCATATCGAGGGGCGGCCGTTCGTGGTCCACGACCGCCTGGGCATGGCCCAGAAGTTCGGCAGCGTCTGGAGCCACGTGCGCATCGGCGCGGTGGGCGAGGACATCGCCGCGGTGCGCATCCCGACGCGCCAGGCCGGCCTGCTGCTCGGCGGCGATCTCAGCGTCGCGGCCGAGCCGGCCAGCCTCAATCTGGTCGACGCCGAACGCGGGCTGATCGTCGCCAATACCAACCAGACGATCTCGGGCGGTTTCACCCGCAATCCCGATTTCGATTTCAAGACCGCCGGGCTGATCAAGCGGCTGCGCGAGGCGGCGGCGGTCGAGCTGCTCGATGCCACCGGCATCGCGCAGAGCCGGCTGGGCGATGCCATCGGCGCCAACATGATGCTGCTGGGCTATGCCTGGCAGCGCGGCCGCGTGCCGCTGAGCGGCGAGGCGATCGACCGCGCGCTGGTGCTGAACGGCACCGCGGTCGACGACAACCGCCGCGCCTTTGCGCTGGGCCGTCGCCTCGCGGTGGCGCCGCCCGCCCCGGCGGCCTCGCCGATCCTGGAGGACGTCGAGGCGATCGTGACCCATCGCGTGGGCCTGCTGACTGCCTATCAGAACGAAGCCTATGCCGCGCGTTATCGCGCCACGGTCGAGATCGCCGCGGCGGCCGAACGCCGGGTCGCGGGCGCGGCCGGGCCGTTCGCCGTGGCGGTCGCCCGCAACCTGGCCAAGCTGATGGCCTACAAGGATGAATACGAGGTGGCACGGCTGCAGGCCGATCCGGCCTTCGTGCAACGCTTGCGCGATCAGTTCGAGGGCGGCCGCCTGCGCTTCCATCTCGCCCCGCCGACCTTCGCGCCGAAGGACCCGGTGACGGGCCGCCCGCGCAAGATCAGCCTGGGGCCGTGGGTGCTGCCGATCTTTCGCCTGCTGGCCCGGGCCAAGGGCCTGCGCGGCACCCGCTTCGATCCGTTCGGCCGGCACCCCGAACGGCGGGCCGAGCGGCAACTGATCGCCGAGTACGAGGCGATGGTCCGCGACCTCGCCCCCCGGCTGGAGCGGCACACCCTGGGCACGGCCGTGCGCCTCGCTCGCCTGCCCGAACAGATCCGCGGCTATGGCCATGTCAAGGCCGCGTCCATGGCCCGGGCCGCCGAGGCGCGGGTCGCCTTGCTGGCCGAGATGGCGGCGCCGGCCGGCGCCTCGGCCGCCCGCGCCGCCTGAGGACGGAGGGCGTTCCTTGCATTTCCTGGTGACCTGCATCGACAAGCCGGACGGCGCCGCCCTGCGCCGCCGCACGCGGGCCGTGCATCTCGAGTTCATGATCGCCCACAAGGCTCTGATCGTTTCCGGCGGGCCGCTGCGCAGCGACGACGGTGCGGCAACCGTCGGGTCGGCCTTCGTCATCGATCTGCCCGACCGGGCGGCGGTCGAGGATTTCCTGGCCCGGGAACCCTATTGCCAAGCCGGGTTGTTCGACACGGTGACCGCCACGCGCATCGCCCTGATGATGCCGGAGCCCGGCCCCGGCTTCCTCGCCGCCGAACTGCACCGCGAGCGCGGGCAAGCCTGACCTGCCAGTCGGCTTTAAGAAGAGCCCGCGATGCCGTCCGATCGGACGGCGTCGGGGGCGCCATTTCTATGTCCTATGAAGGAGGAGGCCTCGCTCACAAGGCGTAAGGTCAGCGACATTCACTTTTCGCTGGCGACGTATTCGCTTAAAGTTTTTTTGATCGGATTTAAGAGAAAAAATGAATACATATACAATTAAAGTGGTGCTGCTCGGCGCAGTTGATAGGGATTACGCTGTGTTCGCCAGATCGATGGCGCAGGCCGGTTTCACCCCGGTCGATCCCGTCGCGCCGGCCGACACTGCGTTCCCCCGGGTGCTCGAATTCGTCTGCGCCAGCGCCGAGGGCGGGCCCGCCATCCTGCAGCAGGCGAAGGCGGTCGCGGCAGCCTTAAGCCAGCCCGCCGACCTCTACATGCGCGATGCAGACGGGCAGAGCTGGAACGCGCAACTGCGCGACGAGTGATCCCCGGCGGATTGCCCCTTTCGGACGAGTGGTGTATCGCAAGCCTTCAGTAGACGGGGGCGGCGATGGCATTGAGCACGGCGGCGCGCTGGCGGCTGCGGATGATTACCGGGGTGACGGCGCAGGCTGGCATCCTCGGCGCGCTGTTCTCCGGCATCGGGGCTGGCGGCACGGCCTTGCCGGCGGCCACCGTCTGCGGCGCGCTGATCGGACTGGTGCTGTCCACGGCCGAGACCGCGCTGCCGCAGGCGGCGCGCGAGCGGCTGCGCCGTTGGCCGCCGATCCTGCCGCCCGTGCTGCGGGCGGTGTTTTACGCGGCAGTGTTCTACGGCGCCGTCGCGCTGGTCAACCTCGCCGCCGGTCCGGTCATCACGGTGACGCCGGCACTGCTCGCCGCCACGCTGGTCGCGGCCTTCGCCTTCAACCTGTTCTTTCTGTTCCGCCGGCTCTTGGGGCCGCGCACGCTGGTCGGCCTATTGGTCGGGCGCTACAACCGGCCGCAACGGGAGGAGCGGATCGTGTTGTTGCTCGACGTCGCCGGCTCGACCGGTTTGGCGGAGCAACTGGGCGACGAACGCTTCGTCGCCTTCCTCAACCGCATCTTCTTCGACTTGCGGGTGGCCGTGCATGACAACGGCGCCGACATCTATCGCTATGTCGGCGACGAGATCATTCTGACCTGGACGCTCGAGCGCGGCCTGCGCGAGGGCGCCTGCATCACTTGCCTGTTTGCGGTACTCGACACGCTGGACCGCCAGGCACCGGCCTACCGGCGCGATTTCGGCGCCGTGCCGCGGCTGCGCGCCGCCTTGCATGCGGGATCGCTGATCGTCGCCGAGATGGGCGATACCCGGCGCGAGGTTGTCATGCTCGGCGATACCATGAACACTGCGGCGCGGATCGAAGATGCCTGCCGCAGCAGCGGCCGCGACTGCATCGCCTCCGCCACGCTGATCAACCGCCTGGCCCTCCCGCCAGGCGTACGGGCCGAAAGCCTCGGGCCGATGGCCCTGCGCGGCAAGGCCGAGACCATCGAACTGTTCGCCCTTACGCGCCCGCTTTCGTAGTCAGCAAGGCATCGTCGGTGCGGCTGCCATAGGTGGCGGCGTAGACCTTGGTGAATTCGGCACCGAGCAGGAAGATCAGCGACGAGTAGTAGATCCATAGCAGCACGACGATCAGCGCCCCGGCCGCGCCATAGCTCGAGGCCACCGCACTCGACCCGATATACCAGCCGATCAGCGACTTGCCGACGTTGAACAGCACCGACGTCGTCAGGGCGCCGACGATGACGTCGCGCCAGGCCAGGCGCTTGTCGGGCAGCACCTTGTAGATCGCGGCGAACAAGGCGGCGATCAGCGTGATCGAGATCGCGGCGCTGACCAGGGCCAGGACCTGCTCGCCGAAAGGAATATAAGCATTGATGGTGTCAGACAGCGCGGTCAGCGCCGCGCTGACCACCAGCGACACGGTGAGCACGAAGCCGAGCGCCACGACGAGGCCGAGGCTCGCGGCGCGCGCCTTGATCAGCCGCGACACGGTAGTGCCCGTCGGCTTGGTCTTCCAGATATCGTTCAGCGAGCGCTGCATCTCGCCGAACACGCCGGAGGCGGTGAAGATCAGGGTCAGGATGCCGATGACGCTGGCCAGGATGCCGCTCGACTTGTCGGCGGCGCTGGCGATGGTTGCCTGCAGCATCTCGGCCGCCGGCCTGCCCATCAGCCCGGTCAGCTGGGCGGCAATCGCATCCGAGGCGGCGTCCTGCCCGAAGACCAGGCCCGCCACCGCGATCACGATCAGCAATACCGGAGCCAGCGCCGTTACGGTAAAGAAGGCGATCGCCGCGCCGCGGCTCAACGCACTGTCTTCGCTGAAGGCGACGATGGTGTTCCAGGCCAGTTTCCAGAAGCGTTTCAGCATGGCGGGGCCTCATCCTTCTCCAGGCTCTCAAACCTGAGTTGACGGATTACCGTTCCCCCGGCCTGGAACCCCGCCGTTAAACTCTCGTTGGGCTGGCATACCCATTGTGAAAGATAAGGGAGAATGCCATGCCGAACATCACCGACACCCGCGTCCTGATCATCGCCACCAACGGTTTCGAGCAGTCGGAGCTGGAGGTGCCGCGCGACCGTTTGCGGGCCGCCGGGGCGAAGGTCGAGGTCGCCTCGCTCGACGGCCGCGCCATCAAGGGCTGGGACAAGAAGGACTGGGGGCGCAGCGTCGACGTCGACCTGCGCATCGGCGATGCCGATCCCGGTGTCTATGACGCCCTGGTCATTCCGGGTGGTCAGATCAACCCCGACCTGTTGCGGGTCGACGACGACGTGCTGAAGCTCGTGCGCCGCTTCCTGGCCGACGGCCGGGTCGTTGCCGCGATCTGCCATGGGCCCTGGCTGCTGGTCGAAGCCGACGCGTTGCGCGGCCGCAAGGCCACGTCCTATCAGTCGATCCGGCGCGATGTCGAGAATGCCGGGGCGACCTGGGTCGACCAGGAAGTGGTGGTCGACCAGGGCATCATCACCAGCCGTTCGCCCGCCGATCTACCGGCGTTCTGCGAGGCCATCACCGAGGCATTGGCGAGCAGTCCGGCCCAGACC
>JAEYTW010000782.1 GCA_023433835.1 Pseudomonadota bacterium | reverse complement strand
TCCCAACGCACCATCCCAGGCCGTGCTGGTCGATTTCCCGGCGCGCAAGTTCTATTTCTTCTTCATCGAGATCTGGCCGCAGGAAGTCTATTACCTGACCGGCATCCTGATCATGATGGCGATCGGGCTGTTCGGCATCACCGCCACGATCGGCCGCGTCTGGTGCGGCTTTGCCTGCCCGCAGACCGTCTGGACCGATCTCTACATGGCGGTCGAGCGGTGGATCGAGGGCGACCGCAACGCCCGGCTGCGCCTCGACCAGGCACCGCTGACCTTCAACAAGGCGTGGCGCCGCGCCGCCAAGCATGTGATCTGGCTGCTGATCGCCCTGGCGACGGGCGGTGCCTGGGTGTTCTACTTCGCCGATGCGCCCACGCTGGCGGTCGAGCTGGCGCATTTCCAGGCATCCACCGCCGCCTATGCCACGATCGGCCTTCTGACGCTCACGACCTACAGCTTCGCGGGTCTGGCGCGCGAACAGATCTGCACTTATTGCTGCCCCTATTCGCGTTTTCAGGCCGCGATGCTCGACGAGCATTCCGTTGTCGTCACCTATCGCACCGACCGCGGCGAGCCGCGTGGCAAGGCGTCGCGCGCGGCGCCGGCCCCGGCCGCCGCGCCGGCGCCCAAGCTTGGCGATTGCATCGACTGCGCGGCCTGCGTCACGGTCTGCCCGACCGGGATCGACATCCGCAACGGCCAGCAGCTCGAATGCATCAATTGCGGCCTCTGCGCCGATGCCTGCGACCATGTCATGGACAAGATCGAGCGGCCGCGCGGGCTGATCGGCCTTGATACGCTCGCCAATCTCCAGCAGCGCATCACCGGCGTCGACCCGAACCCGAAGCTCAAGATCTGGCGGCCGCGCGTCTTCGTCTACATGGCGCTCTGGGCCGCCGTCGGGCTGATCATGCTGGTGACGCTCTTGACGCGCGCCAATCTCGACTTGAGCGTCCAGCGCGACCGCAATCCCCTCTACGTCACGCTGTCGGACGGCTCGATCCGCAATGGCTATACCTTCCACCTGATCAACAAGAAGCATGTCGAGCGCCAGGCGGTGCTGTCGGTCGAAGGGCTGCCCGGCGCCAGGCTCCTGGTGCTGAACGCGGGCGAGAAGCCCGAGCCGACCTTGACGCTGGGCCCCGACGCGGTGACCGCCGAACGCATCTTCGTCACCGTGCCGCGCGGCGCCGTTGCCGCCGACTCCACCGACTTCCGCTTCGTGCTGCGCGATCCCGTCAGCGGCGACGAAGCCCACTACGACGGGATCTTCCGGGGGCCGGGCAAATGAGCGCGCAGGTCAAATCGGGCCGGGAACTGACCGGCCGCAGGGTTCTCGCCTGGCTGGTCGGGTTCTTCCTGGTGGTCGCCTCGGTCAATGCCGTCTTCATCTATGCGGGCATCAGGAGCTGGCCGGGCCTGGTGAGCGAGCATTCCTACGAGGAGGGCCTGGCCTATAACCAGACCCTCGCGGCGGTGCGGGCCAATGCCGCGATGGGCTGGGTCGCGCGGCTCGATTACCGGGACGGCCAGGCCACTCTCACGCTCACCGACCGCGATGGCCGCGCCGTCGACGGCATGCAGGTCGAGGCGGTATTCACCCGGCCGGTTGGCCAGACGGCCGAGGTCGCGGCTGCCTTGCGTTCGCGGGGCGGCGGGCGCTATGCCGCGGCGGTGGCCCTGCCGATGCCCGGCCAATGGGAAATGGCGGTGACGGTCGACGGCGCGCGCGATCGCTTCCACGCCACCGAGCGGATGGTCGTGAAATGAGCGATTGCACCTGCTTGCACTGCGGCGCGGCGCTGGCCGACGATGCGCAGCGCTTCTGCTGCCGCGGCTGCGCAGGTGCCTATGAACTGATCCACAATCTCGGCCTCGACGGCTGGTACCAGCGCCGCATCCTGCGCGACGACACCCGTGCGCCGCGGCCCGAGGACGACGATCCCGCCGCGGCGGTCGACCCGGCCGCCTATGTCGCGACCGGCCCCGACGGCACGGCCAGCCTGCATCTGCTGATCGATGGGCTGCATTGCGCCGCCTGCGTCTGGCTGATCGAGAACATGCTGGCACGCCAGCCCGGCGTCACCCATGCCCGGCTCAACATGACGACGCGCCGTCTGGCGCTGCGCTGGCAGGCCGACGCCACCACCGCCGACGCGCTGGTCGCGGCCATCACCCGGCTGGGCTATCGCGTCATGCCCTACGATCCCTGCCGGCTCGGCCAGGGCGCACGGGCGGAGGAACATCAGCTCCTGCGCGCGCTGGCGGTCGCAGGCTTCGCGGCCTCCAACATCATGCTGCTCTCGGTCGCGATCTGGGCCGGCTACGGCGAGATGGGCACGGCCACCCGTACCTTGCTGCACTGGGTTTCCGCGCTGATCGCCCTGCCGACCGTCGCCTATGCGGGCCGGCCGTTCTATCGCTCGGCCTGGGCGGGCCTCCGGGCCGGTCGGATGAACATGGACGTGCCGATTTCGCTCGGCGTCATCGTCGCGACCGCGATGAGCCTGTGGCAGACGATGGCGCATGCCCAGCATGCCTATTTCGATGCCTCGACCTCGCTGTTGTTCTTCCTGCTGGTCGGGCGCTATCTCGACCGGCTGGCGCGCGGCCGCGCGCAATCGGCGGCCGAGCAGCTGCTGGGCCTTGCCGCCATCGCGGTCCGGCGCATCGAGGCGGACGGCAGCCGCAAGGCGGTGCCGGCGGCCGAGATCCGCCCCGGCGACCGCATCGCCGTCGGCACCGGCGAGCGCATCGGGGCCGACGGGACGGTCACGCTGGGTGAATCGGAAATCGACAGCGCGCTGGTGACCGGCGAAAGCCTGCCGGCACGCGTGGCGCCGGGCGCCCGGGTCCATGCCGGCACCGTCAATCTCGGCGCGGCCCTCGAGATCGCCGTCACCGCGGCCGGCGAGGGCACCTTGCTCGCCGAGATCGCGCGGCTGATGGAAAATGCCGAGCAGAGCCGCACGCGCTTCGTGCGCCTGGCCGATCAGGTGGCCCGCCGCTATGCCCCGGTCGTGCACATCGTGGGGCTGTCGACGCTGATCCTGTGGCTGGCGCTGGGCGCCGGCTGGCAGCAGAGCCTGCTCAACGCCGTCGCCGTGCTGATCATCACCTGCCCCTGCGCCCTGGCGCTGGCCGTGCCGGCGGTGCAGGTGGTGGCGTCCTCGCGGCTGTTCCGCGCCGGCATCCTGCTGAAGAGCGCCGATGCTCTGGAGCGGCTGGCCGCGGTGGACACCGTGGTGCTGGACAAGACCGGCACCCTGACCCGCGGCAAGCCGACGCTGCGCCACGGCGAAGGCCACGATGCCGACGACCTGCGGCTCGCCGCGGCACTCGCGGCGGACAGCCGCCATGTGCTGTCGCGCGCGCTGGTGGCCAGCCTGCCGGCCGCCGTGCCGGCGATGGCCGGCGTGGTCGAGGAACCGGGCGCCGGCCTGCGGTCCGGCGACATCCGGCTGGGCAGCGCCAGATTCTGTGGCATCGATGCTCCGCCGGCCGGCGGGCCCGAGATCTGGTTGCGCCGGGCCGACGGGCGGCTTGCCCATTTCGTCTTCACCGATGCGCCGCGCACCGATGCCGCCGACGTGCTGGCAACCCTGCGGCGCCGCGGCTTGCGCCTGGTGCTGCTG
>JAEYTW010000726.1 GCA_023433835.1 Pseudomonadota bacterium | reverse complement strand
GCATCGGGCTGGAACTGCCCGATGCCGCGGCACTGTCGCGGTTGTCCGCCCGGCTCGCGGGCGCCGGCATCGCGACGACCGGGCCCGATGTCGCCTTCCGCGATCCCGAGGGGCTGGCGATCCGCGCCTATGTCGGGCCGGCGGGCGCCGGCGCCTCCCCCGATCTGCCGATGCTCGGCCATGCCGCGCTGGTGGTGTCGGATCTGGCATCGATGGAACGCTTCTATGTCGACGTGCTGGGCTTCGGCGTCACCGAGCGGCTGTCGACCCGGGTCGGGCCGATCGACGTGCGCGGCATCTTCCTGCATTGCGACGAGGTGCATCATACGCTGGCGCTGTTTGCCCTGCCGCTGCGCCGCCGGCTGCATCACTTCATGCTGGAAGTGCCGCGGCTCGACATGGTCGGCCATGCCTTCGAACGGGCGAAGGCGGGCAAGGTGCCGCTCAGCCTCGGCCTCGGTCAGCACCCGGCGCCCGACGGCACGTTCTCGTTCTACGGCTGCTCGCCCTCGGGCTTCGATTTCGAGGTCGGCACCGCCTCGGGCCGCATCGACCCGGCCGAATGGTCCGAGATGGTGACCAGCACCACCAGCAGCTGGGGCCACAAGCCGACCATGGGCCTGCAGCTGCGCACGTTGCGCGAGATGATGGCGGCCAAGCTGCGCGGGCATGCCCGCGCAGCGTGAGCCCGATCAGAACCGGAAGCGGGCGAGGGCGCGGTTGGAACCATCAGGCAGCCGCAGGCTGGCATTGTCGCTGGCGGCGAAGGTGAGCCGGAAATTGCCCACCGCCGTTGCCGAGGGCACGGCGCCGCCGGTCATCGATCCGACCGGGGCGCCGCCGGCATAGCGGTAGAGCACACCCTCGAGACTGAGATCCGTGCCCAGCATGCCTTCGGCCGCATACCACACGGGCATGCCCTGCGCGTCATAGCTCAAGAGCGACAGATGGGCGGTGTGGCCGATCGTGCCGTTCGCCGTCGTCTGGGTGCCGAACTGCAGGAACACGCCGCTGCCGATGCTGGCGGGTTCGTACCACCAGCCGCCTTGCGGCAGCCCGGGCATGGCCGAGGTCGAGGTGCCCATGACGGGATAAGGCAGCAGTGGAATATTGGCGCCGCCGTTGACCGAGGCGACGGCCTGGTTGCCCTCGACCGGGAACCAGGTGGCAAGTGCGGCGGCGGTCGGGTTGAGGGTGCCCTTGCAGCCGAGATCGGCGAAGCCGCAGCTGCCGGCGACCCAGGTGGCGGTACCGCCATTGGCCTGGTAGGCGAGGTTGGCGACATAGGCACGGTCGCCCCAGCGCTCGATCGCCCAGGCCTGGTTGCCGCCGGACGGCACGTACCAGTGCAGGGTGCGGCCGGGCAAGGCGAGCGGATTGCCGGCGAGGTGGATCTGGCCGGACAGCGGGTTGCCGTTGACGAGGTCGCGGGCCTGCGAGCCGAAGGCGAGCGAGGCGCCGTCGCCGGACAAGGCGGGGTCGTAGGAATTGCCGCCGCCCGGCGTTCCCGACGCGGTCTGTGAGGCGAGCGCCGTGATGCCGCGGAAGACGTCGCGCACCCAGACCTGGGTGAAGCCGTCGGCACCGGGCGCGCGCCAGGCGACGAAGCGGCCGTCGGCCGAGACCGTTGGCTGGTCGGCATCGCCGGTGGCAAGCGTGGCGGTGCGGCCGGTGGCAACGTCGAAGCGGCGGATGCTGCCCTGGTCGGTGAAAACGATGCTGCCGGCGCGGGCATCGAGCTTCGGGCCGATGCCGGGGGCGATGACGTAGACGGCGCCGCTGGCCAGATCCTTGAAGTACACCTGCCGCCCGGTGGCGCCGGCGACGAGGTTGGTGGCGGTCGAGTCGAACACGGCGACGCGGCCGTCCCAGGAGAGCGAGACGTTGCGGCTGTCGCCGTTACCGGCAGTGCCCTGCGCGTTTCCCGAGACCAGGGTGACGCTGCCGTCGGTCATCGTCTTGCGCCAGATCTGAGAGCCGCCCTGGTTCCAGCCGAGATTGGTGGCTGCGCTCTCGAAGGCGACGAAGTTGCCATCCTGGCTGATCGCCGGCCTGTCGGCGGCGGCATTGGCCGGGACGCCGGTGGCCGAGGTCGAGACCATCAGCGGCGCGGGAGTGGCGGCCTCGTTCAACGCGACACGGGGATAAGCCAGGCTGGTGCGGTAGATCTGCTTCAGCGGGCTGGCGGGCGTGAGCGTGATGCCGCCGCCGGCACCGGCGAAGACGCCGAACGTGCCGTTGGCCGAAACGGCGGGCGCGGTGGCGGGGCCGATCGAGGCATTGGCGACGCCGCCGCCGGGCACCGCGGTCTGGGACAGCAGGTCGCGGTTGCCGGAGAGGCCGTGATAGCGGGCGATCTTGGTCTCGGTCGAGAAGGCGGAGAACAGGTTGTTGGCCGATGTCTCGAACAGGACCTGACCGCCGTCCCAGGACATCGCGGGCTTGCCGGACGCGCCGTCGCCGCTGCGGCCACCGGCGCTGTAGGAGAGCGCGGTGGCGGCGACGGTGCCGCGGGGCGCGTAGAAGTCCATGTTGATGACGTAGGCCTGGCCGTTGACGGTCAGCGAGACCGGAATGGCCTGCACCAGGATGCTCAGCGGATAGACCAGATTCGGCGGAGCGGGACGCGCCGCGCGGGTATCTGCGGCCGCCGGCTGGATCGGCAGGTCGGCCGGCATCGGCACGTTGTAGGAGAACGACACCGTGGCCGGGTTGAAGCTCAGCCACGATGGCAGGGCCGCGCCGGAAGTCTGCTGCACGGTGTAGGTCGCATTCGGCCCCGGATTGCCCAGCGCGGCGCTGAGCGAGACCGAGCCCTGGCCCGAGCCCGAGGTATTGATCGGCAGCTGGACGGTCGGCGCGGCCGGGGTGGGATTGGTCGGCGTCGGACCCGGCGTCGGGGTGGTGTTGAAGGTGGCGGTGCAACTGCGCGCCGCCGACATCGTCACCGAAGTGCTCGCGGCGGCACCCGAGCAGTCGCCCGACCAGCCGGCAAAGGTCGCCCCCGACGTGGCCGCGGCGGTCAGCGTGACGACGGTACCGCCCGTATAATCGGCCGAGCAGGTGAGGCCGCAGGACAGCGCGCCGGAGTCAGCGGTCACCGTGCCGGTGCTGGTGCCGGCCTTGGTTACGGTCAGCGTGTGGGTCTGGCTGTACTTGATGAGCAGCACGTCGATCGCGCCGATCGCGGCCTGGGCGGGGTCGGTCGCGGTGCCTTCCTGGTTGCCGGCCAGGACGATGTTGCCGGCCGCGATCGTGATGCCGTTGCCGGCGAGATTGGTGGTGCCGCCGGGGCCGCCGAAAGCCTTCGACCAGGAAAGAGTGCCGTCAGCCGCTGCATATTTCAGCACCATGGCCGCCCGACTGCCGATGCCGGTAAGGGGCGGCGTGGTCAGGCTCTGGGCGAACTGCCCCGATACATAGGCGTCGCCTGCCGCATCGACGGCCAGGCCTTGCAGGTCGGCATCGGCGGTGGAGCCGCCGAGGGCGTTGGTCCAGGCGAAAGTGGTGGTCGTGGCGCCGGTCGGCGTGGCCTTCACGACGAAGGCAGTCTTGTTCGATCCCGTCGCTATCCGGGCCAGGCTGGGCGTGGTCAGCGAATCGACGAAAGTACCGGTCAGGTACACATTCCCCGACGCGTCGGCCGCGATCGCATTGCCCCGCGCATTGGAAGACACCGAGCCGCCTATCGCCTGTCGCCAGGTGACGGCGAGGGTGGCGTCGAAGCGCAGCATGTAGGCCGTCGTGCCGCCGCCCATGTCGGCCAGGGCCGCCGGGCTGGTCAGACCACCGTTGGGGTTCGTCATATAGCCGCCGACATAGATATTCGTGCCGCTGACGGCGAGCGATGTCGGCAGGGAGCCGCTGATGCTGGCGCCGGCGATCTTCACCGTGGGCGACTGCAGCGTGCCCGACGAATCGACCTTCAGCAGGAAGCCGTCCTGGTTGCCGGTGCGCGACGACGAGATCGCCGGGATGTTGCCGCCGCTGAAATTGCCGGTGACATAGACATTGTTCGTGCTGTCGGTCGCCACGGCAAAGAACTGCGCGGTCACGCTGGAATTGCCGACGCCGAAGGACCACAGCCTTGTCCCATTGGTATCGTACTTGATCAGAAAGCCGTCCTGGGTGCCGGTCCGGGTCAGATTGCCGGCGGCGGCGGCCAGGTTGCCGCTATTGAAATAACCTGCGACCAGAACGTTGCCGGCGCCGTCGACGGCAACGCCTTGCGGCCGGGTCGTGGCGCCAGCGCCGCCGAGGGTCTGCGCCCATTGCACGGTACCGCTCGGATCGACCTTGACGATGAACCCGTCATTGGCGCCGAGCCTGGTCACCGTTTGGCCATCGAACGCCAGTGTCGCGCCGTCATACTGGCCGACCACGTAGATGTTGCCCGCGCTGTCCGATGCGGTCTTGAAGCCGTAGGCGTTCGCGGCGGCCAGGCCGTAATTGCGGCTCCAGCTGAAAGCCGGGTCGACTGCCAGGGCGGGCCGCGCCAGCAGGCTGCAGAGGATGGCCAGAACGAAGGCCGCAACGAGGGCGGGGCGGCAGGGCGGCGCAAGGCGCCGGGCGCGCAGAGGCATCATGGATGTCACTTTCCGAATTCTTCGAAAGGGTTCTGCCCAAATCCCATGCAGATCCGAGCGACGGAAAGTTATAGAGGTCAAAGGGCAGCAAACAAACTTATATTTGAAGCTTCAAGAAATTAAATTACGCACTTTTGTCTTAATTTTTCGATCAAGCCATTGATTTGATTGTTTTTTTAGTTTTCAACCGATGCCACATCCCTTCAGGATGATGCGGACCACGGTCTGTTCGGCCGCCTGGAACACCGTGTCGTCGACGGTGTCCTTGTCGAGCACCGCGGCGATCTGGGCGGCGAAGTCGGCATAGGTCTGGGTCGAGGCCCAGATCATGAACATCAGATGCGCCGGGTCGACCGGGTCCATCTTGCCCTCGGCCGCCCACTGGGCCATCACCCGGCCCTTGTCGCGCACCAGGTTGCGCAGGCGCCCCTTCATGAAGCTGGAGACGTGGCGGCCGCCGCCGATCACCTCGATCGCCCACAGCCGCGACGAATCCGGCCAGTCGCGCGAGGCGCGGATTTTATTCTGCACATAGTGCCCGATCGCCTCGGCCGGGTCGGCCTCGGGCTGGATCTCGTCCATCGCGCCGAGCCAGAGGTCGAGAATGTTCTCGATCACGCTGTCATAGAGCTGCTGCTTGGTGCCGAAATAGTAATGCAGGTTCGGCTTGGGCACGCCGGCCTTGCGCGCGATCTCGGCCGTGGTCGCGCCGTTGAAGCCCTTCTTGGCGAAAACCTGCTCGGCCGCCTTGAGAATAATTGCCTGATTGCGTTCCCGGATCGAGCCGGCGGCGGGTTTCTCGCCGGCTTCCTCGGCCTTCGGCGCGGTCTTCCGGGCCGCCGTCGCGGCGCTGCTGCCTGCTCGCTTGCTGCTCACTTTGATCAACCCTTGTGCTTTGCAATGCTTACCAATTGAGCGCGGATTCGGTCAAAAAAATTTCTTGACCGATTGGTCAGGAAGGCCGGATATTACCCAGACACTTGACCGATTGGTCAGGTTCTGGATAGCCTAGGTCAAACCATAAAGCCAGGGAGGCTTAAGCATGCTCGACCATGCTCGTCCCCAGCCATCGGTACCGGTATCGGTACCCGTCGCCGGCACTCGGTCGGTTGCCTTGATCGGGTGTCGCCCATGAGCGACATGTCCGAGATCGATGTCCGCCCCGACATCGCCGCCGGCCGCCTGAAGGCCGAGCAATACGCCGACAACTTTGACGACCTGGTCCCGGTGCTGGACCGCAAGACCGCGCTGGTCGAGGCCAACCGCTGCTATTTCTGCTACGATGCCCCCTGCATCGAAGCCTGCCCGACCGGCATCGACATCCCCGGCTTCATCAAGAAGATCGCCACCGACAACGTGCGCGGCTCGGCCGTGCGCATCCTGGAGCAGAACATCTTCGGCGGCGCCTGCGCCCGGGTCTGCCCGACCGAGATCCTGTGCGAGCAATCCTGCGTGCGCACCGCCCAGGAAAACAAGCCGGTGACCATCGGCCGGCTGCAGCGTTACGCCACCGACCATCTGATGGCGACCGGCGAGCATCCGTTCACCCGCGCGGCCCCGACGGGCAAGAAGATCGCGGTGGTGGGCGGCGGCCCGGCCGGGCTGTCCTGCGCCCATCGCCTGGCCATGCTCGGCCATGACGTGGTGGTGTTCGAGGCCAAGGGCCATCCCGGCGGCCTCAACGAATACGGCGTCGCCGAATACAAGATGCCCGATCATTTCGCCCGCGCCGAAGTCGACTTCCTGCTCAAGATCGGCGGCATCGAAATCCGCACCAACCAGGCGCTGGGCCGCGACATCTCGTTGAGCGGCCTGCGCCGCGACTACGATGCGGTGTTCCTGGGCATGGGCCTGGCCGGCGTCAAGGCGCTGGAGGCCGAGGGCGAGGACCTGAGCGGCGTGATGAACGCGGTCGACTACATCGCGGCATTGCGCCAGGCCGAGGATTTCGGCAGCCTGGACGTCGGCCGCAAGGTCGTCGTCATCGGTGGCGGCAACACCGCGATCGACATCGCCATCCAGATCCGCCGCCTCGGCGCCGAGGACGTGACGCTGGTCTATCGCCGCGGGCCCGCCGAGATGGGCGCCACCCATCACGAGCAGGAACTGGCGCAGGTCAACGGCGTGCGCATCAAGCACTGGGCCCGGCCCGTCAAGCTGACCGGCCATCGCGGCGCGGTGCGCGAGGCGCATTTCGAATACACCCAGCTCGACGGCAACGGCCGGCTGATCGGCACGGGCGACCACTTCGCCATCGCTGCCGACATGGTGTTCAAGGCGATCGGCCAGAGCTTCGTACCCGATCCGTTGCGCGAGGACGGCCGCGACCTGCTGGAGCTGAAAGGCGGCAAGATCGCGGTCGATGAAGAAGGGCAGACCTCGCTCGACAAGGTGTGGGCCGGCGGCGATTGCACGCCGGGCCAGGACCTGACCGTCGCCGCCGTCCAGGATGGCAAGCTCGCCGCGCTGGCGATCGACCGCGCGCTGCGCGGCTGAAGGGAGGGCCAGACAGATGGCTGACCTATCGACGAACTTCATCGGCATCAAGTCGCCGAACCCCTATTGGCTGGCCTCGGCGCCGCCGACCGACAAGGCCTACAACGTGGTCCGCGCCTTCCAGGCCGGCTGGGGCGGGGTGGTGTGGAAGACGCTGGGCGAGGATCCGCCCGTCGTCAACGTCTCCTCGCGCTACGGCGCGATCGGCTACAAGGGCAACCGCGTCGCCGGCTTCAACAACATCGAGCTGATCTCCGACCGGCCGCTCGAGGTCAATCTGCAGGAGATCAAGCAGGTCAAGCGCGACTGGCCCGACCGGGCGATGATCGTCTCGCTGATGGTGCCCTGCACCGAGGACAGCTGGAAGAACATCCTGGCCCGCGTCGAGGATACCGGCGCCGACGGCATCGAGCTCAATTTCGGCTGTCCGCACGGCATGTCCGAGCGCGGCATGGGCGCCGCGGTCGGCCAGGTGCCGGAATATGTCGAGATGGTCGCGCGCTGGTGCAAGCAGTATTCGCGCATGCCGGTCATCGTCAAGCTGACCCCCAACATCACCAACATCCTGTCCTCGGCCCGCGCGGCCGTGCGCGGCGGGGCCGATGCGGTCAGCCTGATCAACACCATCAACTCGATCACCTCGGTCAATCTCGACCTGATGGCGCCCGAGCCGACCGTCGACGGCAAGGGCACCCATGGCGGCTATTGCGGCCCGGCGGTCAAGCCGATCGCGCTGCACATGGTGGCCGAGATCGCCCGCGATCCCGAATGCAAGAACATCCCGATCTCGGCCATCGGCGGGATCGAGACCTGGCGCGACGCGGCCGAGTTCATGGCGCTGGGCGCCGGCACCGCCCAGGTCTGCACCGCGGCGATGCATTACGGCTTCAAGATCGTCGACGACATGGCCGACGGCCTGTCGAACTGGATGGACGGCAAGGGTTACCGGACCATCGAGGATTTCCGCGGCATGGCGGTGCCCAACGTCACCGACTGGCAGCACCTCAACATCAACTACGAGATCGTCGCCCAGATCGACCAGGACCGCTGCATCAAATGCGGGCTGTGCCACATCGCCTGCGAGGATACCTCGCACCAGGCGATCGCGGCCACCCGCGTCGACGGGGCGCGCCACTACGAGGTGATCGACGAGGAATGCGTCGGCTGCAACCTCTGCCTCCATGTCTGTCCGGTCGAGAATTGCATCACGATGAAGGAAGTCGACAACGGCAAGCCCTTCCTGACCTGGAAGGATGACCCGCGCAACCCGATGAACCAGAAGGCGGCGGAGTAGGCGCCAACCCGTGGGGGACGGCGAGACGGCGCCACCAGCGCCAATCGTCATCCCGGACGGAGCGCAGCGGAGATCCGGGATCCAGGGTAAGCGCGGTGCCGTTTGCGGCGCCCTTGCCCTGGATCCCGGCTTTCGCCGGGATGACGATTGTTTGGGTGTTGTCGCTCGCGCATTCGGCGGCCGCCATGCGATAAGAACGGCAACAGGGAATTTCATTTTTCCAGGAGGCACCCGGTGCTCAAGAACATCCAGGTCAACAAGGAACGGCTCTGGGACAGCCTGATGGAGATGGCCAAGATCGGCGGCACCGAGAAGGGCGGCTGCGCCCGCCTGGCGCTGACCGATCTCGACCGCGACGGCCGCGACCTGTTCGTGCGCTGGTGCAAGGAGGCCGGCTGCACCGTCACCGTCGATCGCATGGGCAACATCTTCGCCCGCCGGCCCGGCCGCAACAATGACCTGCCGCCCGTCGTCTGCGGCTCGCATCTCGATACCCAGCCCACGGGAGGCAAGTTCGACGGCGTGTTCGGCGTGCTGGCCGGGCTCGAGGTCATCCGCACGCTGAACGACTACAGCTACGAGACCGACGCGCCGGTCGAGGTCTCGGTCTGGACCAACGAGGAAGGCTCGCGCTTTGCCCCGGCGATGGTGGCCTCGGGTGTGTTCGCCGGCGTCTTCACCGAGGAATACGGGCTCAGCCGCGCCGACCTCGACGGACGCACGATGGGCGAGGAACTCGACCGCATCGGCTACAAGGGAGACCTCGACGTCGGCGGCCGGCCGTTCAAGGCATTCTTCGAGGCGCATATCGAGCAGGGCCCGATCCTCGAGGCCGAGAAGAAGACCATCGGCATCGTCCAGGGCATCCAGGGCATCCGCTGGTTCGAATGCACGGTGACCGGCGTCGAGAGCCATGCCGGCACCACGCCGATGAACCGGCGCAAGGATGCGATGCTCGGCGTCTCGCGCATCGTCGACCGCATCAACAAGATCGCGCTGGGCCACGCGCCGTTCGCGGTCTCGACCGTCGGGCTGGTCAAGGTCAACCCGAATTCGCGCAACGTCATCCCCGGCTCGGTCTTCTTCTCGGTCGACCTGCGCCACCCCAAGGACGAGACGCTGCTGGCGATGAAGGCCGAGCTGGAGGCCGCGACCAACGAGGTCTGCAACGAGCTCGGCCTGACCCACGACCTGCACGAGATCTGGTACAACCCGCCGGCGCCGTTCGACCCGGCCTGCATCGCCTCGGTCCGCCAGGCGGCGGAAGAGGCCGGCTACAGCCATATGGACATCGTCTCGGGCGCCGGCCACGACGCGGGCTATCTCTGCAAGGTGGCGCCGACCGCGATGGTCTTCGTGCCCTGCGAGGACGGCATCAGCCACAACGAGGTCGAGAACGCCACGCCGGAAGACCTGGCGGCCGGCTGCAACGTGCTGATGCGGGCGATGCTGGCGCACGCCTCGGCCTGACCATACGACGGGCCCCCGGAAGGGGGGAGGCTTCAGGGATAAAAACAACAATACAATGTACGCGTGTTTAACGTGTACTCTGGGCATGGACGGACTGCGCGGATCATGAGTGCTATGGCAAAAATGCAGGCGGGCATCCCCGGCGCGGCGATCTACGATCGCCCCGTCGTCGAGGTGACGGGGCTCAATCTCGTCTTCGAGACCGCGGATGCCCCGGTCTATGCGCTGTCGGACGTCAACCTGACGATCAACAAGGGCGACTTCGTCTCGTTCATCGGCCCGTCGGGCTGCGGCAAGACGACGCTGATGCGGGTCATCGCCGACCTGCAGGCGCCGACTTCCGGCGACGTCCGGGTCAACGGCATCAGCCCGGAGGCCGCGCGGCTGGCCCGCGCCTACGGCTATGTCTTCCAGGCCGCCGCGCTCTATCCCTGGCGCACGGTATTGCGCAACATCACCCTGCCGCTCGAGATCATGGGCGTGGCCAAGGCCGAACGGCTGGAGCGCGCCGCCCGCGTCCTCGACCTCGTCAATCTCAAGGGGTTCGAGCGCAAGTTCCCCTGGCAGCTTTCCGGCGGCATGCAGCAGCGCGTCTCGATCGCCCGCGCGCTGTCCTTCGACCCCGAACTGATGCTGATGGACGAACCGTTCGGCGCGCTGGACGAGATCATCCGCGACCATCTGAACGAACAGCTGCTGCGCCTGTGGGAACGCACCAACAAGACCGTGGTCTTCGTCACCCACTCGATCCCCGAGGCCGTGTTCCTCTCGACCAAGATCGTGGTGATGAGCCCGCGGCCGGGCCGCATCATCGACATCATCGAATCCGACCTGCCGGCCAACCGCACCCTCGACATCCGCGAAAGCCAGCGTTTCGCCGAGATCGCGCACCGGGTGCGCGAAGGCCTGCGCGCGGGTCACTCCTATGAGGACTGAGGCGCTGCCCCGGCCGCGCCCGGCCGAGGATGGCCTGGTCGCCCGCGTCCTGGCCGGCTCGACCCTGCCGATCCTGACGATCGCCGCCGCCCTGGTGCTGATCTGGTACGTCGCGGCGATCTTCCTCAACGCCCCCGTGCTGCGCGACAGCTACGAGCGCGCCGGGCGCGCAGGCGTCACGACCCAGGAACTGATCGGGGATGCCTGGGCGATGGAGCGGCCGATCCTGCCCGCCCCCCACCAGGTGGTGTTCGAGCTGAACAAGACCGTGCTCCAGATCGACCCGACCTCGCGGCGCAGCCTGGTCTACCACGCCTGGGTCACGCTTTCCTCCGCCCTGGTCGGCTTTGCCATGGGCGCGCTGATGGGCATCGTGCTCGCGGTCGGCATCGTCCATGTCCGCACGCTCGAACGCTCGCTGATGCCCTGGATCATCGCCTCGCAGACCATCCCGATCCTGGCGATCGCGCCGATGATCATCGTGGTGCTGGCCGCCGTCGGCATCGTCGGGCTGGTGCCCAAGGCGTTCATCTCGGCCTATCTGTGCTTCTTTCCCGTCACCATCGGCATGGTCAAGGGGCTGACCAGCCCGGAGCCGATCCAGCTCGACCTGATGCGGACCTATTCGGCCTCGACGTCACAGACCTTCTTCATGCTGCGCTGGCCCTCGGCCCTGCCGTACCTGTTCGCCAGCCTGAAGGTCGCCGTGGCGCTGGCCGTGGTCGGCGCCATCGTCGGCGAACTGCCGACCGGCGCCCAGGCCGGGATCGGCGCCCGGCTGCTCGCCGGTTCCTATTACGGCCAGACCATCCAGATCTGGGCGGCGCTGATCGGCGCGGCGGTGCTGGCGGGCCTGTCGGTCGCGCTGGTCGGCGTGGTCGAACGCATCACCTTGCGGCGGATGGGGGCGCGGCCATGAGCGCGCGCCGCGACCTCGCGCTGGTCTGCTTCATCGCCCTCGGGCTGATCAGTTTCGCCCTGCCGCTGGGCGCCGGTTCGGGCTGGACCGCCCATGGCCTGTCGGCCTTCCTGTGGGCGCTGTCGCTCGGGGCCGCCGCCTGGCTCGTCATCCTGCCGCCGGCCGTGACGGTGGCGACCGGGCTGGTACTGGTGGCGACCCTGGTTGCCGCCGCGGTGCCGCTGCGCCTGATCGCCGCCGGGGCCGGCGGCATCGATGCGCCGGGGCTGTGGTGCGCGGTGCTGGGCCTGGGCTTCCTCGCCTGGCGGGCGATGGAGCGGCTGGCCACCTTCGGCCACGATACCGGCTCGAAGGCGGCTGATCTCGCGGTGCCGGCGCTGTTCGGCGCCTGGCTGCTCTACCTCTGGCAGGTGATCACGCAAGGCTTCGCCATCCCGCCGGTGCTGCTGCCGGCGCCGTCGATGATCGGCCATGCGCTGGTCGAGGCGCAGCGCACGCTGGCCGAGGATTTCGTGCAGACCTTCGTCAAGTCGGTGATCCCCGGCTATCTGATGGGCTGCGCGTCGGGCTTCGTCGTGGCGATCCTGGTCGACCGCCTGCCGTTCCTGCAGCGCGGGCTGCTGCCGGTCGGCAATCTCGTCTCGGCCCTGCCGATCGTCGGGGTCGCGCCGATCATGGTGATGTGGTTCGGCTTCGACTGGCAGTCGAAGGCCGCGGTCGTCGTCATCATGACCTTCTTCCCGATGCTGGTGAACACCATCGCGGGGCTTGCCGCCACCAGCCATATCGAGCGCGACCTGATGCGCACCTATGCCGCGTCCTACGGCCAGACGATGGTCAGCGTGCGGCTTCCTGCCGCAATGCCGTTCATCTTCAACGCGCTCAAGATCAACTCGACTCTCGCGCTGATCGGCGCCATCGTCGCCGAGTTCTTCGGGACGCCCATTCTGGGCATGGGTTTCCGCATCTCGACCGAGGTCGGTCGGATGAACATCTCGATGGTCTGGGCCACCATTGCGGTTGCCGCGGTGGCGGGCTCGGCCTTCTACGGGTTGCTGGCGCTGCTCGAACGACGGTTCACTTTCTGGCATCCGTCGTTCCGGCAGCGGGCATGACAGGGGCGGCGCAGCCGTACAAACAAGGGAAAGGTGGAGAGACGATGAACAAGGTGTTGTTGGGTGGCGTGGCAGCGGCGGTGCTGGCCTTGGCCGCCACGGGTGCGCAGGCGGCGGACAAGTTCACGGTCCAGCTGAAGTGGGTGACCCAGGCGCAGTTCGCCGGGTACTACGTCGCCAAGGACAAGGGTTTCTACAAGGAAGTCGACCTCGACGTGACGGTCAAGCCGGGCGGGCCCGACATTGCGCCCCCGCAGGTGATGGCCGGCGGCGGCGCCGACGTCATCGTCGACTGGATGCCGTCCGCCCTGGCCAGCCGCGAGAAGGGCGTGCCGCTGGTCAACGTCTCGCAGACGTTCCAGTCGTCGGGCATGATGCTGACCTGCGCCAAGGCCACCGGCGTCAAGTCGCCGGCCGATTTCCCCGGCCGCACGCTCGGCGTCTGGTTCTTCGGCAACGAATATCCGTTCCTGGCCTGGATGGCCAAGCTCAACATCCCGACCGACGGCTCGGCCAAGGGCGTCAAGGTGCTGAAGCAGGGCTTCAACGTCGACCCGCTGATCCAGAAGCAGGCCGACTGCATCTCGACGATGACCTATAACGAGTACTGGCAGGTGATCGACGCCGGCTTCAAGCCCGAAGACCTGATCGTCTTCAAGTATTCCGAACAGGGTGTCGGCCTGCTCGAGGACGGCCTCTATGCCAACGGCGACAAGCTGAAGGACGCCGCCTACAAGGACAAGGTCGCCCGTTTCGTCGCCGCCTCCAACAAGGGCTGGGACTGGGCGGCCAAGAATCCGGACGCCGCGGCGATGATCGTGCTGGAAAACGACACCACCGGCGCCCAGACCGAGAAGCACCAGAAGCGGATGATGGGCGAAGTGGCCAAGCTGGTCGCCGGCTCGAAGAACGGCACGGGCTATCTCGACCCGGCCCAGGCCGACCAGACCGTCGCCATCCTGCTCTCGGCCCAGTCCACCCCGGTCATCACCAAGAAGCCGGAGGGGGCCTGGACCAACGAAGTGTTCGAGCTGTCGAAGAAGTACGTCAAGTAACCGGCCTTACCGCCGGCCTGACGAGGGGGATGCGGGCAACCGCATCCCCTTTTTCGTTTCAGGGCTTTCGCGTTTCAGGGCACGGCGCTGACCAGCCGGGCGGGCGGCACCAGGCCGCTTTCCAGGCGGGTCAGCCGCGACGAGGTGGCCGGCACCCAGGCGCCCGCCCATTGGCGCAGCGCCGGATCGGTCGCGGTTTCCGCAAAGGTGCGGTGCAGCTCGAGCGCCTCGCGATGCGAGGCCGCTTGGGTTTCGCGGTAGAGGCGGTCGAACTCGGCCCCCCGGGTCGCGCGCAGCCGTTCGAGCTGGCGCCGGCGCACCGGGTCGAGATCGACCGGCAGGTCGAGATCGTCGCGCGCCGCCGCCTGCATCAGCACGGCACGGCGCTCGGCCTGATCGCGCAGCATCGCGGTGGCGAAGGCGCGCACCGCAGGGTTGCTGGCGCGGTCCATGGCCAGCCGGCTGGCGCGGATCTCGAAGCGGTCGGCCAGGGCGATGGTGGTGAGATATTCGGTGAGGGCCGGGCTGTCGCTGGCCTGCGCCGTGCCGAACAGCGATGGTCGGTGCAGGGTCGCGGGCAGCAGGACGGCGGCGAAGGCCGCGCCAAGAAGGACGAAGGGTAGCGTACGGGTCTGCTTGCGGCTGCTCATCGCGGGCGTCCCTCATGGTCGGGCGGGAACTGCGTTCAAGCAACCGGCATCCCCGTTTCCCGGTTCCGTGATTTTTCGACGCGTCTTGCCGCGGTACCCTGATAAATAATCGGACGTTCGTGCAGCGAGAGAGGATTTCCTTATATCTCCTTACATGCGACACTGCCTGTCGGGACAGGGGCCTTCATTGGCGAGGGAGCGGAGACAGGCGTGGCATCGCTGGCGCAGTCGCGTAGCTATCTTGCCGCATGTGCGGTCTTCACCCTGCTGGTGACGATCCTCGCCGCGGCCGAGGTCAAGCGCTCCTACGACAGCGAGATGGCCCGCGCCACCCAGGCCGCCGAGGGGCTGGTCGCGGTGCTGGCCGAGCAGGTCTCGGGCTCGTTGCGCGAGGTCGTGCTGGTGCTGCGTGCCATGCGCGATACCGTCACCATCGCCGACATCGCCGACCCCGAGGGCGTGCCGATCCCGATTCGCGGCGATATCGACCGCTACCTGGCCGAACGGCTGCGCGACGTCCCCCAGGCCGGCGACCTGATGCTGGTCGACCAGTCGGGCCACGTCGTCTATGCCGCCCGCGCCCGCCATGGCGCCGATTTCACCGCCCCGGGCCTGCAATGGCGCTCGGTCGCTTCCGGCCGCTCGCTGGCCCTGTCGGGCCCGGCGATCTCGCTGGCGACCCGCGAGCCGGGCCTGGTCATGGCTGTCGGCCTCGATCCGTTCGGCGGCCCGGCGCAGGGGCTGGCCGTGGCCGAGCTGAAGGCCCAGGCCTTCGCCCATGTCTTTGCCAATGTCGGCATCGGCCAAGGCGGCACCGTGGCGCTGCGCGACAGCCGCTGGCAGTTGATCGCCGGCCGCCTGCCGACCGACACCTTCGGCTCCAAGCCCGACAACGACCCGGTAGCCGCCCGGGTCGGCCTGGGCGAGACCATCGGCAGTCAGGTCACCTCGACCGGCTTCATCTCGGGCCAGGTCCACGCCTTCCGCAAGGTCGGCGAATTCCCGTTCACCGTCGTCGTCACCCTCGACCAGGCCGACTTCCTCGGCGACTGGCTTTCCAAGCTGCAGCTCTATCTGATCGGCGCGGTGCTGCTGGTGCTGCTGGCCATCGCCCTCTCGATCGGTTTCCTGCGCGAGCGGCGCCTGTCGGCGGCGTTGAGCGAAAGCGAAAGCCGGCTCAGCCGGATCGTGGAATCGGCACCGTTCCCGCTGGTCGTCGCCGGCCTCGAGGATCGCCGCATCATCCTGGCCAACGATGCCTTCGCCATGCTGTTCGGCCTGGAACGCCGACGGCTGGAAAACCAGGTGCCCGACGCCTTCCACGTCTCGCCCGAATCGCGCGAGGAGATGTTCTCCCGGCTGATCGCCGGGCGCGAGGTGGCGGCCCAGGAATACGAGATGCGGCGGGCCGACGGCTCGATCTTCACCGCGCTGGTCTCCGGCACCCGGATCCCGATCGGCGACGAGGTCGCCGCGCTGATCGCCGTCAACGACATCAGCGACCGCAAGCGGCTGGAGAACGAGCTGCGCCGGCGCGCCACCACCGACATGCTGACCGGCATCGCCAACCGCGCCCACTTCATCGAGCAGGCCGAGCGCGAATTCGCCCGGGCGAAGCGCTACGATCGGCCGATGGCGGTGATGCTGCTCGACGTCGACCATTTCAAGCAGGTCAACGACCGCTACGGCCATCGGGTCGGCGACGAAGCCTTGAAGGCCATCGCCTATCACCTGATGGCGACCGTGCGCCTCTCCGACATCGCCGGCCGCCACGGCGGCGAGGAATTCGCGGCCCTGCTGCCCGAAACCGACGAGGACGGCGCACTGAACGTGGCCGAGCGGCTGCGCCGCCGCATCGCCGAAAGCCCGGTGACGCCGGAAGAGGGTCTGGTCGTCGCCCTCTCCGTCTCGATCGGCGTGGCGACCCTGCTGCCCGACGACCAGGACCTCGACGCCATCATCGCGCGGGCCGACATCGCCCTCTATGCCGCCAAGAACCACGGCCGCAACCGGGTCGAGATGGCCCGGGGCCCGACCGGCACGCCGGCGAATTGACGCGATCTTTTCCGCGATACATCGTGGTTTCCTGATCGTCGTTCAGTCAGGAAGCCCCATGTCCCGCATCGTCTCGTCGGCCCATCTCGCCGGCAACCGCTTCGCCGAACTCTCCGAGCTGGAATTCGCGCTGACCATGTCGGTCAACGCGTACCATCGCTGGATGGTCCGCTGCATCGCGGCCTCGGGGCAGTCCGACCTCGGCGCGCTCGATGCCATGGTGCTGCACCACCTGAACCATCGCGACCGGGCCAAGCGCCTGGTCGACATCTGCCTCGTGCTCAATATCGAGGATACGCACACGGTCAATTACGCGCTGAAGAAGCTGCAGCGCCTCGACCTCGTCAGCGGCACCAAGCGCGGCAAGGAAATGTTCTACATCACCACGCCCCAGGGCAAGGCGCTGTGCGACCGCTATCGCGAGGTGCGCGAGCAATGCCTGCTGGAGGCGCTGGCCCTGATCGGCCAGCCCAACCACCCGCTGGGCGAGGCCGCCTCGCTGCTGCGCGCGCTGTCGGGCCTCTACGACCAGGCGGCGCGCTCGGCCGCCTCCCTCTAAAGACGATGAACGTTGACGATTTATCATCGTTTTGTTATCGATGACGGGCGCTGAACCCGGGACCAAACGATGACCTTTCCCCTGACGCTGCTGCCGGCGGGCGACGCGGCCCTGGTCGCCGAGCTCGGCGATGCCATCGACCCCGCGCTGAACGATGCCGTGCAGGCGCTTGATGCCGCGTTGACCCGCGCCGCGCCGGCGGGCCTGGTCGAGACCGTGCCGACCTATCGCTCGCTGCTGGTCCATTTCGATCCCTGCCTGACCGACGCCGATACGCTCGGCGCCATCCTGCGCGACCTCGCGGCCGGCCTCGACCAGGCGGGGCGCGCGGCGGGTCGGCGCTGGTTCCTGCCGGTCTCGTTCGGCGGTGACTTCGGCGAGGATCTCGGTTTCGTCGCCGGCCGCACGGGGCGCAGCGAGGCCGAGGTGGTCGCGCTGCATTGCGCGGCCGATTACCGCGTCTACATGCTCGGCTTCTCGCCGGGCTTTGCCTATCTCGGCGGCCTGCCGCCCGCGCTGCATCTGCCGCGGCGCGACAATCCGCGGCTGTCGACGCCTGCGGGCAGCATCATGCAGGGTGGGGCGCAGGCCTGCGTGTCGCCGATGGCGATGCCGTCGGGCTGGCATATCCTGGGCCGGACGCCGGTCCTGACCTTCGACCTGCGCCGCGACCAGCCGTTCCTGCTGGCACCCGGCGACCGCATCCGCTTCATCGCCGTCGATCCCGACCGCTTCGCCGCGCTCGCCGCGCAAGCCGCCCAGGGCGGGCTGATCCCCGACAGCGAGGCCCTGTCGTGACCGCCGGGCTCAAGGTCCTGTCGGCCGGGCCGCTGTCGATGATCCAGGACGGCGGGCGGCACGGCTATCAGCGCTATGGCGTCTCGGTCGCCGGCGCCTTCGATCCGCTCCGCCTCGCCGCCGCCAACGCCCTGGTCGGCAACGCGGCCGCCGAAGGCGGCATCGAACTGACCATGACCGGCGATACCTATGAAGTCGCCGCCGATTCGGTGCGTATCGCCCTGGCCGGCGATTTCGCCGTGACGATCGACGGCGAGCCGGCCGCGCCCTGGCGCAGCCATACGCTCGGCCGTGGCCAGGTGCTCAAGGTCGGCGCGGCCCGCGAGGGCTTGCGCGGCTATGTCGCGGTGGCCGGCGGGTTCGATCTGGTGCCCCAGCTCGGCTCGGTCGCGACCCATGTCCGCAACCGGCTGGGTGGCCTCGACGGCGGCAAGCTCAAGGCCGGCGACCTGTTGCCGTTGCGGCTCGCCGCGGCGCCGGCAGCGGCCGATCGCGCGCTCGATCCCGCCTTGCTGCCACGGCGCAACCTGACCCTGCGCGTCGTGCCGGGGCCGCAGGACGGGCATTTCTCGCCCGACCAGATCGCCACCTTCCTCGGCGGCGCCTGGACCATCGGCCGCGAATCCGACCGCATGGGCTGCCGGCTGGAAGGGCCCGTCATCGGCCATGCCAAGGGCTTCAACATCATTTCCGACGGCATCCCGCTCGGCGCCGTGCAGGTGCCGGGATCGGGCCAGCCGATCATCCTGCTGCCCGACCGCCAGACGGCCGGCGGCTATCCGAAGATCGCCTGCGTCATCCGGCCCGATATCGCGGTGCTGGCGCAAGCCCGGCCGGGCGACGTCGTCCGCTTCCAGGCCGTCACGGCCGAGGCGGCGCTGGCCGCCCATCGCGCCTGGCGGGCTGCCATCGCCGGCCTGCCCGCCTTGACCGGGCCGGCCGGCGGCGATCTCGACAGCGAACGGCTGCTCGGCCTGAACCTCGTCGGCGGCATGGTCGACGCGATCAACCCCCTGGAGGATGCCTGATGACCTTGCGCGTCGATCTGAACAGCGACATGGGCGAAGGCTTCGGCCCGTGGAAGATGGGTGACGATGCCGCGATGCTCGACATCGTCACCTCGGCCAACATCGCCTGCGGTTTCCACGCCGGCGATCCCGTGATCATGGCCGAAACGGCCCGCCTCGCCGCGGCCCGCGGCGTGGCCATCGGCGCGCATCCGAGCTTCATGGACCTCTGGGGTTTCGGGCGCCGCCAGATCCGCGGCGACAGCCCGGCCGACATCGAGAAATTCGTCGCCTATCAGATCGGCGCGCTGCAGGCGACCGCGGCGCTGGCCGGCCATCGCGTCACCCATGTGAAGGCGCATGGCGCGCTCTCCAACATGGCGTCGGTCGAGGCCGATCTGGCGCTGGCCATCGGCCGCGCGATCAAGGCGGTCGACCGCGAATTGATCTATGTGGTGATGCCGGGCACCGAGATGGCGCGCGCCGGCGAGGCGCTGTCTTTACGCTGCGCCAACGAGATCTTCGCCGACCGCGCCTATATGGACGACGGCACGCTGATGCCGCGCAAGCTGCCGGGCTCGATGATCCATGACAAGGATTATGCCGCCGCCCGCGTGGTGGAGATGGTGACCGACCGCGCGCTGCGCTCGGCCTCGGGCAAGCGCATCCCGATCCCGGTCGACACGATCTGTGTCCATTCCGACAGCGCCGACGCGGTCGCGATGGCCCGCGCGGTCAAGGCGGCATTGCTTGCCGCGGGCATCGACGTGCGGCCGATGCACGACGCTTAGAGCCGGTCGAACACCGACCCCATCCGGGGGCTGAACAGCCGCTCGTAGGTCTTGAGCAGGAAGCCGTCGGTCATGCCGGCGATATGGTCGCAGATCACCCGCACCGGCTGGTCCGCTTTCTGGTAGAGACCGTAGGTTTCGCGCGGCAGGAATGATTTCGGTTCGGAGGCGAAGGCCTCGAACACCGAGACCACCATCTTCTGGCCCTTGAATTCCAGGTGCTGCACCGCGGGGCTCAGGATGACGAGGTCGCGCACCGCGCCCTGCAACGCCCGCAGGAAGGTGGCCGGGCCGTCCGCCATGACGGCGCGATAGGCGATCAGCGGTTCGTCGAAGCCGTCGCGATGGCTGATGCCGCAGGCGGTCAGCAGATGGCGAACCATCCGCCCGATCATGCGCTTGCGGGTGTGGCCGTCGCCGAACAGCGCGTCGACCATGCGATCATAGGCGGTCGCGTCCGGCTCGCCGGGATTCCTGCTTTTGAGCGTGGCGAGGAAACTCGCGCTTTGCTCGGCCGGCACGGCCTGGCGGAACTGGCCCTCGGAAATCAGGTCGAGGGCCAGGGCATCCTCGAGATCGTGCACGCCGAAGCCGATGTCGTCGGCCAGGTCCATGATCGAGCAGTCGAAGGATTTGTGGCGCGACCTGTGGTGCTTGTCGGCGTGGTGGTCCATCCCGCAGAAGCGGTCGCGATCCGATGGCGTGAGCGGCGCCAGGATCCAGTCGACGATGTCGGCCTCGCCGTCGAGATAGCATTTCGGCGGCTTGGAAGCCGCGCGGTCGATGATCGCGATCGCGGTCGGGCCGGGGTCGAGCCGCGGGGTCTGCTTGGGGTTGAACGCCGCGCTGTAGGGCACCGGGTACTTCAGGATGCCGAGCATGGTGCGCCGCGTCAGGTTGGCGCCGGCGGCATCCGAGAATTTCTCCAGCCGGGCCAGCACGCGCAGGGTCTGGCCGTTGCCCTCGAACCCGCCGTGGTCGCGCATGCAGTAGTTCAGCGCGACCTCGCCGCCATGGCCGAACGGCGGGTGGCCGAGGTCGTGGCAGAAGCCGATGGTCTGGATCAGGCTGAGCTGGGGCAGATACGGGCGGGCAGGGTGGTCGGGATGATCCTGGGCGAATTGCTTGGCCAGCCCCCCGGCGATCTGGGCCACCTCCAGCGAATGGGTCAGCCGGGTGCGGTAGAAGTCGCTGTCGCCGAGATTGAGGATCTGGGTCTTGCCCTGCAGCCGCCGGAACGAGGCGGAATGGACGATGCGGGCATAGTCGATGTCGGTCTCGTCGCGCGCGTCCTCGGTCTGCTTGTTCCAGGATTCGCGACGCGCATACCAGTCCATACCCAACCCCCGGCCATCAACCGGGGCGCAGGATAACCCGGCTTGCGCCGCGGTGCGACATGCGGCGGTGTTTTTTGCACTTGCCAGTCGTTCGCAATTCCAGTAATTAAGAGTCATTCGCATTCGCACGCAGCATGGACATGGAAACCGGTATGACCAGGGAAACTCTCCAGGCCACCCGCCCGTCGGCTCCGCAGACTCTGTCGCCGAGCCGCCTGACGGTCCGCGATCTGATGAAGGGCGCACGCGAGGTGCTGCTTGAACACAATCAGCAGGATTACCGTCTGCGCATCACCTCGAAGGGTCGCCTGATCCTGACGAAGTAACGGCGCAGGCCTGTAACCGCCGCGCCGGATGCCATGGGCTGAAAGCCCATGCGGGTGGCGCGGCTGCTTTTTGGCGGCGGAAGTGGGCGTCGTCATGCAGAGATCTAGCCAGCCGACGAGGTCCCCCGGCCTCGTGCGCCAGCCACTGATAGCGTCGCGTGCCCAGGGCGGTCGTCGACGCCGTGGGGGTGAGGCTATGGACTATCGGATGATCCGCCGTGCGGCGGGGCATGTGTCTTTCTGCGCGCTGATCGCGGCCGCGCCGTCCGTCATGGCGCAGCAGGCGCCGGCGCCGCAGCAGGTGGCGGCGGCCCCGGTGGTCACGCTGGACCCGATCGTCACCACCGCCACCAAGACCCCGCAGGCCGCCGACGAGCAGCCCTTCACCGTCGACGTCGTCGGCCAGGAAGAGCTCGAGCGCAAGCAGCCGGTCAACCTCGAGGATATCCTGCGCGACATCCCCGGCGTCTCAGCCGCCGGCGGCAGCCGCGCCACGGCGCAGACCCCCAACATCCGCGGCTTCGGCGGCAACCGCGTGGTCACCACGATCGACGGCGCCCGCCAGAACTTCGATGCCGGCCACAAGGGCGGCGTGTTCATCGAACCCGACATGCTGAAGCAGGTCGAGGTGCTGAAGGGCGCGGGCTCGGCCCTTTACGGCTCGGGCGCCATCGGCGGCGTGCTGGCGATGACCACCAAGGAGGCGGCCGACTTCCTCAACAGCGACGAGCGCTACGGCGCCCGCCTGCGCTTGGGCTATTCCTCGGCCTTCAAGGAACCGCTGGCGACCATCGCGGCCTATGCCCGGCCGGTCGATCAGCTCGACCTCGTCGCCTACGGCGCCTTCCGCGATTCCGGCAATATCCGCGCGGGCTCGGGCGGCGCCTATGCCAGCGTTCCCTATTCGGCCGAAAACCAGAAGTCCGGCCTGTTCAAGGGCACGGTGCGGCCGAACGAGAACCACAAGCTCTCGGCCTCGGTCCAGCTGGTCAATCTCTCCGGCACCGAGCCGATCAATACCGAGGCGGTGACCCAGCTGCGCTCGGAACTGGCCGACCGCATGGTCCAGCGCCGCACCTACACCGCATCCTATGCCTACGACAATCCCGACCAGCCGCTGATCAACCCGAACGTCGTCGTCTACCGCAACGCGATCAACGTCAACGAACGCCGCCTGTCGGACGGCCGCCGCGACATCACCGACCTGACCACGACCGGCCTCGACGTCAAGAACACCGCGCGCTTCTCGACCGGCAGCTGGTTCAAGCATGCCGTCACCCTCGGCGTCGAATATTTCCGCGACGAGCAGGACGGCACGCGCAACAACGGCAATCGCGACGAATTCCCCGACGCCAAGTCGAACACGACCGGCGTCTATTTGCAGGACGAGATCCGGATCGGCGGCCGCTTCTCGCTGGTACCGGGCGTGCGCTACGACCAGTTCAAGCGCGACCCGTCGACCAACGTCAACGCGCTGAACGAATCGAAGACGTCGCCGCGCATCGGCGCGTCGTTCGACGTGACCCGGTGGGCGCAGGTCTACGGCTCCTACGGCCAGGCCTTCCGCGCCCCGGCGATGACCGAGCTCTACGTGGCCGGCACCCATTTCCCCGGCAACCGCTTCATTCCCAACCCGAACCTGAAGCCCGAGACGGCGACGACGGCCGAAGGCGGCCTGCGCTTCAAGTTCGACGACCTGGTCACCGGCGGCGACGCGCTGCGCGCCCAGTTCGGCTACTTCAATACCGACGCGAAGGACTTCATCGATTTCGTGGTCACTGCCACGACCTCGACCTACCGCAACGTCAGCAAGGCGAATGTCGACGGCTTCGAAGGCTCGATCCGCTACGACGCGCCGCGCTGGTTTGCCTCGGTCGCGGGTTCGGCGATCCGCGGCACGAACAAGACGACCAATACCCCGATCGATTCGATCCCGGCCGACAAGATCGTCCCGACCTTGGGCGCCAAGATGGCGAGCTGGGATCTGGTCGCCGGCGTTTCCGGCGAATTCGCCGCGGCGCAGGACCGGGTGAGCACCGCGTCGCTGCGCACGGCCGGCTACGGCATCGGCAACGTGTTCGTGGCCTGGGTGCCGTCGCAGGAGTGGGCGCGCGGCCTGCGCGTCGACGCGGCGGTCAACAACGTCTTCGACCGCTATTACCGCAACAACCTGGCGACCACGCCCGAGCCGGGCCGCGACTTCCGGCTTTCGGTCGCCTATGCCCTGAACTTCTAGGCGGATGAACGGGCCCGGTCTCGCGCCAGACGTCGTCGCATCGCCGGCCGGGATGGGCCGGCTGCCTCGACTGGCGCTGATCGGGTCGCTGGCCCTGCATGCCGCGGGGCTCGCCTGGGCGGCCCATGTCACCGATCCCGCGGTGCTCGATCCCGGGCCGGTGGCGATCGAGGTGGCGCTGGTGACGGCCGCGCCGATGGCGGCCGACAGCCCGGACCCGGCGCTGGTCGAGGCGATCGACCGGCTGGCCGTGGCCCAGCCGGGCAGACGGATTTCCGAGTCGGACCTGGCTCCTCGGC
>JAEYTW010000314.1 GCA_023433835.1 Pseudomonadota bacterium | reverse complement strand
GCCTTCGAGACCGCGGCCGAGGCGGCGACCGGCCCGACCCCGGCGCTGCTGCGGCTGGCCCGCGACCTCGCCGCGACGCTTGCCGCGGCCGATGGAGTTCAGGCATGAGGTTTCTGGTCCTGCTGCTGGCGCTGCTGATGGCTTCGCCGGTATTTGCTGCGACCGACGAACCGGAGACGCGCTTTGCCCGCGCCGATCTGCTGTTCCCCGAGGCCGCCAGCTGGCCCCGGGTCGACGGCCTGCCCAAGGCGCGGGGGCTTGACGCCGCCATGCTGGACCGCCTGACGGCTGCGGCCTTCCCCGGCGAACCGCGCGACAACGACGGCGACACCTGCTCGACGCGATTCCGCATGCGTACCGATCCCGAGATTTCAGCCCTGATCCGCCAGGGCGATCTGTTCGGCACGGGCAAGCGCGACATGATCTATGCCGACCTGATGATCTGCGCCGAAGGATCGCTGACGGTCGTCTGGCGCGACGTCGACGCCGCCGGCAAGCCGAAGGCCGTCGCCTACTGGGGGCGGGCATTGCGGGTCGAGCGGGCGAAGAACCCGCGGATCACGCTGGTGCGCGAAGGCTGCTGCGCCTCGCTCGACGATTTCTACCTGATCCGCCGGCTGGGCCAGCCGCAGCCGGCCGGCGACGCCTTCTATCGCGGTGCGCTGCGCGCGGTGCATGCCAGCCAGCTGCTCGACGCGCCGCCCGGGGCCAAGGCGGCCCAGGCCAGGATCACGCTGAAGGCCGGGACGGCGCTGGAACCCAATCCCGGCGATCCACCGCCGGCACCCGCGGCCGACGACGATCCCGACGACATCCCGTCGCCGGGCATCTACGCGACCTATCCCGCCGGCACGAAGCTCGACCAGGTGATGCTTCACACCGATGCGAAGGGCCGGGCGTGGTCGCTGGTCGTCGGCCCGCTGACCGAACCGTCGGGCAACGAGCCCACGCTGAATCTGGGGTGGGTCCGGCGGCCGTAGTGTCGGCCGCGGCAAGTCCGAATCCGTACCGCTTTGCCTGCGACGTCGGTTGGAATTCGCTGCCTGACGGTTTGAGCGCTCAGGGCACGAAGTGCTGGAGGGAAATGTAGGTCCCGGTCGACGGCATGATGGCGCTGGTGCCGTAGTAGGGGCTGCGCATGGTCATCGGATAGGCGGCGATCTGCTGAGTCCGGTCCGGTGTTTTCCAGTTGCCGGCGACAAACGACGGGCTGCCGCCGCCGAATTCGATGAAAGGAAGCTTGTCCCAGAAACTGGGATTGGCCCAGCTTGCCACACCGGGCATCACATACCAGACCGGAGAACCATCCTGGCGGTACATGTAGCCTACCCCGTAGAGGGGAACGTTGCCGTCAGCGTTCTTCCACGTTTCCAGAAAATAGCCGCGCCCGGGGGTGGCGGGGTCCCAATACCATCCGGTATAGAACGAAGCGTTGCCGGCGGTGTCCGTGCCGTCGGCCATGGTCGGCCTGAACCGGGTGATCGGGAACTGGTCGTTGTTCCAGGAAACCGTGCCGTTCCGGCTGTCGACGAAATTGAAGGTGAACCTGCCCGCGCCGGCCGCGAGTGTCGCCGTGGCATGGGTGACGTCGCTGATGGTGGCTCCGCCGCGGTAGGTATCGAGATTGCCGGTACAGGACTTCGCCGCGGCATCATAGGTACAGATCCCTACCTGCCAGGTCGCGGCACCGGCGGAATCGTAGGCGAAGGCACCCATGTAGATCTTGCCGGACGCCCGATAGTATTCGATCGCAATGCCGCGGCCGGTCTGGCTCGGGTTATACCACCAGCCGGTTTGCGGGACCGTTGATGCCGTATCGGCCGACGCGGTCGCCGGATACTTCGCCAGGTAGGGCGACTTGCTGGGCAACATCGGGTAGATCATCCACCCGGCGGCATCGGCGCTGAAATAGAACGATCCCTTGGAATCGGAGGCTAGGCCCAGGACACGGATAGGAGAGCGCTCGCTCATCCCTGAGTTCCGTCCCCAGTAATCCTGCCAGGAGATGCGGTTTCCTTCCTGACCAAACGTCGCGACGAAACCGGTGACTATCATGGACGACGCGTTGTACCCGCCGACATGAACAATGTCGCTTCCCATGCTTATTCTGGTTGGATTAATGCTGGTGACAGCAGCACCGTCGCTGGCATTGTCTTTCAGCCATATCGTGTCGCCCGATGCCGCGAGCTTCCAGAGCACCAACTGCTGGCCCCCGGAATTGACGTTGTACGTCGAACCGGCAACATAGACGTTGCCGCTGCCGTCCACGCCGACATTGTACAGGCTGGTGGGCCACTTTGTAGCCGCCACCGCAGCAGTCCACCCGATGCCGCCGGATGCGTCGACCTTCATGAGGAACGATGCACGCGCATTGGCGGCGATGGCAGGCACCATCGGATTGTTGCCGGTAAATGCCGCGGTCAGATACGCGTTGCCACTGCGATCCGCGGCCAGGCCCGATGTCGTCATCGTGGTCCCGCCGCCACCGAAATTCGTACCCCACACTAGATTTCCGGCGGCATCCAGCTTGATCAGGAAGGCGTCGACCATGCCGCGCCGCGTCATCGGCGGGATCGTGGTGTCGGCCGCAGTGAACGTGCCGGAAAACAGGATATTGCCCGACCCGTCCGTCGTAATCGCCTTGGCCGTCATCGCCGCGCCGGCACCGCCGAAGCGTCTGGCCCAGACGACGGCTCCGTTGGCGTCGACCTTGACGATGATGGCGTCCGACGTGCCGAGCGCCGTGCTGGGCGGGGTGATCCAGGCGCCCGTCGCCGTGCCCAGCGCATAGACGTTGCCGGCGGCATCGGCGGCGATGTCGATCAGGTCATCGGCGCCGGTGCCACCGAACTGCGTGGCCCAGAGGACTTTGCCGATGTCGTTGTATTTGACGACGACGGCATCCCCGGTGTTACCCGAGGGGTCGTAGTTATCGATCTTCGTGTTTCCGATGGAGAGCTTGGCGTCGCTGAAGTTGCCAGCGGCATAGAGGAAGCCGGCGGGATCGGTGGCGAGCGAGTTGTATTTGGGCGTTTCCTGAAACCAGCTTTCCGCGCGCGCGGGTGTGCCGAAATGCGCGCCGAGAACCACGAGCAGGATGGCGCAAATGAACCTTAGTGCCGCAGCCGGGGCCTTCGATTTCTTCTCGGACCGCATTTCTATGCCTTTATTCAGTAGGCAGCCAATTTAGGAGCAAAAATAATTGTAAAGAAGAGGTTTTTCAGCAATTTCAGGTAGAGCCCATTATTTGAACTGGTTCCCGGTATTGCGGCTAACCGGACCTGTGCAGGGGCCGCCCGCGGCGCCACTGTGGCCACCGGCTCGTTTGTTTCCCCGAGGAAGCCCTCAATGTCCGCCATCAGCTTGCGCGCCCCGACCGCTGCCGACCATGACGACTGGCTGGTGCTGTGGCGCGGTTATCAAACGTTCTACAAGGTCGAACTGTCGGCCGAGGCGAACCGCACGGCCTGGGCCCGCCTGCTCGATCCGGCCGAACCGATGTGGTGCGCGCTGGCCTTCGACGGCGACCGCGCGGTGGGCCTGGTCCACTGGATCCGCCATCGGTCGACCTGGACGCCGGGCGACTATGTCTATCTCCAGGACCTGTTCGTCGCCGAGAACACTCGCGGCGGCGGCATCGGCGCCAAGCTGATCGAGCACGTCTACGCCGCGGCCCGCGTTCTCGGCGCCGCGCGGGTCTACTGGCTGACCCACGAGACCAATGCGACGGCGATGCAGCTTTACGATCGCATCGCCGACCGCTCGGGCTTCGTGCAGTACCGCAAGGTGCTATGAGGGGCGGAAGCGCGGCAGGGTGATCTCCGGCGTCACGTCGTCGAAGGCGACCGCGACCCGGTCGCCGATGCGCACGGCCTCGGCGTCGGGCACGACCAGATTGGTCATCATCCGCGGGCCTTCGTCGAGGTCGATCAGCGCGATCACATAGGGCAGGTCGGGGGCGAAGGCCGGCCCGGCCGGCTTGCGCGCCACGGTGAAGCTGTAGACGGTGCCGCGCCCCGATACCGGCGTCCATTCCAGCCGCTCGGAATGGCAATGCGGGCACAGGCTGCGCGGATAGAAATGGTGCCGCCCGCAATCGAGGCAGCGCGGAATGGTCAGGCGATGGGCGCGGGCCTCGGCCCAGAAGGTCTCGGTGCCCGGGTCGATCACCGGCAGGGGCTTCTCGTACATCGCTTTCAGCTCCGCGACAGGATGCAGGTGGCGCCGCTCGACAGCACGCCGCCGGTGCCGTGCACCAGGGCGAGCCTCGCACCGGGCACCTGGCGCGGGCCGCATGCGCCGCGCAGCTGCCGCACCGCCTCGATCAGCAGGAACATGCCGTACATGCCGGGATGGGCATAGGACAGCCCGCCGCCATTGGTGTTCAACGGAAAGTCGCCGCCGGGCGCCGTGCGCTGGCCCGCCACGAACCGGCCACCTTCGCCGCGCTTGCAGAAGCCGAGCGCCTCGAGGGTCAGCAGCACGGTGATGGTGAAGGAATCGTAGATCTCGACGACGTCGAGGTCGTCATGGCCGATCCCCGCCATCGCCATCGCCACGGCGCCCGAGGTCTCTGCCGCCTGCAGCCGCGCCAGGTCGGGCATCGCCGCGATCGAGGAATGGCTGACGCATTCGCCCCAGCCGCGGACATGGATCGGTGTCCTGACGCCCTGCGCCCGCGCATGGTCGGCCGAGGTCATCACCAGCGCGCCGCCGCCGTCGGTGACGAGGCAGCAATCGAGCAGATGCAAGGGGTCGGCGATCAGGGGAGAGGCCAGCACGTCGTCGATCGTCAGCGGGTCGCGCATGGTCGCGGCCGGATTGAGCGCCGCCCATTTGCGGGTCGCGACCGCGATCTCGGCCAACTGTTCGGATGTCGTGCCGTAATCGTGGCGATGGCGCATCGCCGCCATTGCGTAGGCGCCGACGGGTAGCGGAATGCCCCAGATAGTCTCGAACTGCGCCGTCAGCACCGGCGGCCGTCCGCCCAGGCTGCGGCTTTTCTCGCTGCGCTGGGTCGAGCCGTAGAGGATCAGGGCGACATCGCAATAGCCGCGCTCGATCGCCATCGCGGCATGGGCCACATGGGCCTCGAAGGCGGCGCCGCCGATATTGGTCGAATCGGTGAAGCGCGGGCGGATGCCCAGATACTCGGCCATCGTCACCGTCGGAAAGACGCCCGGCCCCGGCATGCCCCACAGCCCGGCGACCAGTAGGCCGTCGACGTCGCCGATGCTCAGGCCCGCCTCGGCCAGCGCGGCCTTGGCCAGCCTCGCCTGCATCTGCAGGACCGAGCCGCCGCCCTTCAGCACGCCTTTCTCCAGGGCCGCGTCGGCGATGCCGACGATGACCGGTTCACGCAAAGCCGGCATCAGGGAACTCCTCGGGCAGGACGATGGTACAAACAGAATCGCGGTATACCGACATAGGTATTTCGGCATAATCGCCGTCGTCATCGCAAGCCCCGTCGGTGTCGGCACTTGACCTTGCCGCGACATGGCGCGACATCTGCTGTGGGCGGAACGCTGGCGGGGATGGGGAGGATCGGGCGCCGATGAGAAGGGTGGGCATAGCGGCCGCTGCCTTTCTGGCTGCCATCCTGGCAGGCCGGTCCCTGGCGCAGGACTATCCCGCGCGGCCGGTGGTCTGGGTCGCGCCGTCGGCCGGCACGGCAGCCGACAACAGCGCGCGGGCGATCGCCCCGGCGCTGGCCGAGCAGCTGGGCCAGCCCGTCGTCGTCGACAACCGGCCGGGCGCCGGCGGCATCATCGCGACCCTGGCGGTGGCGACGGCCAAGCCCGACGGCTACACCATCCTCTACGCCTCCTCCGGCCCGATGGCGACCTATCCGCATACGTTCCGCAAGCTGACCTACGATCCCGTCGCCTCGTTCACGCCGGTGCACGGCATCGGGGCCGCGCCGCTGGTGCTGGCGGTCAATGCCGCCTCGCCCTACCGCACGCTGGCCGACCTCGTCGCGGCGGCGCGCGCGGCACCCGACCGGCTGAACTACGGCACGGTCGGCATCAGTTCGGCGCAGCATCTGACCACCGTGCTGCTGATGAACGATGCCGGCATCAGCATGACCCATATTCCCTACAAGACCACCTCGGCGGTCGTCACCGACCTGCTGGGCGGGTCGATCGACATGATGTTCGACGTCGCCAACGTGTTGCGGCCGCAGATCGAGGCCGGGCGCCTGCGCGCGCTGGCCGTCAGCAGCACCGCGCGGCTGCGCCGCCTGCCCGAGGTGCCGACCTTCGCCGAGGCAGGATTTCCCGCCGTGGTCTTCACCGCCTGGGCGGTGGCGATGGCGCCGGCGGGCACGCCGCCGGCGGTGGTCGAGCGGCTGTCGGCCGCCTTCGATCGCGCCCTGCGGGATCCGCGCGTCGTCGCCTATCACGAAAATCTCGGCATGACCGAGATGACCAGGATGGGCCCGGCCGCGACCCGGGATTTCATTGCGGCGGAATCGGCCAGGATGAAAATCCTGGTCGACCAGGCCGGCATCACGGCGGAGTAGCCGCGACGATGGCCGCGGTCCGCGACCGGCGCGCCTTCTCGGCCGGGCTGCTGTTCGTCATCGTCGCCGTGCTGTTCCTGGTCCTGTCGCGGGGGCTCGAGCGCGGCTCGATCGGGCGCATGGGCCCGGGTTTCTTTCCCTGGATGCTGGGCCTCGCGCTCGGGCTGATCGGCTTGGCCGTCATGATCGGAGCGATGCGGCCGGGCGCCCCGGTCGCGGCGCTGCCGCGCTGGGACTGGCGGGCGCTGGGCTGGGTCGTCGGTGCCGTCGTCCTGTTCGCGCTGCTGCTGGAACCGCTGGGCCTGGTCGCGGCGCTCGCCGTGCTGGTCGTGACCGCGGCGCGGGCCAGCCCGCAATTCACCTGGACGGGCGGCGTGGCCGCGGCGGCGGTGCTGATCGCCTTGTCCATCGTCGTGTTCGACTGGCTGATCGATCTGCGGCTGCCGCTGTGGCCGGCGGGCGCCGGCTGATGGACTTGCTGGCCCATCTCTCGCTCGGTTTCGGCACGGCGCTGACGGCGGTCAATCTCGGCCATGCGCTGATCGGCTGCCTGCTCGGCACGCTGATCGGGGTGCTGCCGGGCATCGGGCCGCTGGCCACCATCGCCATGCTGCTGCCGCTGACCTATGCGCTGGAACCGGTGACGGCGCTGATCATGCTGGCCGGCATCTATTATGGCGCTCAATACGGCGGCTCGACCACCGCGATCGTGGTCAACCTTCCCGGCGAATCCTCGTCGATCGGGACCCCGAACGACGGCGACCA
>JAEYTW010000689.1 GCA_023433835.1 Pseudomonadota bacterium | reverse complement strand
GGTTGAGGGCCTGGGTGGCGACGGCGCCGGAACCGGCGGTCAGGGCCAGGACCTGGGTGCGGTCGTCGAAGCGGGCGGTAAGGCCGGGCAGCGAGGCGAGATCGACGTAATTGCCGCCCGGCCCGCTGATCAGCCGCATCGACGGGGCCAGGGTGACCTGGCCTGCGTTAAGCACTTCCTGGCCGACGAAGAAGCGGCCCTGCTGGCGGATCACCAGCGCGGCATCGTCGATCTCGCGGCCGTTGACGGTGACGGTGACGATCAACTGCTCGGCATTCGGCGCGGCCGCCGCAGCCTGCTGGGCCTGGGCGACGGCCGGCCCCGGCAGGCCGCCGAGCGGCCAGGGCGCAAGGCACAGAAGCAATCTCGTCATGACACGCCACCGATTGGCCACGACCGGCCTGTCAGTTGCCCCGACCCAGCGGCAGCTTCAGCGGGCCGGCAGCGGTGACCAGTTCGACCGAGGCCGGGTCGCGCTCGAAGTCGCGGGCTTCCAGCGGCAGTTCGGTCTGCGATTGCGCCAGGACGTAACGCGGCCCCTGATGTGCCGGGCCCGGACGGCCATCGCGGTCCTGCAGCGCGTAGCTGATGATGCGCACATGGCGCATGCCGGTATTGGCGAGGCTCAGCCCGGGCGCGCCGCCGCGGCGCGCCGTCGCTGAAATCGCCGGCTGCGCCTCCGGCTGTGCCGCCTCGATGAACACGGGCAGGCTGATCTTCAGCAGCGTCTCGACCGCCTGCGGGCCGGCATTGTTGGCGATCGGCACTTCCTCCAGCACCAGGCGATAGGCCTGCTCGGCCGGCTGCTGGCGCTTGCCGGCATAGCCGATGCGCACCATCTGCGCGGCCTGGGCGGGAATCTCGACGATCGGCGGATTGATCAGCAGGTCGGTCGACGGTTCCAGCACGTCCTGGCCGCCCATCTGCTTCCAGCGCGACAGGCGCAGATGGAACAGCGCCGGCTTGGCCCCGACGTTGGAGAGCGTCAGCCCGGTCGCCACCTGCCTGTCGCTCAGGGTGATGATGACCGTACTGAGCTTGATGTCGGCGGCATGCGTGTCGGGCAGCCATAGCGCCAGTCCCAGGACGACGGTGGTGCACAGCCGGATCAGCCGGATACGGACCATATCCTCTCCTCAATAGGTGACGGTCACCGTGACCGTGTCGGTGTAGGCCCCGGCCGGCACCGACTGCTGGGCCGCGACGCGGCCGTAGACGGTGTAGGAGACGGGCAAGCCGGTGCCGGTGCCGGATACCGTGTCGGTCCCGACGGTGTTGCCCCACACCGTGGTGCGGGCGGCCGAGGTGTAGAGGCCGTAGTCGAGCGTGTTGCCGCCCGAGGTCAGCTTGCGGGTGGCGACCGAGGCGCCCGACCCGCCGCCCGCCGACAGGCCGACGTTGTAGGTGGTCGCCAGCGAGCAGGTGACCAGGATGGTGGTGGTGCTGTCGGCCGGGGTGGCCGAGGTCGGGTCATAGGTGCCGAAGGCCAGGGCCGAGGCCGAGACCACGCAGGTCTGCAGCACGGCGGCCGCGACCGCGATCGACGACGTGGTGGTGGCGGCATGGGCCTGCGTGCCGGTCCCCAGCGCGGCCAGCGCCAGCATGCCCCCGACCAGGCCCCTGTGCGCCAGCGTGTTCACGAACCCGTTCATCCCGATGTTCTCCCGATCCGGCGCCCCGCGGGGCCTGCGATGGCGGGATACTGCCGTCGGCGGGCGCGGTTGCCCATTCGGCGCGACGGCCATTACCCGTCGGGATGCGGGCCTCATCCGGGGGATTAATCCCTGCGGATTAGTCCGCGCCGGAAAAAAGAATGCCGGCGCGACCCTGGCGGGCCGGCCGGCATGGTGGCGGGAGAAGCGGATGGCGGGCGGGATCAGTAGGTGACGGTGACGGTGACCGTGTCGGTGTAGGCGCCGCCCGGCACCGACTGCTGGGCCGGGACGCGGCCATAGACGGTGTAGGAGACCGGCAGGCCGGTGCCGGTACCCGCGACCGTGTCGGTGCCGACCGTATTGCCCCACACCGTCGTGCGCGCCGCCGAGGTGTAGAGGCTGTAGTTCAGGGTGTTGCCGCCCGAGGTCATCTTGCGGCTGGCGACCGAGGCGCCCGAGCCGCCGCCGGCCGACAGGCCGACATTGTAGGTGGTCGACAGCGAGCAGGTGACCAGGACCGTGGTAGTGCTGTCGGTCGGGGTGGCCGAGGTCGGGTCGTAATTGCCGAAAGCCAGGGCCGAGGCCGAGACGATGCAGGTCTGCAGCACCGAGGCGGTCACCGCGATCGAGGAAGTGGCGGTCGCGGCATAGGCCTGCGAGCCGGTCCCCACCGTCGCCAGCATCATCACGCCGGCAACCAGGCCCCGATACGTCCGCTTGTCGACCAACCCGTTCATCGTTCCATCTCCCGATCCGACCCGCCAGGGCCTTGCGATGACCGGATACTGCCCCCATCCGCTCGATCGGCCCATTCGGCGCGACGGCTATCAGCCATCGCGGCCGAGACCCCGCCCGGCGGATTAATCCCCGCGGCTTAGTGCCCTCAGCCGTCATGATCGGTGTCGTCCCAGATCAGGCTGTCCAGGAGTTCGTGCAGCTGGTCGAAATCGACCGGCCGGGCCAGGAAGGCGAAGCCGGCGGCAGCCAGCCGGTCGATCGTCGCCGGATCGCCTCGCCGCCCGGTGACGATGGTCGGCAGGTCGCGCCCCAGCCGGTCGGCGATTTCCGGGCCGATGGCCAGCGCCTCCTCCTGGTCGGCCAGGTCGATCAGCAGGAAGTCCGGTGCCGGATTCAGCAGCCGATAGGCCGACCGCGCCGATGGCGCCAGCCGCGGCACGTAGCCGCGTTCGAGCAGGCCGCGCCCGATCGCGGTCAGGTCGGTCGGATCGTCGTTGATCACCAGGACCTGGCGGCTGCCCATCGGCGGGATCGAGCGGGCGGCATCCGGCGCGACCGCCGCCATCTCGGCCGCGGCGCGCGGCAGCACGATGCCGAAGCACGATCCCCGCCCCGGCCGCGAGCGCGCGATGACCGGCGCAGCCAGGAGATCCGCCAGCCGCTTGACGATCGACAGCCCCAGCCCCAGCCCGGCCTCAGCCGATTGCACCCGCCGCTCCAGCCGCTCGAATTCGGCGAAGGCCCGCGGCAGCTGGGCCGAGGTCAGGCCCGGGCCGCTGTCGTAGATGGTGATGGCCAATGCCCCCGGCATGCGCCGGCAGCCCAGCAGGATCCGGCCGTTCTCGGTATATTTCAGCGCGTTCGACAGGAAGTTGCGCAGGATGGTTTCCAGGAGCACGGGATCGGTGCGCACCGACAGGCGGCAGGGCACCCAGTCGAACCCCAGCCCCCGTTCGGCCGCCTGCGCGCCGTATTCGACGGCAAGCGGCGCCAGCATGTCGGCGACGGCCACGGTGCGCAGCTTGGGTTCGACGCCGCCGGCATCGACGCGCGAGACATCGAGCAGCGAATTGAACATGCGCAGCATCGACTGGCTGGCCGCCGCGATGCTGGTGCTGATCTCGGCCAGGTCGCCGTCGGCCTGGGCGCGGCGCTGCAGGGCGCCGACGAACAGCCCCAGCGCATGCAGCGGCTGGCGCAGATCGTGGGCAGCCGCGGCGATGAAGCGGGATTTGGCCAAGGTGGCCTCGCCCAGCGCGCTGTTGCGCTGTTCGGCCTCGCGGTTGACCCGGCGCAGCTCGGCCAGAGCCTGGATCAGGGCCTGGCCCTTGCGGCGCGAATAGGCCGCCGAGACGACGATCGCCAGCAAGGCCGCGATCCCCAGCCCCACGACCAGCCAGCGAAGCTGGACATGGCCCTGCAACACCGCCTCGGCATCGGCCAGGGCGTTCGGGTCGCGGGCGAGATGCTCGATGGTGGCAAGCCCGGCGATCGCCTGCCAGACCAGCACGCCGATCAGCACGAACAGCAGCGTGCCGGCGATGACGGCGAAGAAGAATCCGAGAAACCGGTCGGGCTTGCGGCGGTCCTGCACCATCAGCCCTCCGGACTAAGCCATCGCGCCGAATGGCAGCCCTCGGCCGGTTGGCGCATCCTCGGCCCATGAGCACCGCACAGCCGATAGCCGTCGTCCTCGACGACGACGCCATGAGCGCCAGGGGGATGTCCTTCAACCTGGCAGACTGGGGGTATCGCACCCGCACGGCGGCGAGCTGTGCCGGTCTCGCCCCCGATACCGACGCCTGCGACGTCGACCTGCTGGTGGTCGATTCCCGGCTGGGCGGGCGCGACGGCATCAGCGAGGCGCTCGAGCTGGCCGGCCGCGCCGGGCGCATGCTGCCCACGATCGTCATGACCGACTGCCAGGGCAGCGACGACATGCTGGCGGCGGGCCGTCACGGCTTTGCCGCCCTGTGCAAACCGGTCGATCCCCTGCTGCTGGAAGCGGTCATCGCCCGGGTTACCGGCCGCTAGAGGTCGCTGCGCCGCGCGGCCAAGGCCACCGCCTCCGCCCGGTTGCGGGCACCGAGGAAGCGGTAGACCGCCGCCAGATGCACCTTGACCGTCGCCTCGGCCAGATCCAGCGCCCGGGCAATCTCCTTGGTCGACCGCCCCTGGCCGAGCTGGGCCAGCACCTCGCGCTGGCGCGGGCTGAGCGTCGCGGTCGAGGATGACGCGGCCGCGGACGCCGCCGGCTGCGGCGCGGACGGCGGGCGATCCAGCGTCGTGACCAGCGAAGGCACGTAGATCCCGCCGCCGGTGATCACGCGGAACGCCGCCTCGATGGCGGCCATGTCGTGAGATTTCGGGACGTAGCCGTTGGCCCCCACGCCCAGCGCGCCGAGGATGTCATCGCGCCCTTCGTGGCCCGACATGACGACGATCTTAAGATCGGGGCAGGCCTGGCGGGCGATGCGCAAGGTAATGACGCCCGCCATGCCGGGCATGTCGAGATCGAAGGATGCGAGATCGAAGGGCTTGGAGGTAATCCACTCCAGCGCCGCGTCAAAGGAACCCACCTCGGTTACTTCGGCATCGAACGCATCCTCGAGCAGCAGCCGTACGCCCGCCCGAAACAGCGCATGGTCATCAGCAACCAAGGCACGAAATACTGCCATGCAGACCTCTTATGCTGAGTGAGCACAACCAGTCAAAGCACTACTCTGGTGTATCACCATCTGTGACGGGGTCAACTCCGCCGTGTACTTTCAGCCTTAAGAGGTAGCGGAGAGGTAACGGGTAACCCATTGCCTCTCCTGCAAGATCAAGCTTCGACCAACAGCACGTGCCGCTTCCGTCCGAACGACAACCACAACGGTGTCGCCGCCGGTTGCACGACGGCGGTTTCGTCGCCGACGATGACGTCGCCGAGCCGCACCCCGCCGCCGCGGATCGCCCGCCGGGCCTCGCCGCGCGAAGCGGCCAGGCCGCCCGACACCAGAAGATCGATCACCTGGGCGCCCGGCACGACGACCAGCCGCGGCAGATCGGCGCCCGCCCCGCCGCCCTCGAAGATCGCCCGGGCGGTATCCGCCGCGGCCGCCGCCGCGGCGGCGCCATGGGCAAGCGTGGTCGCGGCATCGGCCAGCCGCTTCTTGGCCTCGTTCAGCTCGGCGCCCGCCAATGCCTCCAGCCGGGCGATTTCATCGAGCGGCAGGTCGGTGAACAGCCTGAGGAAACGGCCGACATCGGCATCGGCGCAATCGCGCCAGAACTGCCAGAAGTCGTAGGGCGGCAGCCGCTCGGCGTTCAGCCACAGCGCGCCGGCCGCCGTCTTGCCCATCTTGGCGCCCGCCGCATTGGTCAAGAGCGGCGTGGTCAGCCCATGCAGATCATGGCCGTCGACGCGGCGCGCCAGTTCGACCCCGTTGACGATGTTGCCCCACTGATCGGATCCGCCCATCTGGAGCACGCAGCCGTGCCGCCGCGACAGCTCGAGAAAGTCATAGGCCTGCAGGATCATGTAGTTGAATTCGAGGAAGGACAGCGTCTGCTCGCGCTCGAGCCTGAGCCGGACGCTGTCGAAGGACAGCATGCGGTTGACCGAGAAATGCCGGCCGACGTCGCGCAGGAACGGAATGTAGGCGAGCTGGTCCAGCCAGCGGGCGTTGTCGACCATGATCGCGTCGGTCGGGCCGTCGCCGAAGACCAGGTAGCGGCCGAAGACGTCGCGGATGCCGGCGATGTTGCGCGCGATCGCGGCATCGTCCAGCAGCGGGCGCCCCTGGTCGCGGAAGCTCGGATCACCGATGCGCGTGGTGCCGCCGCCGATCAGCACGATCGGCTTGTGGCCGCAACGCTGCAGCCAGCGCAGGGCCATGATCGACAGGAGGTGGCCGACATGCAGCGAATCCGCCGTCGCGTCGAACCCGACATAGGCGGGTGGGCCCCCGCCGGTCAGCGCCTCGTCCAGCGCGCCGGGATCGGTCACCTGGTGGATGAAGCCGCGCCCGGCCAGCGTGCGCAGGAAGTCGGAACGGAAGTCTTGGGAAAGCATGGCAGTCTCCATTTCGGGCCGCTTCGGGCCGGAGACCGCCTGTCTGTTCGAACATCGCCACCGACCGTGGCGGCGTCTGTTCGTTCAGGTCATGACCGAGACACGCCGCCCTATGGGGACGACGTATAAAACACGCAAGAGAGGGTAAGGGCGCGGGTCATGGCCGGCACCCTACCCAGCCGACGCCACCCCGTCAACCGCCGCCCCGCGGATTTCCTCGGGTTCGCGGGATTAAAATCGTGGCGGACGCCCGGCTTGACACTCAGGCAGGCCCTTGCCAGTGTCCCCGCGCCATGACCCCAAGCCCTGCCCGCCGCGACTGGCTCGTCGACCTCGCGCTGCTTACCCTGCTGATCGGCGCCCTGTTCTATCTCGGCCTCGGTGGCCGCGCCCTGTCGGTGACCAGCGAGGCGCGCTATGCCGAACTGCCGCGCGAAATGCTGCTCTCCGGCGACTGGGTCACGCCCAGGCTGAACGGAGTCAAGTATTTCGAGAAGCCACCGCTGTTCTACTGGGTGCAGGCCGGGGTCTACGGCCTGTTCGGCTATGGCAGCGAATTCATCGTGCGCGCGGCGACGACCCTGGTCTCGCTCCTCTGCGCGCTGATGACCTATGCGGCCGGCCGGGTTCTCTACGGGCGGCTCGCCGGCATCTTCGCCGCCGCGATGCTCTCGACCGGGCTGCTCTATTTCGGGCTCAGCCGCGTCGTGCTGCTCGACATGCCGGTGGCGCTGTTCCTGGCCGCGACGCTGTTCTGCTTCATCCTGGGCGTCCATGCCGGGCCGGGGCGCAAGCGCGGCCTCTATTTCTATGCGATGTATGTCGCCGCCGCCGGCGCGGTGCTGACCAAGGGCCTGATCGGCATGCTGCTGCCGGGGCTGGTCGTGCTGGTCTGGCTGGCCTTGACCGGTCGCTGGGCGCTGCTCCGGGAAGCCCGCCTCGTCACCGGCACCATCCTGTTCCTGGCGCTGGCGGCGCCGTGGCATGTGCTCGCGGCGATGCGCAACCACGACTTCCTGCAGTTCTACTTCATCCACGAGCATTTCCAGCGCTTCACCTCGACGGTGCACAACCGCTATCAGCCGCCGTGGTTCTTCATCGTCGCCATCATCGGCGGCTGGCTGCCCTGGACGCTGTTCATGGCCCAGGCGACGATGCACGGCCTGCAGGGGTTCTGGGCGAAGCGGCGCGAAGGCGGGATCGAGCTGTTCCTGGTCCTGTGGATCGGCCTGATCACGCTGTTCTTCTCGATCTCGGACTCCAAGCTGATCCCCTACATCATGCCGGTCTTCCCCGCGATCGCGCTGTTCTTCGGCCGCTATTTCGCCGCGGCCTGGGAAGGGGTCGCGGTCCGCGGTTTCCACCCGGCGATGCTGGTCCTGACCGCGCTGTTCGTGCCACTGACGGCCACTCCGTTCGTCCTGAAGATGTTTGCCGACGGCAAGCTCGGCGCCACGCTCAACGACGCCGGCGGCGCGTTGTGGTGGTTCACCGCGGCGATGGCGGTCGCCTTCGTCGGCATGGTCTGGGCGATCCGCCAGCCCGGCCAGCGCCGCGTGATCGTCGCAGGCCTGGCCGGCGCGGCGCTGATCTGCCTCAGCGGCAACCATATCGGCAACCAGTATCGCGACGATTCCATCAAGTCGCTGGCGCTGATGGTGAAGCCCGAACTGACGCCGGAGACCGAGGTGGTCTCCTACAAGCATTATTTCCAGGACCTGCCATTCTATCTCGACCGCACCGTCACCGTGGTCGACTGGCTGGGCGAGCTCGAATTCGGCACCAAGGCCGAGGCGATGCCCAAGCGCTGGATGATCGACAGCGCCGAATTCTGGAAACGTTTCGCCGGCACCGATCCGATGGTCGTCTACATGCGGCGCGAGACCTGGGAAGGCGAGATGCAGAAAAGCCCGCTGCGCGACCGCATGGTGCTGATCGGCACGACCCGCCGCAACGCGGTCATCGCCAACCAGCCGCTGAAGAAGCAGGACTGACGCCATGGCCAAGTACATTCCGCTGATCATGGTCGGCGTGCTGCTCAACGCCGCCGCCCAGCTGCTGCTGAAAGCCGGCATGAACCGGATCGGGCATTTCGAGTTCTCGGCGGCCAATCTGGTGCCGATCGGCTGGAAGGTCGCGACCAACCCGCCTGTCATCGCCGGCCTCACCTGCTACGTCGTCTCGGTCGTGGTCTGGCTCCTGGCCCTGTCGCGGGTCGACGTTTCCTACGCCTATCCGATGCTGTCGGTCGGCTATATCGTCAATGCGATCGCCGCCTGGTACCTGTTCGGCGAAATGCTGTCGCCGATGAAGCTTGCCGGCATCTTCGTCATCATCCTCGGCGTCTTCCTCATTTCGCGCGGGTAATCCGATGTCCTTCCTGCCCTTCGCCAAGCCTTCGATCGACGAGGCGACCATCGCCGAAGTCACCGCGGTCCTGCAATCCGGCTGGCTGACCACGGGCCCCCGGGTCAGGCAGTTCGAGGAAATGCTGACGGCGGCCTGCGGCGGCCGCCGCGCGCTGGCGCTCAATTCCGCGACGGCGGGCCTGCATGTCGCCCTCCTCGCCCTCGACCTGCAGCCGGGCGACGAGGTGATCACCACGCCGCTGACCTTCGTGGCCTCGCTCAACACGATCGTGCAGGCCGGCGGCCGCCCGGTGCTGGTGGACATCGACCGCGCCACGCTCAATATCGACATGGACAAGGTCGCCGCGGCGATCACGCCGAAGACCCGCGCGGTGATGCCGGTGCATTTCGCCGGCCTGTCGGTCGACCTCGACCCGCTCTACGCGCTGGCCGACCGCCACGGCCTGCGCATCATCGAGGATGCCGCCCACGCCATCGGCACCGGCTACAAGGGCCGCGCGATCGGCAGCTTCGGCGATATCCAGGTCTTCTCGTTCCATCCGAACAAGAACATCACCACCGGCGAAGGCGGCGCGGTGGTGACCGGCGATCCGAAGGTGATCAAGGCGATCGAGCGCCTGCGCTTCCACGGCATCGACCGCGATGCCTTCAACCGCTTCTCCAAGCAGGGCAGCCAGACCTACGACGTCGTCATGCCCGGCTTCAAATACAACATGCTGGACCTGCAGGCGGCGATCGGCCTGCACCAGCTGCCCCAGCTCGACGGTTTCATCGAGAAGCGCAAGGTGCTGGCCGAGCGTTACCAGGCGCTGCTCGGCGATTGGCCGCAGCTCGACCTGCCGGGCAGCCCGGCCTTCGACAACCGCCATGCCTGGCACCTCTTCACCCCGCGGCTGACCGCGGCCGCCCATGTCGACCGCGACGGCTTCATCAACAAGATGAAGGAACACGATATCGGCATCGGCCTGCATTACACCGCGGCGCATCTGTTCAGCTACTACCAGGAGAATTTCGGCTATCGCGCCGGCGATTTCCCGCATGCCGAGGCCGCCGGCAGCGCGATCGTCAGCCTGCCGCTGTTCCCCGACATGACGCAAGACCAGCAGGATCGCGTGGTCGCGGCGATGGCCACCGTCCTCGGCCGGAACTGAACCGATGACCGCCACGCCCTGGCTCAGCGTCGTCATCCCGGTCTATAACGAGGCCGACAATCTCGAGCATCTGTCGCGCCGGCTGATGCCGGTGCTGGATGCCTTGCGCCGTCCCTACGAGGTCGTGTTCTGCAACGACGGCAGCCGCGACCGCTCGGGCGCCATCCTCAGGCGCCTGCACGAGGAGCGGCCGGACGCCGTCGTCGTCGTCGAGATGCACCGCAATTTCGGCCAGCATGCCGCGATCATGGCGGGTTTCGCCGAAGCCCGCGGCGACGTGGTGCTGACGCTCGACGCCGACCTGCAGAACCCCCCGGAAGAGATTCCCAAGCTGCTGGCCGCCGTCGAGGCCGGCCACGACGTCGTCGGTTCGTACCGGCGCGCCCGCCAGGACACCACCTGGCGCCACTGGGCCTCGAAGGCGATCAACTTCATCCGCGCGCGCATCACTCATATCGAGATGCGCGACCACGGCTGCATGCTGCGCGCCTATCGCCACGAAATCGTGCGCGAGATCGTCGCCGCCCGCGAAACCTCGACCTACATCCCGGCGCTGGCCCAGTATTTCGCCGCCAATCCGACGGAGGTCGAGGTCGAGCATGCCGCGCGGGCCGCGGGCGAATCCAAGTACAACCTCTACAAGCTTATCCGCCTGAACTTCGACCTGATGACCGGGTTCAGCCTGGTGCCGCTGCAGATGTTCACGATCACCGGCATGGTCGTGTCCGTCCTGTCGACGCTCCTGGTGATCTACCTCGCTTTGCGCCGCCTGATCGTGGGTCCCGAGGCCGAGGGGCTGTTCACCCTGTTCGGCATCCTGTTCCTGCTGCTGGGCGTCGTCATCACCGGACTCGGCATCATCGGCGAGTATGTCGGCCGCATCTTCCAGGAAGTGCGCCGCCGGCCGGGCTACATCGTCCGCTCGGTCGCCCGCGGCAACCCGTCGGACGGCGGCATCGCGCTGTTTGCCTATTCCGACGTCGGCTACGAAGTGCTCGACCGGCTGATCGCGCGCGGCGAGCGCATCGCCTGCGTCTTCACCCATGAGGACGATCCCGGCGAGAACACGTGGTTCCGCTCGGTCGCGGCCCGCGCCCAGGATGCCGGCATCAAGGTGATCAAGGGCGATGCGATCACGCTGGACGAATTCGACGCCGCCCTTGGCGGCGCGCGGCCCGCACTGATCATCGCCGCCTATTACCGGCGGATGATCCCCAAGGCCGTGCTGGCCCGCGCGATCAAGGGGGCAGTCAACCTGCACGGCTCGCTGCTGCCCAGATATCGCGGCCGCGCCCCGGTGAACTGGGCGATCCTGTCGGGCGAGACCGAAACCGGCATCACCCTGCACCACATGACCGGCCGTGCCGATGCCGGGGACATCGTCGACCAGGAAGCCGTCGCCATCGGCCCCGACGACACCGCCGCCGAGGTGATGGCCCGGGTCACCGCCGCCGCCGGCCGGGTGATCGAGCGCCGCATCGCCGACTTGCAGGCCGGTACCGCGCCGCGCATTCCCCAGGACGACGCGGCCGCGACCGTCATGCCCGGCCGCAAGCCCGCGGACGGCCGCATCGACTGGACGAAGCCGGCCCGCGCGGTGCACGACCTGGTGCGCGCCGTCACCCGCCCCTATCCCGGCGCCTTCAGCGACCGGGCGGACGGCACCCGCGTCACCATCTGGCAGACCAGCGTGATCGAAGGGCAGACCGGCGAGGCCGGCACGGTGCTCGCCGTCAATCCGCTGGTCGTCGCCTGCGGCAGCGGCGCGGTGACCCTGGTCGAGGCCGAGGGGATCGAAGGCCTGCAGCCCGGCGACCGGCTGACCGCCTGATAACCATCCGATGACCCGGGCGCTGGTGGTGCTGGTCGGCATCCTCTGGGGATGCAACTGGCCTGCCGGCAAGCTGGCGCTGGGCGAGATCACGCCCTGGACCTTCCGCCTGCTGGGCCTGGTGCTCGGCACCGCCGCGCTCGCGGGGCTGGCCTTGATGCGCGGCGCCCGCATCACCCTGCCGCGGGGCCGGGCCGCCTGGCACCTGACCGTCGCCGGCCTGCTGAACATCGCCGGCTTCAACCTGTTCGCCGCCTTCGCCCAGCTCGGCGCCGCCACCTCGCGCGTCGCCGTCATCGCCTACACCATGCCGATCTGGGCGGCGCTGTTCTCGTGGCTGGCGCTGGGCGACCGGCTCAGCTGGCCCAAGCTGCTCGGCCTGGGGCTCGGCGCGGCCGGCCTGGCCGCGCTGATCCTGCCCTTCCTCGGGGCTGGCATCCCGATCGGCATGCTCTATGCGCTGGGTGCTGCCGTCACCTGGGCGGCCGGCACGGTCTACGTCAAATGGGCCGGGCTGACCGGCGATCCGATCAACCTGACCTTCTGGCAGTTCGCCGTCGGCACCGTCGCGGTGGCCGCGGGCCTCGTGCTGTTCGAACCGGCGCCGCATCTGTGGCCGCTGCATTGGCCGGCGCTGCTCGGCGCCGCCTACAACGTCGTCTTCGGCATGACGCTGGCCTATGTCGTCTGGTTCGAGATCGTCGGCCGGCTGACGCCCACCACCGCCTCGCTCGGCATCCTGCTGGCGCCGGTCATCGGCGTGCTGGGCTCGCTGGCGCTGCTCGGCGACCGGCCGATGCCGGCCGACATCGTCGGCTTCCTGCTGGTGCTGGCCGCCGCTGCTTGCGCCCTGCTGCTGCCCGACCGCCGGCCGGGCGCCGGCACCTCCGGAGGAACGAGATGATCGACGACCGCCCGCGCTGCGCCTGGCCGGGCTTCACCGACCCCGTCTACATCGCCTATCACGACACCGAATGGGGCGTACCGGAGCGCGACCATCGCAAGCTGTTCGAGAAGCTGATCCTCGACGGTTTCCAGGCCGGGCTGTCCTGGATCACCATCCTGCGCAAGCGCGACAATTTCCGCCGCGCCTTCGACGGCTTCGTGCCGGAAAAGATCGCCCGCTACACGCCCGAGAAGGTCGAGGCGCTGATGCAGGATGCCGGCATCGTGCGCAACCGCGCCAAGATCCTCGGCACCATCGACGGGGCGCGGGCCTATCTGGAGATCATGAAACGGCCGGGCGGCTTCTCCGGCTTCATCTGGCAGTTCACCGGCGGCGAGGTGCGGCAGAACCGCTGGGCCACGATGGCCGAGGTGCCGACCGAAAGCGCGGAAAGCCGGGCGATGGCCAAGGCGCTGAAGGCCGAAGGCTTCCGCTTCTGCGGCCCGACGATCACCTATGCCTTCATGCAGGCGGTCGGCATCGTCAACGATCACCTGGCGACGTGTTTCCGCCATCCCGCGCTCGGCCCACCAGCAGCCAGCCGCAAAAAACCGTAAGGGTCGAGCCCATCATCACCAGGCCGAGCTCGACCGCATGCCCTTGCGCGAACAGGATGACGGCGATGGTGCCGATCGCGCCGCCCGCCATCTGGATGAAACCGGCCAGCGCGGCCGCGGCGCCGGCGATGCCGGGATGCCGGCTGATGCTCCGCACGCCGGCGCCGGGCATGGTCAGGCCGTTGCCGACGCCGACCAGGTACATGAACGGAAAATAAGCCCAGGGCGACATCGCGCCCAGCATCCAGGCGCTGAGCGCGATGCCGGTGGTGGCGAGCACAAGGAGGCTCGAGCCCACGCCCATCAGCCGGTGCAGCCGGACATGGCGGGCCAAGCGGTTGACCAGGAACGAACCGGTCATGAAGCCGAGCGGCGGGGCGGTCGCGCACCAGCCGAAGAGTGCCGGGTTCATGCCGCCCTGCCCGACCAGCAGCGGCGCGCCGCCCGAGGTATGGGCGTAGAACACCGCCGACGACCCTGCGGTCATCACGGTGAACAGGAGGAATACCGGGTCGCGCCACAGCCGCGCGTAGGACGCGACCGAGGCGGTCAGCAGGTTGCCGGCCGATTTGTGCCGGTTGGTCTCGGGAATGCGGATCACCACCATCACGGCGAGGAAGGCCGCCAGCCCGCCGACGAACCAGAAGCAGGAGCGCCAGCCGAGCCAGACTTCGAGCTGGCCGCCGATCACCGGCGCGACCGCCGGGGCCAGCGCGATCGACATCGCCATGATCGACACGGCCGAGGTCAGCCGCGGCCCGTCATAGAGGTCGCGCACCATGGCACGCGCCACCACGGGCCCGGCACAGCTGCCCAGGGCCTGGACGATGCGCGCGATCAGCAGCACGTCGATCGTCGGGGCCAGGGCGCAGACGACGGAAGAGATCGCGGTGACCAGCAGCCCCGATATCAGGATGATGCGCCGGCCGTAGCGGTCGGCCAGCGGGCCGACGACCAGCTGGCCCAGCGCGAAGGCGAAGAGATAAACGGTAAAGGTGGCCTGGACGCGGTCTTCCGGGACACCGAGGCCGACCACGATCGACGGCAGCGACGGCGCATAGATCGCCGAAGCCAGGATGCCGATGCCGGCGCCGCCGGCAAGGATCGGAACGAGGGAGCGCCCCGGGGCCGCGGGCGGCGTCACGCCTCGCGTCCCAGCACTCCCATCAGTTCGCGCCATTCGCGGGCGCTGAGGCCCGAATCGGCCTGGGTAACGGTCTCACCGGCCAGCATGCGGCGGACGACCTTGATGCCGGTGGCCGACATCGAGGCACCGTTCATCCGGTATTCGCTGAAAGCCTCGAAGCTGAGCGGCACCCAGCGCCGGGTCACGTCGAGCATCGCGTCGGCATAGGCGCGGATCTCGTACTGGGCATGGGCATCGGCGCGCAGCGACAGGAAGTTCAGCAGGTTCAGAAGATCGATCTTCCAGTACCACTGGGTGTAGTAGTTCAGCGTCAGGTTCATCCGCGCCAGTTCACGGGCAAGGCCCGAACGGTCGGCATCGACCGGCTGGCCGGCCTCGTCGACGTTCAGCATCTCCTCGTAGGAGGAATAGGCCTGCTCGGCGTCGCGGCGCAGCAGGAACAGCACGCGCTCGGCTTCTTCGCCGGTCAGCGGTTCGTCGCGGCCCTGGCGGTTGTTCGACGACTGGGCGGCGAGATGCTCGCGCGCCGGCATGTAGAACTCGCGATCCAGGATCGAATAGCGCGCCGAGTACTCGTTGACGTTGGCGGTGCGGTGGCGGATCCATTGGCGCGCCACGAAGATCGGCAGCTTCACATGGAACTTGATCTCGCACATCTCGAACGGGGTCGAGTGGCGGTGGCGCATCAGATAGTTGATCAGGCCGCGGTCTTCGGAAACCTTCTTGGTGCCGCGGCCGTAGGAGACGCGCGCAGCCTGCACCACGGCGGCGTCGTCACCCATGTAGTCGACGACGCGCACGAAACCGCGGTCGAGCACCGGAATCGCCTGGTAGAGCACATCCTCGAGCGCCGGGACGGTGGCGCGCCGGGTCGTGAAGGCCTGACCGCGCTGTTCGTCGATCTGGGATTGGGCCGCGGCGTCCAGGGTCATGCGTTCTCGGTCCTCTCTGCCTCGGCCGCGGCCTGGGCCAGGCGCTGCGTGGCGACCAGCTCGGCAAACAGGCCGTCGTGGGTGAGCAATTCGTCGTAGGTGCCGCGCTCGACGATTTCCCCGTCCTTCAGGACCAGGATCTGGTCGGCATGGCGAATCGTCGACAGGCGATGGGCAATGACGAAGGTGGTACGCCCCTTCATCAGGGCGTTCAAGGCCCTCTGCACCTCCGCCTCGGTGACGGTATCGAGCGCCGAGGTCGCCTCGTCCAGCACCAGGATCGGCGCGGCCTTCAGCGCCGCGCGCGCGATCTGCAGCCGCTGGCGCTCGCCGCCCGAGAGCCGGACGCCGCGCTCGCCGATGGCGCTGTCGTAGCCTTTCGGCTGGTTGGCGATGACCTTGTCCACCCGTGCAAGCCTGGCCGCCGCCTCCATCTCCTCGAGGGTGGCGTCGGGCTTGGCCAGCATCAGGTTCTCGGCGATCGTGCGGTTCAAGAGCCGCGCCTCCTGGAACACCACGGCGATATTGCGGCGGAGCGAGGCCAGCGTGATGTCGGCGATGTCGTGGCCGTCGATGCGGATATGGCCTTCCGTCGGGTCGAACACGCGATGCAGCAGCGACATCGTCGTGGTCTTGCCCGCGCCCGACGGCCCGACCAGGGCGACCACCGTGCCGGGTTCGGCGACGAAGGAGACGCTGCGCAGCGACGGCAGGCGGTTCGGGTAGGAGAACGAGACCTGGTCGAACTCCACCCGCCCGGTGACCGTCGCCAGGTCGACGGCGCCGGGCTTGTCCGAGACGGTCGAGGGCAGGTCGAACAGTTCGAGGAATTCGCGGATCGCCTGGGCCTGCAAAGACAGCCGCGACAGGAAGCCCATGGCCGCGTCGAGCTTGCCGATCAGCATGGTGGCGAAGCCCATGAAGGTGACGATCTCGCCCACCGTCGCCTCGCCATGGGCATTGGCCCAGGCACCGATCAGAAAGATGGCGAGCAGCGTGACGGTAGCCGCCAACCGCGACAGCACGGTGACGGTCGCCCACCAGTCCAGTACCGGGAACTGGGCGGCCTTGACCCGCTCAATGGCGACGGCCAGCGCCCGCCGTTCCTCGGCCAGCCGGGCGAAGGATTGCACCAGCGGCACGTTGCCCAGCACGTCGCCCAGGCGGCCGGCCAGGGCCGAATGCTCCTCCTCGACCCGGGCCTGGGCCGATTCCGTCTTGCCCACCACGAAATAGGCCAGCACCGCGAAGACCACGATCAGCCCGATCAGCAAGAGCCCCAGCCGCCAGTTCAGGAACAGCGAGGCCGGCAGCAGCACCACGAGGCCGATGAAGGTCGACAGATGCTCGCGGAAGAACGACAGCCACAGATTGAACAGGTTGTCGGCGCCCTGCAGCAGCACCTTGAGCAGGCGGGCCGAATGCGTCTCGGAGTGGAAGGCGAACGGCAGGTCAAGCACTTCGTCGAAGCCGTCGGCGATGGCCGCCAGCCGACGGCGGTGGGCCAGGCGGTCGGAATGCAGCGCCACCAGGATGGTGGCGACGATGCCGATGACGCCGACCCCGGCCCAGGCGCCGAGCAGCCGCAGCGTCTCGTCCCAGCGCGCGCCGGGCTCGCCGCCGCTGGAGGACAACACGTCGATCACCTTGCCGAACAGCATCGGCTCGAGGAAGGCAAGTGCCGCCACCCCGATATTGCCCACGCACAGGACGGTGACCAGGCGGCGTTCGGGCTTCAGCAAAGCCAGGACGCGCCAGTAGACGCGGAAGGCGGCGAGGTTCATCGGCGGCCCCTCGGAAAAGATTTGCTTAACCCATTCACCCTAAACTCCAATTTGCCTAATTTCGCCGCAAGAGGGAACCATGGCACGAGTGAATTTCGGGGTAGAACCCGGGCAAGTCTACCGGCTCAAGAACAATCCGGAACGCCACTGGTCGGTCGAGACGATCGTGCTGGGGCCGGCCGACATCCCCCATGCCGTGCTGCGTGACGTCGCCGAACCCAGCGAGCGGCGGACCATTTCCTGCTCGGTCCTGGCCGATCGCCGCCAGTACCGCATCATTCACTGAGGCAGGACGGCTGATGAAACCCGGCACCAATCCCCTCCAGCATGCGGCCAGCGCCACGGCGATGGTCGATTTCGGCGCGCAGGTCCATCGCGCGTCGAAGGGCCAGGGTGCCGACTTCGCCACCATCCTCTCCAAGGCGGCCGGCGAGAGCCGGCTGGACAACTCTGCCAAGAATCCGCGATCGACTGCTACAGGCGCATTCCAGTTCGTGGAACGCACGTGGCTGGATCTGGTTCGCCGGCACGGCGATGCGATCGGCCGGGGCGACCTCGCCCAGGCGGTCACCGTGGTCGACGGGAAGCCGACCGTGCGCGATGCCGCGCTGAAGAAGACGATCCTCGACCTGCGCAAGGATCCGAATACCGCGGCGATGCTGACCGCGCGCTATGCCGAGGAAAACCGGGCGGCGCTGCGCCGCGGCACCGGCCGCGACCCGAGCCAGTCGGAGCTGGCGATGGCCCATCTGCTGGGCGCGCAAGGAGCGGTGAAGCTGATCACCGCCGCCGCCGGCACGCCGGCCGACGAGATCGTCGGCGGCGCGGTCAGGGCCAACCCGACCCTGTTCCACGACTCGACCGGCCGCGTGCGCACCGCCGGCGAGGCCCGCGAGTTCCTCACCCGCAAGTTCGATGCCGAGCGCAGCCGCGCCGCGCCGCAGGCCCAGCTTGCCGCCGCGATCGCTCAGGGGCTGGAAAAGCTCGACGCCGCGCCCGCCATGGTCTGAGGGCCAAGTACCGCCTCGATCCAGTCGAGCACGGCGGCGACCCGCGGCAGATGGCGCAGGTCCGGCAGGGTCAATACCCAGATTTCCCGCCCCGGCATCGGCTCGGCCCCCCAGTCGAGCCGCCGCAGCCCACGCATGCGATCGGCGATCAGGCAGGGCAGCAACGCCTTCCCCAGGCCGGCCGCAACCCCGTGCAGCAGCGAGTCGCCGTCATTGACCGTCACCGCCGCGATCCGGCCCCCCTTCTCCGCCGCGCGCGACATCCAGCGCTGCTGCGGCAGATGGGCCATGCCGCCCTCGTAGATCAGCCAGGGCGGATCGTCGGCCCCATCGGCGGCATAGACGGCGTAGTCGAGCGTGCCGATGCGCCGGGTGATGACGCGGTCGCCCGCCTCCTCGCCCGGCCGGGCCAGGCGCACCGCGATATCGGCTTCGCGCCGGGTCAGGCTGAGATCGCGGACATCGGCGATCAATTCGAGCGCCAGCCCGGGATGGCGCGCCATCAGCCCGGCGGCGGCCGGCAGCAGCAGATGGTTGATCAGGACCGGCACCGCCGTCAGGCGCACCGTGCCGGCCGCGGCGGTATCGATCCCCTTCACCGCGGCCGTCAGCCCGCCGATCTCGGCCTCGATCGCCTCGGCCCGGGCCAGCGCGATCTCGCCGGCCTGGGTCGGGCGCTGGGCCCCGTCCGGGCCGCGCTCGAACAGCCGGGCGCCCAGTTCGACCTCGATCGCGCGGATGCGGCGGGCAACCGTGGTCGCATCCTGTTCCAGCCGCCGGGCGGCTGCGGCGTAGGAACCGGTGCGGGCCAGCGCCAGCACATGTTGCAGGCCATTCCAATCGAGATCCGGCATTTTTGCAGCTTCACCCGGCAAATCTTCAGGCTGACACGGCAATAGTGCCGCCATAGGTTTTCACAGTCCAGCCGGGGAGAGTCGTTTTGAGTGCCGACGCCTTGCTGCAGACGCTGACCGCCGGGCGCACGGCCAGCGAGATCACCGTGCTGCTCGCCACCGCCTTCGTCGCGGGCCTGGCC